>CANIRG010000136.1 GCA_947469635.1 Rhodospirillales bacterium | reverse complement strand
ATGGGCATCGGGTTGGTCACAATATGTGCAATCGGCTCGGCCGGTGCGCAGCAAGCCGAGCCGGCGAAGGAGAAGCCGACCTGGAAGGGTCCGTTCGGCGGAACCTTCACCGCCACTCTCGCCGGCGTCACGGATTATTCCTATCGCGGCATCTCGCAGACGCAGCGTCAGGCGGCCCTTCAGCCGAGCTTCGGCTACGAGACGGCGCCGTTCGCCGAGAGCGTGCCGGTCAGCGCCTATATCGGGGCCTGGGGCAGCAACGTGAATTTCCCCAACACCGGCGCCAGCCCCGAGATCGACCTCTCGGCCGGCTTCAGGGCCAAGGCGCTCAACGAAAAGCTCACCGTCGACCTCGGCTACATTCGCTATAACTACGTCGGTGCCGACTCGCTTCTCCAGCTCGACTTCAACGAGTACGGCCTGGTCGTCGGCTACGACTTCGGTCCCGTGGCGCTGTCCGGCGCCGTCCGCTACAGCCCCCAATTCTTCGCCAACACCGGGCATGCCTGGTACAAGTGGGCCCAGGCCGTCGTTCCGCTGTCCTTCATCCGTATCAATGACGACATCTCGTTCAAGGCGTTCGGCACGTTGGGCACGCAGTATGTCGAGCGCAATATCGCCTATGGCATCTCCAGGAACGACTATTGGGATTGGCAGGTCGGCATCACCGCCACCGTCTACGGCGTCGATCTCACCCTGGCCTACACCGACACCAGCGTTCACGGCGTGGATTGCGGCAACACCGCCAACTGCGACGCTCGTGCCATCTTCATGATCTCCAAGACGTTCTGAACGACCCAAGAGGGTCATGCGGCGGGGGCTTGCCGCATGACCCTGCTGCTGTCGTCTGGTGCGCGCTGTCGAAAGGGGCTCCTCGGCTTCACCTGTAGAAGGGGGCCGAGGGCCAGCTACAGTCTACCGCCGGATGGCGTCCCACAAATTCGTGAGCGTCCGGCCATCGCCATGGAAATGGTCATACAGACCATAGCGCAACGCCACCACGACGAAGACGATGCCGGCCAGGCACAGGATGGCCCTCACCAAACGCCCGACTCAGGCCGGCGTCGCGGCCGAGATGAGCTCGGGGAGGTGAACGCGGCTCGCGATCATGGCGTTCTCCTAGGCCGCGCGCGGTCGAGCCGACGGGCGACCGGAGGTGAGGCGCGAGACCTCTTCCTCTTCGGCCCGCCGCACCGCCTGCAGAGTCCCCGACAGATGGGCGTCGGCCACCGGGCCGAGCGGCGTCAGCGGCAACCGCAGGCCGTCGGCAATCAGGCCGAGGCGATGCAGGGCGCGCTTCACCGGGATCGGATTGGCTTCGATGAACAGCGCCGCATGCAAGGGCGCCAGCACGCCTTCGAGATGCCTGATCGCGGCACTGTCGCCGCGGTCGCAGGCGGCCTGGAGCGCGGCACAGAGCGCGGGCGCCACATTGGCCGTGACCGAGATGCAGCCGTCGCCACCGGCGAGGCGGAACGCCGCCTGGCTCGCGTCGTCACCGGACAGCAGCAGGAAGCGATCGCCGAGACGGCGGCGCAGCTTGGCGACGCGTGCGATATCGCCGGTCGCATCCTTGAGCCCGACGATGCGCGGCAGCTCCGACAGGCGTCTGATCGTGACGTCGGCCAGCGGGCAGGCGGTGCGCGAGGGCACGTCGTAGAGGACGACCGGGATGCCGACGGCATCGTGGATCGCCTGGAAGTGCGCCATCAGGCCGGCCTGGGTCGGCTTGAGATAGTAGGGCGTGACGCACAGCAGCGCCTGGGCGCCAGCCTGCTCGGCCGCGCGTGCGAGATCGACGGCGGTCTGAATGTTGTTGCTGCCAGCGCCTGCGACGACCGGCACACGGCCGGCAGCGGCGGCAACGGTCGCAGCCACGACCCGATGATGCTCGTCGGCGGTCAGCAACGGCGCTTCGCCGGTCGTGCCGCAGGGCACGAGAGCGGTCGTGCCGTGTTCGATCTGGCGATGGCACAGCGCCTCGAGGGCGCGGATATCGACGGTGCCGTAACGAAACGGTGTCGGCAGAGCGACGCACGAACCGTGAAGTCGGAAGTCCGTAATACTCATGACACCTCTCCTCAGGCGGCCATCGCAAGAGGCGATTGGGCGGCCAGCACGGCACGATTGGCGGTGTGGTCGAACGACACGATCTCGAGGCCGCAGGCCACGGCGCGGGCGTAGATCGCGTTGAGGTCGGCGCAGTCGAGGCATCCGCCTTCGACCACGATGCGGCCAGTCTTTCCCACCCGGAGCCTCGCGGCGCGCAGGGCGTCGTCGAGCTCGCGGTCGCTCTGGACGTCGACGATCCAGGCGAGATAGGTCCTTTCGCAGTCGGGAGAGGGCGCGTCGGGACGCAGGCACCGTACCGCGCCGCAGCCATGGCGGAGGAAGGCGAGCAGCGATGGCAATGTGTGATGGCCGATCAGCGCGACATGGGCCGTGGCCGGCAGATGCGTCATCGCCATGATGCGATCGACCCGCGCCGCGCAAGACCCGTCGTCGATCGCGGCGGTAGACGGAGGTTCGGCTTTAGCCGTCTGCTCGATTTCCAAAAACATCGACCCGCTCCCTTTGGGCAGTTGCAGGCCGATTATCTGGAGCCGCGCCATAGGGTTTCGAGAGGGATGCCGACCGCCCGTCATAGCCCCGGCTTATGAAGTCCCCCGAAATCAAGGGTCCGGACGGCCAAGAATCCCATTGACCCCGCCCCGGGGGAGCGCAATACCCGCGCGCCGCTCCCCTGCCGTTGCCGGGGCGCCGCAGAGGAATGCACCGTCCCCAGCATGGCCGAAAACGGAACGCCCCCACCGGTGAGCCGAAAGCGCATGGCGGGCCTCACTTTGGCCGCGCTCGGCGTCGTCTTCGGCGACATCGGCACCAGCCCGCTCTACACGGTGAAAGAGTGTTTCAGCGAGTTCACGGGCCTGAAGCCGGTGCCCGCCGACGTGCTCGGCATCCTGTCGCTGATCACCTGGGCGCTGATCGTCATCGTCACGCTGAAATACGTGCTGGTCGTGATGCGCGCCGACAATCGCGGCGAGGGCGGCGTGCTGGCGCTGATGGCGCTGGTGTCGCGCCGCTCCGAGCTGTCGCCGCGCCGGCGCAACATCTATCTCGTGCTGGGCATGGCGGGCGCCGCCCTGTTCTACGGCGACTGCCTGCTGACGCCGGCCGTGACGGTGCTGGGCGCCGTCGAGGGCCTCAAGGTGGCCTCGCCCGCCCTCGAGCCGCTGATCGTGCCGATCGCGCTCTGCGTGCTGGTGGCGCTGTTCGCCGTCCAGAAGTTCGGCACCGGCCGGGTCGGCCGGCTGTTCGGCCCCGTCACGCTGGTCTGGTTCATCATCCTGTTCGTGCTTGGCGTCCGGCAGATCATCCAGACGCCCGAGGTGCTGGCCGCGCTGTCGCCGCACTACGCCATCAACTTCATGCTGCGCCACGGCATCGTGGCCTTCGTGGCGCTGGGCGCCGTCACGCTCGCGGTCACCGGTGCCGAGGCGCTCTACGCCGACATGGGCCATTTCGGCCGCCGCCCCATCCGCTTCGCCTGGCTGGTCATCGTCCTGCCGTCGCTGCTGGCCAACTACTATGGCCAGGGCGGGCTGCTGCTCACCGACCCGACGGCGATGGAGAACCCCTTTTTCCGGCTGGCACCCGAATGGGCGCTCTATCCGATGATCGCGCTCGCCACCCTGGCTTCGGTCATCGCCTCGCAGGCCACCATCTCGGGCGCCTTCTCGATGGCCCAGCAGGCCGCCCTGCTCGGCCTCTGCCCGCGCGTAAAGATCCTGCACACCTCGGCCAGCGAATTCGGCCAGATCTATGTGCCGGCGGTGAACTGGCTGCAGCTGGTCGGTGTCGTGGCGCTGGTGCTGGCCTTCAAGTCGTCGACCAACCTCGCGGCGGCTTATGGCATCGCGGTCACCGGCACCATGCTGATCGATACGATCCTCGTGTTCGCCATGGCCGTCAGCGTCTGGAAGTGGGGCTGGGTGCCCGCGGTCGCGGTGTTCGGCAGCATCGCCCTCGTCGACATCACGCTGATCTCGTCCAACATGCTGAAGTTCCTGGAAGGCGGCTGGGTGCCGCTGGCTTTCGCCACGCTGATCTTCACCGCGCTGTGGACCTGGATGAAGGGCCGCAACGCCGTGGCGATGCGCGAGCAGGAAGGCTCGCTGCCGATGGAGACGCTGCTCAGCAGCATCAACCCCAGCCGCGTGCACCGGCCGCAGGGCACCGCCGTCTATCTCACCGCCTTCAGCGGCAACGCGCCCAACTGCCTGCTGCACAATCTCAAGCACAACGAGGTGCTGCACGAGCAGGTGGTGCTGCTCACCGTGCAGGTGCCGGACGAGCCCTACGTCCCGCCCAATGCCCGCGCCCAGGTCACGCACCTGGGCAAGGGCGTCCATCACGTGATCCTGCGCTACGGCTTCATGGAGCAGCCCGACGTGCCGCGTGACCTGGCGCCCCTGGCCGAGCGCGGCGTGCCGTTCGACCCGATGCGCACCTCCTACTTCGTCGGCCGCAACAGCTTCGTCGAGGCCAACCGGCCGTTGCTGCCGCGCTGGCAGGAAAAGCTGTTCCTGGTGCTGGCACGCCTCGCGTCCAACGCCGGCGACTTCTTCCAGCTCCCCGCCAACCGCGTGGTCGAGCTGGGCAGCCGCATCGAGATCTAGCCGACCCTCAAGCGTCGAAGCCCGACAGCGAGACCGCGCCGCTCATCGGCGGCTGACGGCCCGCGCCGAGATGGTCGGCGAGGCGGGAGAAGATGCGGCCGGCCTCGGCCGTGCCGACATCGCGCGCCACCGCCTCGGCTGCGACATTGAGCAGGGCATTGCCGGCGAGGTCGCGGCATTCCTCGGGCAGGCCGTCGACGGCTTCGGCGATCAGCTGCATGGCGCGTTGCAGATCGGCTAGACGGGCGGGGGCATCTTCGGGAGTGCGCATGTCAGTGCAGCCTCGCGCCTGACTCGCCGGCCGGCGGCGACAGGCGCAGGCCGCTGTCAGCCAGGGCCACCGCGAAAGCCTTCAGCCGCTCGGCCGCCACCCGCGACGCCGTCGGCGCCATCAGCACGTCGAGCGAAGCCACGAGCGGGCCATCATAGTCGCCCTGCGCCAGGCCGCAGAGAGCGACCAGCACCGCCTCGTCGCCGCTCACCTGGGCGCAGGTCGGCAGGTGGATGTGGATCGCCCGCCGCGCGCCGAACAGAAAGGCATCCATGGCGATGGCGAAATCGGGCAGCGCCGCCAAGAGGCCGGCTGTCTTGAAACCCTGGTGGAGGATCGAGCCCTCATTCGGCAGGGCGCGCTCGCATTGCCACTGGCGCAGCGCCCAGAGCACGAAGCGCTCGCTGATCGGCAATGAACAGGCACAGTTGGGACGGCCGCAGGTTCTGTGTTCCATGGGCGCCATGTTATGCAATTGCGAGTCAATCGCAATATAAAATACGCAGCGTGTTTGCGAGCCGCCGGCGCCTATATAAGTGTAGCTGCACAGAGCGAGGAGAGTTCGATGACGGCCTGCATCGTCGGTTGGTCCCACGGCAAGTTCGGCAAGCTCGACGGCGAGACCAGCGAATCGCTGGTCGTGAAAGCCGCGACCGAGGCCATCGCCCATGCCGGCATCGAGCCGCGCGACGTCGACGTGATCTATGTCGGCAACATGAACGGCGGCTTCGTGCGCCAGGAGTTCCACTCCTCGCTGCCGCTGCAGGCCCATCCCGACCTGCGCTTCAAGCCCAGCACGCGCGTCGAGAACGCCTGCGCCACCGGCTCGGCCGCTATCCACATGGGCCTGAACACGCTGGCCGCCGGCCGCGCGCGCTTCGTGCTGGTGGTGGGTGTCGAGAAGATGACCGAGCTCAACAGCACGCAGGCGGGCGAGGTGCTGATCAAGGCGAGCTACGTGGCCGAGGAGGCCGAGATCGAGGCGGGCTTCGCCGGCATCTTCGGCAAGATCACCTCGGCCTATTTCCAGCGCTACGGCGACAAGTCCGACGCCTTGGCCAAGATCGCGGTCAAGGCCCACAAGAACGGCGTAAAAAATCCCTTCGCGCATTTCCAGCGCGAGTTCGCCTACGAGTTCTGCCGCAACCCCTCGGACAAGAACCCGTTCGTGGCCGGCCCGCTGAAGCGCACCGACTGCTCCCCGGTGACCGACGGCGCCGCCGCGGTGATCCTGACCGACGTCTCCACGGCGCTCGGCATGAAGCAGGCGATCGCCTTCCGCGCCGCCGAGCACGTCAACGACTTCCTGCCCATGAGCAAGCGCGACATCATCAAGTTCGAGGGCCCGCAGCTCGCCTGGCAGCGGGCGCTGGCCTCGGCCAAGCTCGACCTGCTCGACCTCTCCTTCGTCGAGAGCCACGACTGCTTCACCTCGGCCGAGCTGATCGAGTACGAGGCCATGGGCCTCACCGCCCCGGGCGAGGGCGAGCGCGCCATCCACGAGGGCTGGGTCGAGCGAGACGGCAAGCTGCCGGTCAATGTCTCGGGCGGCCTCAAGGCCAAGGGCCATCCTGTAGGCGCCACCGGCGTCAGCATGCATGTGATGACCGCAATGCAGCTCAACGGCACGGCGCCGGGCGCGCTCCAGCTCCCAAAGGCCCGCCTCGGCGGCGTCTTCAACATGGGTGGCGCGGCGGTGGCGAACTACGTGAGCATCCTCGAGCCCCTGCGCTGACCTTTCAAAAACGTTCCTCATGAGGAATCCCGCATAAGGCTGAGCCGGCGAGCTTTCAGGAGATTCCTCATGAGGCTCATGAGAGTCATGAGCCTCATGAGACACGGCGTCATTTCCTCTGGAGTTTTTCGCGAAACACCCAAGACCGGCCCGCAAGCCCTTGCCAATACTGAGCTTTGTGCGCCCTAGCATTTCGCTTTCGCGAAGCTTCGCGAATTCGCGATTCTCAAGATCGTGTCTTCCGGACCGCGCGCATCCTGCGCGCTCAAGCTCATGAGCGCGCGCCGAGCGGTGTAACCTCCGCTCTTTGATGCGCGCGGTCCAAAAGAGTGACCAAGGCGGGGCAGCAGCCGAATCATGTTCAGCACTATTGCGATAATCGCATCGTTTGTCAATCCCGTCGGAGCCATGCTTGCCCTGACAGGCTCAAGCGTCAGGCCTTGATCACAATCTCGATGTCCTCGACGATCAGCCGGTTCAGATCCTTGATGCGCTCCGACGGCAACTCGTGAAACCGCTGCTGCTTCTCGCTTACCAATTCAAGGAAAGGCAGCGCCTTCACCCTGAACCTAACGAGCGCGACGGCATCGGTCGCGTACGTCAGCTGGCGAGGACCTTCGTCGTCCTGCTCCTCCTCGAAGGCGCTCACGAGGTTGAGGGGCTGTGTGGTCGTAGGAAGCGAGCGATAACCGGCGCTTTCGATTCCCGCCAGATCGGATGAAGTAACGGCAAGATAGACGAGCAGGGTCCCGAACTTGCTCCGCCTCTTGCGAAGATGCTCGACCCACCAGTCGTTCTGCCATTCCTCGTATCCGAACAGCATGCCTTCCAGACGCTCGAAGTCCTCGTTCCAACCGGATTTTCGAGAAGCCTTCGAAACGAGCTTCCATGCCGGGATGCGCCATTCTTCGCCCATGCGCGTGTAGTAGACGGTTCGGATGCCTTCGAACACCTGGCCGCGCGCCATACGATGTGGTTCGTCGAATGGCGCGATCTCCACTTCCTTGTGCAGCAGCCCTTGCGCGACATAGCGGTCGAAACGGTCTTCACCCTCATGCCTCATCGGCGGATATTCCCCGCCCATCCGCGCGAACTGCTTTCTGCCCTCGAGCATCAGCACCAACTCGTAACCGGTGTGAACGAGGTAGGGAATCTCGCGAAGCCCGGTCCATTGATAGAGCGAAGTCTCGCGCCCGCCCGGCTGGAAAGGGACGTCGAAGTGGCGACCGATGGCGGCGACTTCGCTCGGCTCCAGCGTGTAGAACATCTCCAGGTCCGGATCTTCGGCGGCGGCGGAACCGAGCAAGCTACGGAGCTCTTCCAATCGCTCCACGACAAACAGCGCCTCGAAGACCGGGCTTCCGTGTTTGGGATCGCGCGCCTGGAGGATGAAGCGGCGAGGCTGCGTAGTCATCACCGTCAACGCACGCCTTCGTAACCGTCCAATAGCCGGAGAAGCACAGCTACTTCGTCTTCATGGGCGACGCGACCTTCGATTTCGTCAGCGCGATGGCGCACCAAGTAATATTCGTCCTCGTTCCGTATGCGCCCACGCTTCACAATCCCTACGAGCTTGTTGCCCTCGTCAGGAAAGAAGTCTGGTGCTTCTTCCAGAAGGATTCGTTGAAAGGCCTTCAGCAAATGCTCCCGAATTGGATCGGGAAAGCCATGAAGTATCCTCGGCGTTTCCCGCAGGCCTTGTTTCAGCCCTGTAGCGATAGAAGAACGCGGGACCTTCGCTTTGAGATCTACCCATTCGGCGTACTTCGCCTTTGCCATGATCCAGCCTTGCGCGAGTTCGACCGCGTGCGGATCGCCACACTTCAGAAGCTCCGCATTGAAGCGCTCATAGACAGCCCAAAGCGCGTCGAATTGGCTTCGGCGCGAAGCTCTCTCGCCAGCATCCCTCCTTGGCTCGACCATCGCTGGAGCTTATCAGCGTGCTCGTTCCACGTGCAATCTGTCGCCGCCGCATTACCTATAATAGAAGCGGAACTCTTCGAACGCATCGCGGCCCACCAGGCCGAGCTTACTGCCGCCGGTGTGCGTCGTCTTGGCGTCTTTGGATCCATCGCGCGCGGCGAAGCCGTACCGGAGAGTGACGTCGACATTCTCGTCGAGTTCGACACTGTCCCCGATCTCTTCGAGTTCGACTCGCTGCGCGAGCGGCTGGCTGAAATTCTCGGCCGTCCCGTCGATCTGACGACGCCGCAGGCTCTCGAGCCGCGTCTGCGATCACAGGCTCTGGACGAAGTGCGCTATGCGGCGTGAGCGCAAAGATCCCTCGCATTAACGAGGGATCTTAAGTGTCCGCGAGCCCCCTCACCTAGCCTCTCCCCCAAGGGGGGGGAGAGGAACATGAATGCCGGCTAGACCACCGGGCTCGCGCCACCGTCGACGTTGATGGCGACGCCGGTCACGAAGGAGCCGGCATCGGAGCAGAGGAAGCAGGCCATGCGGGCGAACTCCTCAGGCTTGCCCATGCGGCCGATCGGGATGCGGCCCTTGGCCATGCCGGCCAGGAACTCCTCGTAGGTCTTGCCCTCGCCGGCCGCGGTCTTGTGGCGGCGCTGCCACTGGTCGCTCTCGATCAGGCCGACCAGCATGGCGTTCACGAGGATGCCGTGCTGCGCGTTCTCCTGGCTCATCGCCTTGGTGAGGGCGAGGCCGGCGGCGCGGCTGACGCTGGTCGGCGTCGAGTTGGCGCCCGGGGCCTTGGCGCCGATGTTGAGCACGTTGACGACGCGGCCCCATTTGCGCTCGCGCATGCCCGGGAAGGCGAGCCGGCAGAGGCGGATGGCGGCGAAGAGCTTGAGGTCGAGATCGCCCTGCCAGTCCTCGTCGGTGACGGTGTCGAAGGCCTTGGCGTGGCTGATGCCGGCGTTGTTGACGACGATGTCGACCTTGCCGAAGTCGGCCTCGATCTTCTTCCAGGTCTCGGCGATCGGCGCCGCCTTGGAGACGTCGCAGGAATAGCCTTCGACCTTGGCGTTGGTCTTGCCGGCGGCCTTCTGCACCTCGGCCTTGGCCGAGGCGAGCGCATCGGCCTTGCGCGCCAGCATCGCCACCGACGCACCCGAGGCCGCGAATTCCTTGGCCATTGCGAGGCCAAGACCGGTGCTGCCACCGGTGATCACGGCCACGCGGCCGTCCATACGTACGTCCATTGGAACCCTCCCAAATTGTCAGAGACTAGCTAACAAGGCCCATCGCTTGGCACAATCGCGGCGCATCCCTGCGAAATTTGCTCATCGGACGAGCAAACGAAGAACCTCGATCACTCGATCGTTGTCGGCCTCCGTGCCGATGCTGATGCGGAGGAAATCGGCGGTCCGCTCCCCGGTGAAATGGCGCACGAGAATGGCGCGGCTGCGCAGCTCGGCGGCGAGCTTGGCGCCAGAGCTGCCGGGGTGGCGGACGAACAGGAAGTTTGCGGCCGAGGGCAGCACCTCGAAGCCGAGCCCGAGCAGCGCCTCGGCGAGGCGTCGGCGGCTGGCGACGATGAGGTCTCGGTTATGCTCGAACCACGCCTCGTCCTCCAGCGCCGCGACGGCACCCGCCAGGGCAGGACGGCCGAGCGGATAGGAGTTGAAGCTGTCCTTGACGCGCTCCAGTGCCTCGACGAGCGGACGTTGGCCGATGGCAAAGCCCACGCGCAGGCCGGCGAGCGAACGCGACTTGGAGAAGGTCTGGATCACCAGCAGGTTGGGAAAGGACCGCACCAGCGGGATGGCGCTCTCAGCCCCGAAGTCGACATAGGCTTCGTCGACCACCACGACCTGATCCGGATGCTCCGCCACCAGCGCCTCGACCTCGGCGCGCGGCAGCGCGATGCCGGTCGGTGCGTTTGGGTTCGGCAGGATGATCGCCCCACAGGGCTGCCGATAGTCGGCGATGCGAATACGCATCGCTGAATCGAGCGGGACCTGCCGATAGTCGACGCCATAGAGCCCGCAATAGGTCGGATAGAAACTGTAGCTGATGTCGGGAAACAGCAGCGGCGCCTCGTGACGGAGAAGCGCCTGGAAGGTGTGCGCCAGGACCTCGTCGGAGCCGTTGCCGACGAAGACCTGCTCCCGGTCGACACCATGCCGCTTCGCCAAGGCGTCGCGCAGGCGCACCGCGCCCGGATCGGGATAGAGGCGCAAGGCATCGCCCGCCTCCGCGGCGATGGCGGCGGCGACCCGCGGCGAGGGCCCGTAGGGGTTCTCGTTGGTGTTGAGCTTCACCACGCTCCCCATCGCCGGCTGCTCGCCGGGCACGTAGGGGCGCAACGAGTGGACGACCGGGCTCCAGTAGCGGCTCATGATTCTCCCTTTCGTTCC
This sequence comes from Rhodospirillales bacterium, assembly GCA_947469635.1. GTDB lineage: Bacteria > Pseudomonadota > Alphaproteobacteria > Reyranellales > Reyranellaceae > Reyranella. Next base: position 3,036 of record CANIRG010000136.1, on the reverse strand, counting down.
AATGCTACCCCATTCGTACACCTAAGCTCCTTTCCTCCCTGCGCGAAGCGCGGGGAGGTGCCCTCGTCCTACGAGGGCGGAGGGGTCAGGGGCTCCATTTGACGCTCATGACCCCTCCGTCGGCGTATGACGCCGACACCTCCCCTTCGCGGAGTCCGCGAAGGGGAGGGGGCTCTAAATGCGAGGCATGAACCCGACAGAATCAAGAGGACGGAGCGAGCTTCGCCAGCGCCGCCAAAATCCGCTCGGGCGTCGCCGGAGCATCCAATCGCACCGACGTCCGGCCGTCGCCGGCCGCGGCGATGGCGTCCTTGAGCGCGGTCCACACCGCGGTCGCCAGCATCAGCGGCGGCTCGCCGACGGCCTTGGAGCGGAAGACCGTGGCCTCCTGCGATGGGGCGTTGGCGAGCATGTTCACGTTGAAGATCGCGGGAGCATCGCGGCTTCCGGGGATCTTGTAGGTCGAGGGGCCGACGGTGCGCAGGCGGCCCTCGCTGTCCCACCACAGCTCCTCGCAGGTGAACCAACCCTGGCCCTGCACGAAGGCGCCCTCGATCTGGCCGAGGTCGATGGCGGGATTGAGCGAGGCGCCGCAGTCCTGCACCAGGTCGGCGCGCAGCACGCGACTCTCGCCGGTCAGCGTATCGATCGCCACCTCGGCCGCCGCCGCGCCGAAGGCGAAGTAGAAGAACGGCCGGCCCTTCATCGCCGCGCCGTCCCAATGGATCTTCGGCGTCTTGTAGTAGCCTGTGGAGGAGAGCGAGACGCGGCCGAGGTAGCAGAGCTTTGTCAGCTCGCCGAAGCTCAGCACCTGGTTGCTGCCCGGCTTGGCGATGCGGACGTTGCCGTCGGCGAATTCGATATCGCTCGGGGCCACGCCGAAATGCTCCGCGGCGAAGGCAATCATGCGCTGCTTGATCGTGTTCGCCGCCTCGAAGGCCGCCCAGCCGTTGAGGTCCGATCCCGTCGAGGCCGCGGTCGGCGAGGTGTTGGGCACCTCGGCCGTCGAGGTGGCGCTGGGGCGGATGCGGTCGATGTCGACCTTGAAGACCTCGGCCACGACCTGGGCGATCTTGATGAACAGGCCCTGGCCCATCTCGGTGCCGCCGTGGTTCAGGCGGATCGAGCCGTCGGTGTAGATATGAACGAGCGCGCCAGCCTGGTTCATGTGCGGGATGTTGAAGGAGATGCCGAACTTCAGCGGGAACAGGCCGAGCCCGCGCTTCAGAATCGGGCTGGTCCTGTTGAATTCAGCGATCTCGGCGCGGCGGCGCGCGATCTCGCCGCCCTGCTTCACCTCGGCCCAGACGCGCGGCAGATGGTTCTCGTCGACCTTCTGGCCGTACGGGGTCTCGTCTCCGGCTTCGTCATAAAAATTGAGCGCGCGCAGCTCGTCGGCGTCGCGGCCGAGATGGACGGCGATGCGGTCGAGCGCGTCCTCCATGACGACGACACCCTGCGGCCCGCCGAAGCCACGGAACGCGGTGTTGGATTGCTTGTGCGTCTTGCAGGCGTAGCCCGTGGCGCGGAAGTGCGGGATCCAGTAGGCGTTGTCGGTGTGGGTCATCGCGCGCGCCACCACGCCTGGTGTGAGGTCGAGGCTCCAGCCTGCATCCGCCGCCAGCGTCGCGTCGAGAGCCAGCACGCGGCCGTCATCGTCGAAGCCCACGGTGTAGCGGTAGAGGAACGGATGCCGCTTGCCGGTCGCGATCATGTCTGTTTCGCGCGGCAGGCGGAGTTTTACGGGTTTGCCCGTGTGGTTGGCGGCGACGGCGGCAGCGCCCGCGACCCAGGAGGCGTTGCTCTCCTTGCCGCCGAAGCCGCCGCCGAGACGGCGCACGACGGCGGTGACGCGATTGAAGTCGCAGCCCAGCAGGCGGGCGCAGATATGCTGGACCTCCGTCGGATGCTGCGTCGAGGAATGCACGAGGATGTCGCCATCCTCACCCGGCAGGGCGAAGGCGATCTGGCCTTCGAGGTAAAAATGCTCCTGCCCGCCGACGGTGAACTCGGCCGAGAGCCTGTGCGGCGCCGACGCCATCGCTCCGTCGGGATCGCCGCGCAGCAGTGTCGCCGGCGCCTGTACGTAGGCCTTGGCGGCAAGCGCAGATTCGATGTCGAGGATGGCGGGTTCCGCGTCGATCTCGATCACGGCGCGCTCCGCGGCGTGACGCGCCGCGTCAAGGGACGTGGCGACCACCATCATCAAGGGTTGGCCGGCATAGAAGACGCGATCGGTCGCGAACAGCGGCTCGCCGGGACCGACAGCGCCGACATCGTTCTTGCCGGGGATGTCGTTCGGCCCCAGCACCGCCACGACGCCGGCCGACGGCGGCACCTCGACCTTCTTCAAGCGGCCATGCGCGATGGGGCTCAGCACCAGCGCCGCATGCAGCGTGCCGGCCGGCTCGGCCATGTCGTCGATATAGATCGCCTGGCCGGTGACGTGCTTCAGCGCGCTGTCATGGCGCTGCGAGGTGTGAACGCCACCCTTCACAGCACTTCCAAGTCGATAGGTGTTTGTGGGTCAACCAGGCGCCACGCTACGCGGCGCAGCAGATTAGCTGCAACCTTTAGCCGATAGGCGGCACTCCCACGCCAGTCATCGATTGGTTGGTAATCCTTAGCAAGCTCCCACAGAGCAGAGTGAAAACCCAACCTTAACCATTCTGATTCGGTATTGCTGGCACGCTTCGGGATGGCAGACATGCCACCGAATGCGATACGCACATCTTCCAGCTTTCCATTCCTGATGCGCACACGATAGGCGCCGGCAACAGTAGAAATATCCTGGTCGCGCCGCTTGCTCACCTTGTCGCAATGGAAGCTCTCGCCCTCCCACAGCTTGGGCATCGAGATGCTCTGGATCACCTCGTCGGGCGCGAGCGCCGTCTTGCGATAGTCGAGGAAGAAGTCTTCCAGCGGCAGGTCGCGCACGCCGCGCACCGAGACCAGCTTCAGGCTCGCCTCCAACGCCAGCAGCACCGGCGGCATGTCGCCGATCGGCGAGGCGGTGCCGATATTGCCGCCGATGGT
>CANIRG010000135.1 GCA_947469635.1 Rhodospirillales bacterium | reverse complement strand
CCTCAGGGCGAGCTTCTTGGCAAAGGCAGCGCCTATAAGTGGCGCGCTCCTCCGAGCAGGGTAGGACAAAGAATATGAGCGGGCTGCAAGCCCCCGGTCCGCTCGAATCTGTGATTGCTATTATCGCTTCTTAATTGACTAAGAATGCGTAATACGCAATACTATGCCCATGGCCCGCATCCGAACCATCCAGCCCGACTTTGCCCGCTCGCCCAGCATGGCCCGTATCAGCCGTGAAGCGCGACTTCTGTTCGTCCTGCTGTGGACGATCGTCGACGACGAGGGGCGCTGCCATGCGGCGCCCGACGATCTGGCGAGCGTGCTCTATCCCGCCGATTGCGACGCCTCGATCTACCTGATGTCGTGGCTCTACGAGCTGGAATGTGAAGGCTGCGTCGAGCGCTACACGGTCGATGATATCGACTATCTGCGCGTGACCCGCTGGCACCGGCACCAGCAGATCGATCATCCGACTCCGAGCCGTCTGCCGCGCGCGGCGCACGAACGTCCGGATGATTCGCGAATTCGCGATGCTTCGCGAAAGCTGCGCGGCACGAACCGGAATATCGAGCAGGATCAGGAACTTGCGGACGGATCTTGTACGTTTCGCGAAAAATCGGAAACCGAAGGCCCGGTCGTCGTCACCCAGGATGGTCTGCTGCGCGACCTTCAGCGCATCCAGCGAAACGCCGAAGCCGACGGCGCGCATCCGAGCGCGTTGCGCTCGGTCGAGCTTCGCGCCCGGCTCGCGCTCTCGGCTGGCAAGGACAGGGCGACGGAAATCGACGACGAGATCGGCATGTCGCCCGCCCAGGCCCACGGCCTGCCCGAGACGCGGCCCAGACGATGAAGCACCCAGGCGCAAGTTCAGCGCTGGGGGCGCGCGACTCCAGTCGCGCGTCTTTGCTGGCGTCAGAGAAGATCGCGCCACTGGAGTGGCGCGCCCCCAGCTACGGACTCGCGTGACCCAAAAACCGCTCCGGTGGCCGCTCGCCCCATTGCGACTGGAATCCTTCCTCGGCGCTCACGAGGTTGCCGCCGTTGGTCGCGTTCAGCCGGTCGGTGTCGGCCCAGCGCTCGTGCACGCGGCCCCAGGGGTCGGACCAGTAGTCGTAGACCTGGCTGCCCAGCAGGTGGCGACCGATGCCCCACATATGGTCGTACTTGCCCAGGGCCTTGAGATACTGATGGTCCTGGAAGATGGCGTCGATGTCGTGCGCCTCGTAGGAGACGTGGTTCAGGCCGGTCTTCTCGTTGTGCACGCAGAACAGCACATGATGGTCGACATAGTCGTCACCTCGGTCGAGGCGGTTGAAGGAGCCGATGATGTTCTCCTTCTCCCCGACATAGACGTCGTCGGAGCGGATCATGCCCAGCGCCTCGCGGAACCACGCCACGGTCTCCTTGACCCTGGGCGTCGACAGCACGCCGTGGCCGATGCGCTGGATTGGGGTCGGCGACTTGGTGAGGCGCATCAGCCGGCCGGCGCGGCGGCGCGGCTCGCTGCCGGAATTGAGGAAGTCGCGCTCGCTCTTGATTGGCGCCACGGGCTTCATGCCGGCGACGACCTCGATCTGGTAGCCGTTGGGTTCGACCAGACGCACGCGCTTGCCGCCGCCCGGCTCGTCCATCGTCTCGATGCCCGAGGCGCCCGGCAGCTTGGCCGCCCGCCTCAGGTCGTCCTCGTCGGCGACGTGATAGGCGAAGCCGGTGAACCTGGTGCCACCCTTGTTGGTGACATGCAGGTGATGGTGCCCGTCGGTGCCGCGCATATAGAGCGCATCAGGCGTGCGCTCGGCGCGGACCAGGCCGAAATGCGTGAGAAACTCCTCCATCGCATCGAGGTCGGGTGCCTCCATGCGGGGATAGGCGAAATCAGCGACCTTGATCGTAGCCATGGTTTCCTCCGAGACTTTGACGTAACGCTAGACCCTGAAAAGGAGGGAAACAATGTCCAAGACACCAGTGCCGAACGCGCGCGACCGCGTCCGGTCGTTCGTGCCCAAGCTGATCGATCTCACCGAGAAGGTGGTCTATGGCGACGTCTGGGAGAGGCCCGGCCTCTCCAAGCGCGACCGCAGCCTGATCACCGTCGCCGCCCTGGTGGCGATGAACCGCAGCGAGCAGCTGCGCGGCCACGTCACCCGCGCCATCGACAATGGCGTGACCAAGGACGAGATCGTCGAGATCATCACGCATATGGCGTTCTATTCCGGCTGGCCCACCGCCATGACGGCGGCGGGCGTCGCCAAGGAAGTGCTTGAAGAGGGAGAGAAGAAGTGAAGCTTTGCTATTTCAACGATTTCCGCCTGGGCGTCATCAAGGGTGACCAGGTCGTCGATATCACCGACGCGGTGAAGGACCTGCCGCACCGCGACACCCGCGACCTGATCGTGGGCGTGATCGAGCATTGGGACACCTACAAGGCCCGGGTCGAGAAGGCCGCCAATGACGGCAAGGGCGTGCCGCTCTCGGGCGTGCGCCTGCGCGCGCCGGTGCCGCGGCCGGGCAACATCGACTGCATGGCCGTCAACTACATGGAAGACGGCACGCTGAAGGAGAAGCCGGCCATCAACGCCTTCCACAAGGCGTCGACGGCGGTGATCGGCGATGGCGATACGATGGTGCTGCCGGACGCGCCGGCCTCGATCTTCGAGGGCGAGGCGGAGCTGGCGCTGATCATCGGCAAGCGCGCCAAGAACGTGAGCCAGGCCGACGCGATGTCGTACATCTTCGGCTACACCTGCTTCATCGACGGCTCCGCCCGCGGCCTGCCGCCGCCGGGCAACGTCTTCTTCCAGATGAAGTCGCGCGAGAGCTTCGCGCCGCTCGGGCCTTATCTCGTGACGGCCGACGAGATCGCCAACCCGCAGAAGCTCGCCATCGAGCTGAAGAACAACGGCGTGACGATGCAGAAGTTCAACACCGACGACATGGCGCACCAGATCCCGCGCTGCATCGAGTGGCTGAGCTCGATCCACACGCTGGAGCCCGGCGACGTCGTTGCCACCGGCACCAACCATCGCGGCCTCAACTCCTTCATGGATGGCGACAAGATCGAGCTCACCATCGAGAAGGTGGGCACGCTGCACTTCAACGTGAAGGACGAGCACAAGCGGACCTGGGCGCGCACCACGCGCTCGCAGCACAAGGATGCCGGCAAGGAAGGCCCGCACACGCCGCAGCTCACGGGCAAGTACGCCAAGTAGCGACCTCGCTCTCTCCTCCGTCTAGGCGCTTTGCGCGCGGTGGGCGGAGGAGGGAGCGTTCGTTTCCGGCATGAGCAGATAGAGGATTCCGAGCGCCAGAGCTGCAATTGCCGCAAGGAAGAAGAAGCCGGCGGCAAAGCCGAAATGATGCACGACGGAGCCGGCGATGACCTGGCTGAGCGAGGCGCCGATGCCGACGGCGGTGCTGATGGCGCCGAGCGCGAGATTGAAGCGGCCCGTGCCTTGCGTCAGGTCGGCGATCACCAGGACCGAGACGACGCCGAAGATGCCGACCCCGACGCCGTCGAGGATCTGGATCGCGACCAGGGCGATCGTGTCGTCGGTCAGGGTATAGAGAACGCCGCGGACCGGGAGCACGGCGAAGGCGATCAGCAGCAGCGGCTTGCGCCCCCACGATCCCGCCATCCTGCCGGACCATGCCGCGAGCAGGGTGACGACGAGCTGGGTCGTCACCACGCAGGCCGACATGAACATCATCGAGCTGGCGCCCTGGCCCTTCGCCAGCCTCTGGCCGAGGAGGGGCAGCATCGCGGCATTTGCGAAGTGGAACATCACGGCGCAGACGAGGAAGATCGCCAGCGACCGCTGCTTCAGCAGGGCGCCCGGGCCGGCGGGCTCAGGGTCCTTGCTGCCGTCGCCGGCGCCACGCGCGCGGTCGTAGTCGATCTCATCGGGCTTGATCAGGAGCAGGGTGAGGAGAGTGGGAATGGCGGCGATCAGGACGAAGAAGAAGATGCTGCGATCGGAGATCAGGTAGCCGACCAGCCCCATCGACACGGCGGCGACGACGTTGCCTGCCGAGTTGAAGGCCTGGTTGCGGCCCTGGCGGCGGTCGAACAGGTCACGCCCGACGAGCCCGAGGGAGATGGCGCAGACCGCCGGGATGAAGACGCTCGAGGTGCCGCCGATCAGGACCTGGGCGAGCATGACCGACCAGAAGTGCGGCACGTAGGCGATGAGCAGCGCACCCGCCGCCAGCGCGAGGATGGCGACCGCGATCAACCCGCGCTTGGCGTGCAGCCGGTCGACCAGCGCGCCGGCCGGTGTCTGGGTGAGGATGCCGGCGATGCCGCCGACGGTGAGGGCGAGGCCCACATGCTGCTCGTTCCAGCCGTGGCCCGCGAGATAGATCGCCAGGAAGGGGCCGACGCCGGTCTGCACATCGGCGAGGAAGAAGTTCAGCCAATCGAGCCCGCGCAATGTCCGGGGAGCAGGAGGTGCGGTCACATCCGGATTTTCTTCACGGCGACGAAGAGGCCCTTCTTGTCGGCGATCTCGTCGACCTCGATCACGCGGCCGTAGGTGTTCTTGATGCCCGTGCCGCGCACGTTGAGAAGGACACCCGGCACCAGCAGCCTGGCAATATGGTCCGCTTCCTTGGGGCCGAGCCGCAGGATCGTGCCATCCGCCAGCACGGCGCCGCGCAATTCGCCTCGGGGACCGAACAGGCTCAGGCGGACCTCGCCGGCCGCGGTCATGGGATCGTCGCCCTTCTTCTCGGGCTTGCCGTGACGGCCGCCGTGGGAGTCGAGCCCCTCGTCGACGGCGGTGCCGTGGCGTCCCTTGATGGTGACCGCCGCGATCATCGCCGCATCGCGGGGCTTCACGCCGCGGATCGACACGTCGTCGCCCACGGCCACCAGCTTGGCCACACGCTGGCCCATGTGCGGCGGGAAGTAGATCAGCCGCTCGCCGTCGAGCACCAGCCCGTCGAGCTCGCCGTGGGAATTGATGGTGAACTGAATCACCTTGCCGGTGGTTTCCGGCAGGTACGCCGGATCGAGCCAATGCATTCTGGTTTACGCTCGTGCTTTCAGCTTGTCCCGGATGCTCTGCATCCAGGCCTCGCGCGACATGAAGTTGGGACGTGTCCTGCAGAAGGCCTCGGTACGGGCGAGGATTTCCTCGTTCGGCAGGTCGAGGTCGAGCGGGCCGCCGCAGGGCTGCGGCGTATAGAAAGGCGAGTCGACGTAAAGCTCGACCGGGTTGCCCTCGGGGTCCTTGAAGTAGAGCGCCCAGGCATTGCCGTGGTCGGTGACGCGGTGCTGGGTGATGCCTTCGTCCATGAGCGCCCGGCGGTAGGCCTTCAGCGTGTCGAGCGAGTCGAGGCGATAGGAGATCTGGTTCACCGGATTGTAGGGCAGGTCCTTCGGCCGTCCGTCGAACAGAACGAACTGGTGATGGCACTCGGGATTCTGCGTCATGAAGAAGATGCGCGCGCCCGAGCTGCCGATTCCGGTGTCGCTCACCACGAAGCCCATGACGCGCGTGTAGAAGTCGACCATGCGGTCGAGGTCGGTGGCGTGGAGGCCGAAATGGGTGAGCTGGGCGGACAGAGTCATGGGCCATTGTCCGGCCGTGGGCGGGGGCTCGCAACGAAAAAGGCGCCGCGGTTGCCCGCGACGCCTCTTCGTGTGCCTTGCTGGTCGTGCTCAGTGCGTGATCGCGGCCTGAGCAGGCTCGGCGGCGATGGGGATCGCGCGGGCCTTCTTCTCTTCCGGGATCTCGCGCTGCAGCTCGATCGTCAGCAGGCCGTTGGCGAGCTTCGCACCCACGACCTTCACATGGTCGGCGAGCTGGAAGCGGCGGTCGAAGTTGCGACCGGCGATGCCGCGATAGAGGAACTGCTTGTCGCCCTCGCCATTGGCCTTGGTCTGGCCGGTGACCAGGAGCTCGTTCTCCTTCTGGGTCACGTTCAGCTCCGCCTCGGCGAAGCCCGCGACGGCCATCACGATGCGATAGGCGTTGTCGCCCGTCTTCTCGATGTTGTACGGCGGGTAGCCGTTGGCAGCCGACTGGCTGGAGACGGAATCGAGCAGGTCGAACACCCGGTCGAAGCCGACGGTGGCGCGATAGAACGGCGAATAATCGAATCCACGCATGTCAATCATCCTCTGTTGAGCGATGTCTCTCGTGTCGCCGCCCCGGGATGGGCACGGCTGACAGCACGAGATTTAGGAAGCGCCCCGGCGGCTTCAAGGGGTCGCAAAAACGTCGCAGGGAAGAAAAATTCTCCGCCGGCCCTCGGGACAACAGGATTTGCTTCAACGGCCAGGACCTTCGGGAAACCAAGCTTTGGCCGATATGCGAGAAAACTCCCAGATCGAGTGATCACCGGTGGGAGCCTGCATGCTGAATTTCATCGACCGCCATCCGAAGTCCGGCCGCTGGCTGATCGCCGCCGCGCAAGGTGCTGCCGTGCTGGGCCTCAATGTCGTCCTGCGCCTCGCCGTGACATGAGGCACCTGCCGCTCTTCTTCAACGTCGCTGGCCGCAAGGTCACGGTGGTCGGCGAAGGCTTTGCCGCCGACCGACGCGCGGTGCTGGCGCGATCGGCCGGCGCCGAGGTGGTGCGCGGTTCCGACTTCGCAGGCGCCGTGGCAGCCTTCGTTGCCACGGGCGACGAGGAGGGCGACCGGCTTGCGGCAAACGCCGCGCGCCAGGCTGGTGTGCCGGTCAATGTCGCCGACCGGCCCGGGCTCAGCGATTTCATCCTTCCCGCCATCGTCGATCGCGGTGACGTCGTGGTCGCCATCTCCACCGGCGGCGCGTCGCCCACGCTGGCGACGCTGCTGCGTGGCCGCATCGAGGCGCTCCTGCCGGAGCGTGTCGGCGCGCTCGCCCGGCTGGCCGAGACTTTCCGTACTCAAGCCAGGACGCTGATCGCCGAACCCGCGGCACGCCGCGCCTTCTGGCGCCGCTTGCTGGAAGGGCCAGCAGCGCGGCTCGCGCTGGCGGGCGATGACGTCGGCGCGCGCCGGCTGGCGCTGCGCGAGCTCGATGAAGCGCGCGCGCAACGGCCTGCCGGCATCTGCCACATCGTCGATGCGGGGCCGGGCGATCCCGATCTCCTGACATTGCGCGCCGCGCGGCTCCTGCAGGAGGCCGACGCTGTCCTGCATGACGAGCATGTGCCTGCGGCCATCCTGGCGCGAGGCCGTCGCGACGCTGAATACATCGCGGTCGCTGCCGAGGCCGATATCGAGGCGGCAATTGCTGGCCGCGTGAGCGCGGGCCAGGTCGTCGTGCGCCTGCAATCGAACTTTCCCCTGCTGGACGCCGGTCACGTCCCCAACCCGCCGGTCGCCTTCGTCGAAAACGTTGGCGCGGCTCGTCGTCTTCACAGCGCGGCGATGCCGGTCCCGGTTTCCTTGCGAGCGGAGATGTCCTGATGGCCAAGAATCTGAGCGGCGACCTCCAGGTCGCTTCCGCCAACCGCCTCGGCGACGGCGCCGTTGTGTTCCTCGACGATGCCGGGCGATGGACCGTGCGGCTGGAGCGGGCGGTGCTGGCCCGCGACAAGCGCTCGGGCGAGATCCTGCTGGAACGCGCCAAGGCCGAGGCGTCGGGCGTGATCGACCCATTCCTCGTCGCGGTGTCCGAGGACGACGACGGCACGCTCGAACCCTTGTCGCTGCGCGAGAAGATCCGGGCCTCGGGCCTTACCTTCCAGGCCATTGCGGCCGATGCGGTGCGATATGCCTGACACTCATTTCTATCATTATGATTCCTACGACCGTGCGCTGGTGGCGGAGCGCGTCGCGCAGTTCCGCGACCAGGTGCGTCGCCGCCTCTCAGGCGAGCTGACGGAGGAGCAGTTCAAGCCGCTGCGTCTCACCAACGGCCTCTACCTGCAGCTCCACGCCTATATGCTGCGCATCGCCATTCCCTATGGGACGCTGTCGGCGCAGCAATTGCGCAAGCTCGCGGATATCGCGCGCAAGTACGACCGCGGCTACGGCCACTTCACCACCCGGCAGAACCTGCAGCTCAACTGGATCAAGCTCGAGGACGCGCCCGACGCTTTGGCGGCGCTGGCCGAGGTCGACATGCATGCCATCCAGACCTCGGGCAACCTGATCCGCAACGTCACCGCCGATCACTTCGCCGGTGCCGCCGTCGACGAGATCGAGGATCCGCGCATCTGGTGCGAGATCGTGCGGCAATGGTCGACGCTGCATCCCGAGTTCAGCTTCCTCCCGCGCAAGTTCAAGATCGCCATCACCGGCTCGCCCAACGACCGCGCCGCGGTGCGCGTGCACGATGTCGGCCTGCGCCTGTGGCGCAACGAAGCGGGGGAGGTGGGCTTCGAGGTGATCGTGGGCGGCGGCCTCGGCCGCACGCCGATGATCGGCAAGACGCTGCGGGAGTTCCTGCCCAAGGACGAGCTGCTCGCCTATCTGGAGGCGACGCTGCGCGTCTACAATCGCTATGGCCGCCGCGACAATCTCTACAAGGCCCGCATCAAGATTCTGGTGCACGAGATCGGTGTCGAGAAGATGCGGGAGGACGTCGAGGCCGAGTACGCGGAGATCAAGGACGGCGCGCTTAAGCTCGCGCCCGAGACCATCGAGGCCATCGCCCGCCAGTTCGCACCGCCGGATCTTGTTCCGCGCAAGCCGGAGTCGGCGGCCGTCGAGCGGCTGCGCCTGGAGGACCGCGACTTTGGTCTTTGGCTCAAGTCCAACACGGCACCGCATCGCGTGCCGGGCTACGCCATCGTCACGGCTTCGCTGAAGCCCGCCGGTGCGCCGCCGGGCGATGCGAGTGCAACGCAGATGGACGGCGTCGCCGACATCGCAGAGCTGTGGAGCGAGGGTGAGCTCCGCGTCAGCCACGAGCAGAACCTCGTGCTGCCGCATGTCGCCATCGAGCATCTGCCGTCGGTGTGGAAGGCCCTGTCCCATCTCGGCTTCGGCGAAGCCAATGTCGGCAAGATCACCGACATCATCGCCTGCCCCGGTCTCGACTATTGCGCTCTCGCCAACGCCCGCTCGATCCCGGTGGCGCAGCGCATCTCCAACCATTTCGCCGACCTTGCCCGTCAGCATGATATCGGCGACCTGAAGATCAAGATTTCCGGCTGCATCAATGCCTGCGGCCATCACCATGTCGGCCACATCGGTATCCTCGGCGTCGATAAGAACGGCGTGGAGCTTTATCAGATCAGCCTGGGTGGGGATGTCGACTTCGGCAAGACGGCGCTGGGCACGATCCTCGGCCCGGCGGTCGAGGCCGACAAGGTCGTCGAGGCGGTGGACTCGCTGGTCACGACCTATCTGGAGCAGCGGGGCGAGGGCGAGCGTTTCGTCGACACCTATCGACGTATCGGTGCCGAGCCCTTCAAGGAACGCATGTATGGCGCTCTATAGGCAAGACTCGTCGCGCCCCGAGACACCCGCGGTCACTCTGTCGAACACCGACGATGTCCAGGCGCTGGGATTGGAAGTCGACCGGTTGAAGCTGATCGTGCTCAGCTTCCCCAAGTTCACCGACGGCCGGGCCTACAGCCAGGCGCGCCTGTTGCGGGGACGTCTCGGCTACAAGGGCGAGCTGCGCGCGACGGGCGCGGTGTTCCTCGACCAGCTTCCTTTCCTCTTGCGCTGCGGCTTCGACTCCTTCGAAAGCGACCAGCCCGGCTTCGGCGAGGCGCTGCACAGGGCCCGCTCGCTTTTCAGCGTCGTCTATCAACCGACCGAGGACGGCCGTTTACCGGTCTCGGCGCTCAGGCTAGCCTCCCGGCAATAATAAAAGGGGAGGAACATGATAAGAGCCATGTTGGCCGCGCTTGCGGTCGCGCTGTTCTGTGGCGTCGCGTCGGCGCAGACGCTGGTGAATATCCGCAGCCAGGACGCGCCCAAGTACGATCCGCACTCCAACACATCGAGCGGCATGGGCCATCCCATCTTCATGATGGGCGATACGCTGGTGGCGCTGGATTGGGACCTGAAGAAGGTCCACCCGCTGCTCGCCAAGTCGTGGACGGTGTCGGAGGACAAGCTCACCTACACCTTCGCGCTGCGCGACGACGTCACCTTCTGCAGCGGCAAGAAGTTCACCGCGGCCGACGTGATCTACTCCTTCACGCGGCTCGCCGATCCCGCCGCCAAGTGGCCGTTCTACTGGCGGCTGGGCGAGATCGACAGCCTCACCGCGCCCGATGCGCATACGCTGGTCTACAAGCTGAAGCGTCCCCATGCCGAGCTGCTGGTCGACCTCGCCAACTTCGCTGCCACCATCATCAACAAGGAGAATGTCGAGGCGCTGGGGCCGGACTTCGGCGTCAAGGGCTTCGACGGCACCGGGCCGCTCTGCTGGGAGAAGTGGGAGCCGCGCAAGGAGCTCGTGCTCAAGCGCCACGATGCCTACAAATGGGGGCCGACCGGCGTCTACAAGAACCCCGGCCCGGTGAAGAACGAGCGCATGATCTGGCGCATCGTGCCGGAGGAGACGACGCGCATCGCCGCCATGCTGGGCGGCCAGGCAGACTTCTGCCATTGGAACCCGCTGCAGGCGATCGAGACTCTGAAGAAGGCTCCCAACCTCGCCGTCTACGAACCGACCGCCGACTTCGCCATGTACTATTGGGGGCTGAAGAGCACGCGCGAGAACATGAAGGACAAGCGCGTGCGCCAGGCGCTCGCCCATCTGGTCGACCGGGAGGAGATCAACGAGGCGATCTTCTTCGGCCAGGCCGAGACGGCGCGCTCGCTGGTCCATCCCAAGGCGCTCGACTTCGAGCCGGCGACGCTCGACGTGCTGACCAGGCGCGATCCGGAGAAATCCAAGCGGCTGCTCGACGAGGCGGGCTGGAAAGTGGGCGAGGGCGGCTTCCGCTACAAGGACGGCAAGAAGCTCGAGCTGCTGATGTATTCCTACACCGTGGGCCAGAACCCCAAGCTCTCGGAGGTGCTGCAGGGCGCGGCGCGCACGGTGGGCATCGACATCAAGATCCAGACCTGGGATCCGACGGTGTTCTTCCAGAAGATCGCGCAGCAGGACTACGACATCTGGACCCTGTCGGTGCCCTACACCTCGGCCGGCGACCAGATGTACCTCTACTATCACTCCAGGAACCGGCCGGTGCCCAACCGCATGATGTGGGCCGACGAGGAGACCGACCGCCTGCTCGACGCTGGCCGCACGGCGACATCCGATGCCGACCGCGAAAGGTTCTTCAAGGAGGTCCAGCGCAAGATGCACGAGGAGGCGCTGATGATCCCGGCGGCGCATTCCCGGCTGTTCCTGGTCGCCAAGAAGAGCATCAGGAACGTCCGCTCGCACGGCATCTACAGCGCGGCGCTCTACAAGGGTCTCGACCTCCAGCCGTGATCTGTCACGCTCGGCTCATGGAGCAGGCGGCAAAGGCTGGTCGTCGAGCCATTTGCGCGCCTCGTCGACCTCGAGGAACACCTTGGCGGCACGATCGTTCTTGCCGAGGTTGATGAAGCGGCTCGCCACCTCGAAACCATCACCGCCGGCAGCGACGAGGGCGAGCGGGCCGCGTACTCCCATGGTGGCATAGGCGCTGATCCGGGCGCCGAGCATCATGACGTCGTCGCTGGTGTATTTGCCGATGGCGTCCCGGCCGTCGAACAGCTTGCGATAGCCCATCGCGTCCTGCACCACGACGGCGTCCATGAACGGCTCGAGCTCCTGCAAGGTGACGATGCCATGCGCCCGTGCGTGGACGAAGCGAGTGGCATGATCGATGGTGAATTCGACCGGCATGCTCCGGTCTTATGCACGGCGAGCGAAGGCGTCAACTGCGCGCCACCTGCGCGGCGACGCACAACCACTTGCCGCCGCGCCTTGCCCAGATGTCGGTGTAGCGCCCGTTGCCGTTCTTGCCGTCGGGAAGCGTGTAGGTCGTGCGAGCATGGATGATGGCGAAGTCGCCCATCACCCGCACGTTCACGTCATGGCAGGCGAGGCTGCCGATCTTCGCCGGCGGCGCGATCTGCTTCAGGAACCCTGCCTTGTCGACCAGCGATCCGTCGGGATTGGTGTTGAGGAAATCGTCGGACAGGATCTCCGCGAAGCGCTCGACGTCGGAGCCTTGCACCGAGGCGATGTAGTCGCGGTTGAGGGAGGTCAGGGTTTCGAGGTCGTTCATGAGCGGGCCCCTTCGTGCTTCAGCAGCCATTCCTTGCGCGGCAGGCCGCCGCCGTAGCCGGTGAGGCTGCCGTTCGAGCCGATCACGCGGTGGCAGGGCACGACGATGCTGATGGGGTTCTGGCCGTTGGCGAGACCCACGGCGCGCACCGCCCTGGGCTTGCCGATGCGCCGCGCCAGCTCGGCGTAGCTGATGGTGGTGCCGCAGCTGATGCGACGCAGTGCTTCCCAGACGCTGCGCTGGAACGGCGTGCCGGCCGTCTTCACCGGCAGGGATTCGATCGCGGCGAGGTCGCCCTTGAAATAGCGGCGCATCGCGCTCGACAGGCCGCCGGGATTGCGGGCCGGCACAAGCGTGTAGCTGCCTTTGCCATATTGCCGGTCGAGCAGGAGCTTCATGCGATCTTCGTGGTCGGTCCAGTCGACGGTTCGCAGGTTGCCCTCGGCATCGGCGACCACGATCAGCTCGCCGGCCGGCGTTGCGACGCGATCGATCAGCAGGGTCAGTTTCTCAGCCATGGGACGCGATCCTCAGGTGTTGCACCGCATAGGCATGCCAGGGGCGTCAGGCGGCCGGGCCGCTGTCACCCAACGTCATCGTCTCGCGCTCCCAGTCACCCGGCGCCCGCAGGCCGGGGCGTCGGGCGATCAGCGGCGCGAGCTTGGGATCGCGCGCCAGATGCATGCCGATGGTGGCGATGTCGGCGCCGAGGTCGAACACGCGCTTCACGCGGGCCACGATGGCGGGCAGCGCCCTGACTTCGGGAAAGTGGATGGTGACGGCGACCGAATTGCGCTCGGGCAGGTGGCTTACGGCGACGCTGCCCTTCTTGCCGTCGAGCTCGATGGCGCGGCGCCAGACGCCGTCCTCGACGCGCTCGACCGTCTTGTCGGCGCTCGCCGCGAGTGCTTCCAGCATGCCCGGCCAGTCATAGGGCGGACGATAGGAAAGGCGGAGCGTCACCGCGTCGCCCGCGGCCTGGGCGGGCGCATTGCCCTTGCGGCGCAGCGTGCCGGGCGGCCGGCCGAAAAGCTTGGCGAAGGTCTCGTTGAAGCGGCGCACGCTGCCGAACCCGGCCGACAGCGCCACCTCGGTCATGGGTAGCCGCGTGTCGTGGATGAGATGCTTGGCGAACAGCACGCGGCGCGTCTGCGCCACGGCAATGGGGGAGGCGCCGAGATGCTGCTGGAACAGGCGGCGCAGCTGGCGTCCGCCGACCCCGAGCTTCTCTGCGAAGGCCTCGACGCCAGCCTCGCTCTCGTCGAGCGCGCCTTCGGCGATCATCTTGAGCGCGCGGCTCACCGTGTTCGACGTGCCGCGCCAGAAGGCGAGTTCCGGCGCGATCTCGGGCCGGCAGCGCAGGCAGGGCCGGAACCCCGCCTCCTGTGCCGCGGCGGCCGAGGCGTAGTAGCGGCAGTTCTCGAACTTCGGGGCGCGGGCGGGGCAGATCGGCCGGCAATAGATGCCTGTGGAGGTTACACCAACGAACACGCGGCCGTCGAAACGGGCGTCGTGGCTCTGGAAGGCGCGGTAGCAGGTCTCGCGGTCGAGAAGCTCGAAGGAGGGAAGTTCCATGCCGGCCATCATTCCATCGGTGTGGGAGCGGCGCTGGCGGTTTTCGGACGTCAACATGAGCAAGGGTCCCTCGCTGCGCTCGGGAAGACGCCGGTCTGTGGTCGGCGCACTGCGCCAATACCGAGATTTGTCATCCCGAGCGCAGCGAGGGTGTGGATTCACGTTTGAAGTGCAACAGTTTAGGAAGAAGTACCTCAGCGGGGGTCTTGTACCCAAGACATTTTCGGGGAGTGTTGTTGTAGGCGGCGATGCAGGCGTTGAGCGTGTCTTGGTCGATGGTGCGGATGTCGGTCTTGCGCGGCAGGAAGCGTCGCAGTCGTCCGATTGCGTTCTCGATGGAGCCTTTTT
>CANIRG010000134.1 GCA_947469635.1 Rhodospirillales bacterium | reverse complement strand
TCGGCGCCGAACACGGTCGGAGCGCCGGAGAAGAGCTTGGCGTCGGAGATCACCTGGGCATGGACTTCCAGCCCCAGCACGATCTCCCAGTCGCCGGTTTCGCCTTTGATGAGTGACATGGCCGGTAAATAGCCAATCGCGCCGGCCTTGGCAAAAAAATCGAAACGTGCCCTGCTGCCCCCGCTGGGAGGCTCTCATGACCCTGTCGATGCGCCGGATCGTTCTGTTCACCAAGAACATGCCCGCCATGATCGCCTTCTATCGCGACGTGCTGGGGCTGAAGATGGCCAAGGATGAAAAAGGCTGGAAGGAATTCAACGCCGACGGCTGCGTCATCGCCCTGCACAACGGCGCTTCCGAGGTCGGAAAGCGACCGCCCAAGATCGGCTTCTGGGCGACGGACATCGCGGCTGCCCGCCAGGAGCTGGTCGACCGCGGCGCGAAGATGTCCAAGCTCATGATCGGCGGCGGCCTGACGCGCTGCGAAGGCAAGGACCCTGACGGCAATCCCTTCTCGATTTCCGACCGACAGTGAGCGTCAGGCATCTTGCTCCCGGCTTTTTGACATGTGTCAAACTCGACCTTACGCTGACGTACATGGAGAAGACACAAGTCTACCTACCGGAGGAGGAGCTCGCGGCTCTGCGCAAGGCGGCGGCGCGCTCGGGGCGCAGCGTAGCCGACCTGATCCGGGAGGCCATTCGCAAGCAGATGCTCAAGCCACAGGCGGAAGGGCCGGTCGGGCTTTGGGATGGCGAACCGAAGCGAACCTCCATCGACCACGACAGCATCTACGACGACGTCTGATGCGCCAGGGCGAGGCCGCGTTCGTGGACAGCGGCGCCTGGATCGCGCTGGCCCTTTCGCGAGATCCCCTGCACGCACGCGCCAGGGAACACTGGAGCATCCTGCAAGAGGTCGGAGCAAAGCTTCACACGTCAGTTCCTGTCGTCGTCGAGACATTCACCTTCCTGGAGCGCAATGCCAACCGGGACGTGGGGTTGGCGTGGAAGGAATCGATCTGCAAGCCGGGCACCGTCAGGATTCTTCCCTGCGAATTGCGCGATCTCACCGCCTCGTGGGAGTATTTTCGACGCAAGGAGCTTCATAAGCTCTCGGCCGTGGATGCAACCAGCTTTGCCATCATGAAGCAGGCCCGCATCCGGTACGCTTTCACTTTTGACCATCACTTTGCGACAACTGGCTTCAGATTGGTCGGATAGCCGGCCAGCATCGAGTTCGAGAACAAGAATAATTGCCCGGGAGGCATCAATGACCTTTCTTCACCGCCGTTCGCTGATCGTCGGCGCCGCCGCTGCGCTGGGCGCTCCAGCCGTCGTCCGCGCCCAGAGCGTGGCCGAGTGGCCCAAGGGTCCCATCAAGATCATCGTGCCCTTCCCGCCGGGCGGCTCGACCGATCCGGTGGCACGCATCATCCAGGCCAAGCTGATCGAGCTCACGGGCTGGAACGTCCTCATCGAGAACAAGCCCGGCGGCACCGGCGCGGTCGGCTCGGCGGTCGCGGCCAAGTCGGCGCCCGACGGCCAGACCTGGATGATCACCTTCGACAGCCACATCCTCAATCCCGCCTTCGCGCCCGCCCTGCCCTACAAGGACTCCGAGCTGTTCAACGTCATGGAGATCGGCCAGACGCCGCAGGCGATCGTGGCGCATCCCGACCGGCCCTACAAAACCTTCGCCGAGGTCGTGGCCGATGCGAAGAAACGGCCCGGCAAGGTCAGCATGGGCGTGCTGGGCGCCAGCCAGGGGCTGGTGCTGGCGACGCTGATCAAGAAGGAGAACGACGTCGACATCAACCTGATCCCCTACAAGGGCGGCGGGCCGCTGAACCAGGACATCCTGGCCGGCGTCACCGACGTCGCCATGGGCAGCACGACCTCGCTCAGCCCGCACATCGTGGGCAAGAGGGTCCGGGCCATCGCCGTCACCGGCGAGAAGCGCACGCCGGCGCTGCCCGACACCTCGACGCTGATCGAGCAGGGCGTGAAGGGCTTCCCCTCCTACTCGTGGTGGGGTGTCTATGCGCCGACCGGGACGCCACGGCCCATCGTCGACAAGATGCATGCCGAGATCACCAAGGCCGTGCGCTCGCCCGACGTCACGCAGAAGTTCGTCGAGGTCTTCAACATGGAGATCCTGACCACTTCGCCCGAAGCCTTCGCCACCTACCAGAAGGCCGAGCAGGAGCGCTGGTTCAAGGTCATCAAGGACAACGACATCAAGGGCGACTGACCATGCGCCTCCGCCGCCGCACATTGCTGCCCCTGCTGGCAGCGCCTGCCATCGCCAGAGCGCAAGGCAGCGACTGGCCGAAGGGCCCGATCCGCGTCGTCGTGCCCTTCCCGCCCGGCGGCACGACCGATCCCGTGGCGCGTCTGCTCGTCGCCAAGGTGAGCGAGAATACCGGCTGGGCGACGGTGATCGACAACAAGCCCGGCGCCGCCGGCGCGATCGGTGCCGCGATCGCAGCCAAGGCGCCGTCCGACGGTCAGACCTGGATGGTGACCTTCGACAGCCACATCCTGAGCCCGGCCTTCACGCCCAACCTGCCCTACAAGGACTCCGACCTCTTCAACGTGATGCTGGTGGGCCGCGCGCCGCTTGCGGTCGCGTGCCATCCCGACCGTCCCTACAAGACGGTCGGCGACGTCGTGGCCGACGCGAGGGCCCGGCCCGGCAAGGTCAGCGTCGGCTTGCTTTCGGCCAGCGGCGCGCTGCTGCTGGCGGCCTACCTGCAGAAGGCCAACGGCTTCGAGCTCAACCAGATCTACTACAAGGGCGGCGGGCCCACGGTGCAGGACGTGCTGGCCGGCGTCACCGACGTCACGATCACGACGCTGGGCGCGCTGCAGCCGCACTTCCGCAGCGGCAAGCTGCGGCCGCTCGCCACCACCGGCGACAAGCGCGTGCCCAGCCTGCCCAATGTTCCGACGCTCGCCGAGGAAGGAATCACGACCTATCCAACCTACTCCTGGTGGGGCGTCTATGTGCCGACGGGCACGCCCCGCCCGATCGTCGACCGCATGAGCGCCGAGCTCGCCAAGGCGGCGCGCTCCCCCGACGTCGCGCAGAAGTTCGTCGAGCTGATCGACATGGAAGTCCTGGCCAGCACGCCGCTCGAATTCGCGACCTTCCAGGCGAGCGAGCAGGAGCGCTGGTTCAAGGTCATCAAGGACAACAACATCAAGGGCGACTGACGAAGCCGCCATCGCGGGATGGCGGTTCATTTCGTTGGTCGAAGAGTCTTCGCTGCCGAAGGCGCGAAGAAGGAAAGCCGCTTTCTCCAGCGGCATCATCTTTGGTTTTCCTGATCATTTACCTTCGCCGCCAGCCAAACGATGTTTGGACCATGGTGAGCACCCCGACCTTGTCGCCTCGCATCCGCTGCTGTCGACGCTGAGTCCGCCGGGCGCAACTGCGCCGCTCTCATCCTTTTCATTCGTTGCGTTGCCTGGAGTATCCGCATGCTTGCGCGTCGTCGCTTCACCAGATTTCTGTCCGCGGCTGTCGTGGCCGCCCCCTCAATCGCCCATGCGCGTGAGGACTACCCGGCGCGGTCGATCCGCCTGATCGTGCCCTGGCCGCCCGGCGGCGGCGTCGACGCCTTCGGTCGCGTCATCCAGGCCGCCCTCGGCGAGCAGCTGGGCCACAGCGTCGTCATCGACAATATCGGCGGTGGCTCGGGCCGCATCGGCACCCACACGGCGTCTCGCGCCGCGGCCGACGGCTACACGCTGCTGCTGGCAAACGACACGTTCGCGGCGACCGAAGCCCTACCCGTCGCAGGCATGCCCGCGCTACGCCCGGCCTTCGAGCCCCTGACGATCGCGGTCTCCGCCCCGCAAGGCGTGTTCACCCATCCCAGATCGGGGTTCCGTTCGATCGAGGAGTACGCCGCGGCGGCGCGCGCCAGGCCCGGCCGGCTCAACGTCGGCGTGCCGGGGATCGGCAGCTCGCAGCATCTCACCAGCGAGCTCCTCCTGCGCGCGGCGGGCAACCTCCGCGTGACGCACGTTCCCTATCGCGGCGGCGGGCCGCTGCTGCAGGATCTGCTCTCGGGCAACATCGACGCCGCGGTCGTGACCTTCGCCGCTGGCGCCCAGCAGGCGAAAGCGGGCCAGCTCGTGCCGCTTGCGGTGACGAGCGCGACGCGCTCGCCGCCCTACCCTACCGTGCCCACGGCTGCCGAAACCGTCGCCCCGGGTTTCGTCCAGGCGACCTGGATGGGCTTCTTTGCGCCCAAAGGCACGCCCGACAAAATCCGCCGCCGCGTGCACGCAGCAACCGTGGCGGTGCTGAAGGATGCCGGCGTCACCGCGCGCCTGCGCGACCTCGGCTTCGAGCCGGTGGGCCTCGGAGACCAGACCTTCGCGCGCCTGTTCGACGACACGGTCAGGACCTTCGCCGATATCGCGGCCGAACGGCAGATCGCCAGCGGAGAGTGAGCGCCCATGTCCATGAATTCGCCGCAGACGATAGAGACCCTGGCCGTCAGCGTTTGCCGGGCCGTGCGCAACGTGCGCGAGGACAATCAGGCCTGGATCGGCATCGATTGCCTGAACGAGTTCCTGCGCATCGACGATGCGCAGATGATCGACGCCGCCCTGGCCTTTGCTTCGGCCAAGGGCTGGCTGTCGCTGGGTGGCCGTCCGGCGCACAGCGTGCTGCTCAACAGGAACGCGCCATGAAGCTGCCCGCGTAGCAAAGCTCATCCGCTCGATGAAGTAATCTCGTTGGTACGACCAGCGACGATCGCCACATCAACCGTCAACCAACCGCTGGAGGATCACCATGCCGCTCGATACAGCCATACGAACCAGGCCGCTCACCACGACGCTGCACTATCTCGAGCGCGGCGCCGAGAAGCCCGTGCGTTACGTCTTCGATCCGCCGCCGGGCGTGCCGCAATGGAACGGCATCGACGACCCGCGCGAGATCCGCATCGAGGATGGGCGGGGCCGCGAGCAGGAATTCACCCTGGACCGCAACGGCTTCGCGCTCGTCAAGGCGCCGTCGCAGGTGCGCGACTTCTACTCCGACGAGGAGGTCAAGCGAACCTACTATCCCGAGGTCGAGCAGCTCCTGCGGGACCGATTGGGAGCGAGCCAGGTTTTCATCTTCGACCACACGGTGCGCAACGCCGCGCGCCAGGGTGCCCGCGAACCGTCACGCCGCGTGCACAACGACCATACCCTCACCTCCGCGCCGCGGCGGGTGCGCGACCATCTCGGGAGCGAGGCGACGGAGCTGCTGAAGCAGCGCTTCGGCATCGTCAATGTCTGGCGGCCGATCCGCGGGCCCGTGCTCGATTCGCCGCTGGCCCTTTGCGATGCGCGGACCTTCACCGACGACGATCTGATCGCGAGCGATCTCGTCTATCCGCATGTCAGGGGCGAGACGTCGTCCGTCGCGTACAGGCCCGAGCACCGCTGGTTCTACTTTTCGGAGATGCAGGCGGACGAGGCGATATTGATCCGCGTGCATGACAGCGCCGACGACGGCCGCGCGCGGCTCTCGTTCCACACGTCCTTCGACAATCCGCTGGCGGTCGGCGCCCCGCCGCGCGAGAGCATCGAGGCACGAGCGCTGGTGTTCTTCCCGCCAGGTGACTGAGCGCCGGAGCGTTCAGGCCGCTTGCGGCCCCCTGACCAGCCGGCCCGGCAATGCGCCGGTCGCCTCGCCGTCACGATAGGTGACGGCGCCGGAAACGATGGTGGCGCGATAGCCACGGGCCTTCTGCAGCAAACGCTTGCCGCCGGCCGGCAGGTCCCATTTCATGACCGGCGCCTCGACGCCGAGCTTGTCGAAATCGATGACGTTGAGGTCGGCCTTGTAGCCCGGCGCCACGAGCCCGCGATCGCCAAGGCCGACGGCGCGGGCATTGTCCTGCGTATGGCGCTTCACCAGCCATGACACGTCGAGCCGACCGCTTTTGCGGTCGCGACCCCAGTGCGCCAGCAGCGAGGTCGGGAAGGAGCCGTCGGAAATCAGGCCGACGTGCGCGCCGCCGTCGCCGAGGCCGATCAGCGTGTGCGGGCTCTGCATCATCTCGCTGCAGCAGTCGAGGTTGAAGGCGGCATAGTTGGCTAAGGGCGCGAAGATGAATCCCTTGCCTTCGTCGGCGATCAGGAAGTCGTAGACCACCTCACGCGGAGAGCGTCCCTCGCGCCCCGCCTGGGCACCGAACGAGCTCTGCTGCGGCGGCTCGTAGTCGGGCGGATCACCCAGCGGGAACATGCGGTCGAAGTCGGTGAGGCGCGCCGCCATCTCCGAGCGCAGCGGCGCCTCGGCCTCCTGCATCAGCTTCGCGCGGAAGGCCGGGTCGCGCATGATGCGCACCTTCTCGGCGGCCGGTCTGTCGTTGATCGCCTTGTAGGAGGCGCACATCGAGAACGGCGTGCGGCTCGCCTGCAGCCCCTGCAGCACGCCGATCGGACGCGGCGCCACCTGCGCCTTGGCCTGATGGCCCGCCGCGACCAGCCCTTCGACCAGGCCGAGCAGGCGACGCCAGCCGTCGGGCCGGCTGTGGCGCTGCGCCAGCGACACCGAGAACGGCCGGCCCGAGGCATCGAGCAGGCGCTTCAGCATCGCGAACTCGCTCTCGGGATTGGGCGTGTTGAAGTCGGAGATGAACTCGATCACGCCAGAGCCTGCATCCTTCATGCCCATCGCGATGCCCATAAGCTCGGCCTCGGAGGCGCGCAGCGACGGCGTCGGATCGCCCTTCACGGTGCGATGGTTGAGGGTGCGCGAGGTCGAGAAGCCCAGCGCGCCGTCGCGCATCGCCTCCGCCGTCAGCAGCCGCATCCGCGCCACCTCCTCCGGCGTCGCCTCCTCCAGCTTGGCGGCGCGCTCGCCCATGACGAACACGCGCAGGGCGCCGTGCGGCAGCTGCGCGCCGAGATCCATGTCGCGCGGCCGCGCCTCGAGCGCGTCGAGATACTGGCCGAAGGATTCCCACGACCAGTTGAGGCCCTCGTCGAGCGCGGCGCCCGGAATGTCCTCGACGCCTTCCATCAATTCGATCAGCCGCTGGCGATCCTCGATCTTCACCGGCGCGAAGCCTACGCCGCAATTGCCCATCACCGCGGTGGTGACGCCGTGCCAGCTCGACGGCTGCAGGTACGAATCCCACGTCGCCTGGCCGTCGTAATGGGTGTGGATGTCGACGAAGCCCGGCGTGACCAGCAGCCCCTTGGCGGCGATCTCTTCTCTGCCTCGGCCGGAGACCGTGCCGACGGCTGCGATCTTGCCGTCCTTCACCGCTACATCGGCCTCGCGCGTCCCGGTGCCCGTGCCGTCCGCCACGGTGCCGCCGCGCACCACCAGATCGAATTCCGCCATGGTCGTTCCTCCGTATGAACGGTAGTTTACCGGATCGGTCCCGAAGTTCCCACACCTTCCCGCGCAGGCGGGAAATGTCCAATGTCGATGGCATAAGGGTTTTTCCGCGATTTCCCGTTTTCCCACGCCTGCCGGGATGCGGTAATAGGATACCGCAATGGCAATATTCCTCGGTGTCACGACGCATGGAAAATGGGAGCCTGAAATCGAAATGGAGACCTCATGACGTCATATCGCGTGGCACTTGCCAGTGCTGCCTGCATGCTGGGCCTGGCCTGGGCACCCAACGCATCGGCACAGAGTGCAGACGCCTATCCCACGCGACCGGTCACCATCATCGTGCCGTTCCCGGCCGGCGGCAGCGCCGACCTGAACGCGCGCACCGTCGCCGAGCGGCTGACCGCCGCGCTGGGGCAGCCTTTCATCGTCGAGAACAAGGCCGGCGCCAGCGGCAATGTCGGCACTGCCTTCGCGGCCAAGGCGCCGGCCGATGGCTACACGCTGCTGATGAGCAATTCGGGCGCGCTCGCCGTCAACCCGCACATCTTTCCGCAGGTTGGATACGATCCGCTCAAGGACTTTGCGCCGATTTCGCTCGGCATGAAGATCTCCAACCTGCTGCTGGTCCATCCCAGCCTGCCGGTGCGCACGCTGCCCGAACTGATCACCTACGTGAAAGCGCATCCTGGCACGTTCTACGGCCACAGCAGCGGCTCCAAGCAGCTCTCCGGCGAGGCCTTCCGCCTGAAGGCCGGCCTCGACCTGCCGCCGGTCGCCTACAAGGGCGCCGCGCCGATGATGACCGATCTGCTGAGCGGCCAGATCAAGATCGGTTTCGACGAGGTCCTGACCTCGATGCAGCAGATCAAGGCCGGCAAGCTCGTTCCGGTCGCGACCACCGGTTCGGTCCGCTGGCCGGCGCTGCCGGAGGTGCCGACCATCGCCGAGCTCGGCGGTCCGCTTGCCGACTACGAGGTCACCGGCTGGTTCGGCCTCCTCGCACCCGCCGGCACACCCACCCCGGTCGTCAATCGCCTGAGCGATGTCCTGCAGAAGGCCTTCGCCGACAAGGATTTCCGTCAGCGCATCTACGATCAGGGATCCGAGCCGGTCGGCGGCAGCCCGGAGGCGTTCAAGGCCTTCATCACCGCCGAGCATCGGCGCTGGGGCGAACTGATCCGCGCGGCCGGCATCAAGCTCGAGTAGGAACAGCCATGAGCCTCACCATCCAGCCGGTGTCGCCGCATATCGGAGCGGAAGTCATCGGCGCCGACCTCCAGCAGCCGGTCGGCGACAATCTCTTCCGGGAACTGCACCAGGCCTGGGTGGACGCCGACGGGCTGCTCATCATCCGTGACCAGACCCTGACGCCCGAGCAGCAGATCGCTTTCAGCCAGCGCTTCGGCGAGCTTGCCTCGGCCGGCGACAATCCGGTCATTCAGAAATACTCCCTGCCCGGCCATCCCGAGATCTTTCGTGTCTCCAACAAGAAGAAGGAAGGCGAGCCGCTGGGGCGCGAGGATGCCGGAACCTACTGGCATTCGGACGGCACCTGGCAGACGCATCCCTCGAAAGCCTCGATCCTCTACGCCCTCGAGGTTCCCCGGGTCGGGGGCAACACCATGTTCGCCGACCTTTACCTCGCTTGGGAGACATTATCGCCGACCCTGAAGCGGATGCTCGACGGGCTGGAGGCGGTCCACGCCATGGCCAACGCGGGCGACACCAGCTACGGGCGCGAGTTCGCCGGCAAGGGCGATGTCATAGCGGCCAAGAGCGCCACCCATCCGCTGGTGATCACGCACCCCGACAGCGGCCGCAAGGCCCTGTTCGTGAACCGGGGCTATACCGCACGCATCGTCGGCCTGGCCAAAGCGGAAAGCGAGGCGCTCCTGGGCTTCCTGTTCCAGCATGCGACAGCACCCGAACTGGTCTATCGCCATCACTGGCGCACGCACGACCTGGTGATCTGGGACAATCGCTGCACCGCGCATTACGCCATTCCCGACTACAAGGCGGTCGGCGATCGCTATCTGCACCGCACGTCGGTGAAGGGCGATCGGCCGATGCAATGAAGGAGGAGCGCATGCCGCAGAGCATCGAGGGCATCCTGAGCCCCGAGGAGATTGCCGCCTATCGGCGGGATGGCTACATCGTGCCGCGCCTGCGTCTCGGGGGCGAGGATCTCGCCGCGCTTCAGGGCGCCGTCTCGCACCTGGTCGAGGACAATCCCACCCTGCTCGATCAGTCGATTGTCGGCGCGCACGTGCCCGGCAGCGGTGTGCAGGGCGTCAAGGTCAGATCGCCCGAATATTGGAGGCGTATCGCCCTGCATCCCCGCATCCTCGACATGGTCGAGCAGGTCATCGGGCCCGACGTCATCCTGTGGGGCACGACGCTGTTCTACAAGCGCGCGATCAGCGGACCGGAGACGGGTTGGCATCGCGACGGCCAAGTCTGGCCGATCAAGCCGCTCGCGACCACCAGCGTGTGGATCGCTGCCACGGAAAGCACGGCCAGGAACGGCTGCCTGCGCGTGATCCCGGGCTCGCACACCGCCCAGCGCATCGGCGAGCATGTCTTCGAGGACCGCAAGGACATGATCGTCCGCCGCAGCCTCGCCAGGGAGGAGTTCGACGAGGCCACGGCGGTCGACGTCGAGCTGGAGCCCGGCCAGATGGTCATGTTCGACGTCTACACGATCCATGGCGCCACCCATAACCGCGGCTCCGTTCCACGCGCGGGCTATGCGCTGCGCTTCATGCCCGCGACCAGCCATTTCGACCACGATGGCGCCGAACGCCGCGACGAGCCGGGCTATGCCCACAATACCCGCGCCCTGCTGCTGGCACGCGGCAGGGATCGCTGCGGCCTGAACGATTTCGTGCGCGGTCATACGATGGCGTCCTGAGCGCACGATTCCTCAAGACCTCGATGAATGCCTGATCAACTCCCGGATGTGTTCTCGCAGAATAGGTGCATCGCGAGACGCCATCCTCCGCCTTCTTCCGTGCCGCACCTTCCTACCGGACGGCCAGGCTGTTAGCGTCGAGGCCTATCCCACGCAGTTGGGAAGCAAACCGGAGGAAACAATGACCATCAGCCGCCGCCACATCGCCGTCGCCAGCCTGCTCGCGTCAGGCGCGTCGATCCTCGCCCAAGCCCCGGCCTTCGCCCAGGGCGGCGATGCCGCCGCCGTCGCCGAGGCAGTCTCCAACCTCACCAAGGCGATGCTCGGCGCCGACAAGGCCAAGCTCGACGCGCTGGTCGCCGACCAGCTCAGCTACGGCCACTCCGCCGGCAAGCTCGAGGACAAGGCCGTCTTCGTAGACGTCATCGCCAGCAAGAAGACGGTCTACAAGTCGATCGAACTCTCCAACCAGACCGTCTCCGTCGTCGGCAACAACGCCATCGTGCGCCATGCCTGGGTGAGCCAGAGCGGCACCGGCGACGGCAAGTGGAACGAGTCCAAGATCGGCGTGCTGCAGGTCTGGCAGAAGCAGGGCGCGGACTGGAAGCTGCTCGCCCGCCAGGCCTTCAAGCCCTGATCCTTCGAGGTCTTCGATGAAATCAATCGTCTTCGGCGCGGCGGCATCGGCCGCCGCGGCCTTGCTGCTCGCGGCCTCGATGCCCGTCGCGGCCGAGGTCACACGGCTCGATATCGCGAGCAAAGCGGCCTACGGCACCTTCCGCGCGGGCGAGTACGTGCTGTGGAAGGGCACAGTGCACGGCGAGCTTGCGCCCACCGAGGCGATCCCCGATCTCGACAAGGCAGGCCGCAACGCGCGCGGCAAGGTCGAGTATGCCGCGAGCATCCTGCTGGTCATGCCGGCCGACCTGTCGAAGGCCAACGGCACGCTGCTGGTCGACATCCCCAACCGCGGCCGTGTCTATGGCGTGGCGCTCTACAACGGCCCGCGCGACGAGCCGTTCGAATCGGGCCGGCTCGATCAGGGCACCGGCTTTCTCCAGGACCAGGGTTTTGCGTTGGCCGAAGTCTCGTGGGAACTGGGCAAGGGTGCCGAGCTGCCGTCCTTCGCCGGGCCCGACGGCAAGCCGCGCTATGTCGAAGGCGTGGGCTTCGCCATCGCGCGCGACGCCGCCGACTTCCTGGCGCGCAACGCGAGCGACGGCAATCCGCTGCGTGGCGCCGTCAAGCACACGATCGCCAGCGGCAAGTCGCAGAGCGGGCGGTTCCTGAAGACCTTGCTGTTGAACGGCTTCAACCGTGCCGGCGACCGGCGCGTCTTCGACGGCATGCATATCTTCGTCTCGGGGTCGGGCCTGCTGCCGATCCTGCAATCCTCGCCCGGCCCCGAATCGAGCGCCAACGGAACGCCCAACTTCGGCAATCCGCAGCTCCGCGGCATCCATGAAAGCCCGCTCACGATCGGCGAGATCGTGGCCAGGGTCGCGGCACGCGGCGAGACGCCGCCTCGGATCATCATGCTGAGCAGCACCAGCGACTTCCTCTCGATTCGCGCCTCGCTCGGCCGCACCGGCGAGAACGGCATCGAGGAGCTGCCGATCCCTTCCAACGTGCGCATGTACGACATCGCCGGCGCCAGCCACGCCGTCCTGCTCAATTCCGACTGCAAGCTGCCACGGGAGCGGCTCGACTGGATGCCGGTGTCGCGCGCCACGCTGCTGCATCTCCAGCGCTGGGTCGTCTCGGACACAACCCCGCCGCCCCACCGGTTGATGCCGCTCGAATCCGCGCAGAACGATCCTGATGTGTTGGCGGCACCGTCCCATCTGCCCAAGGCGGTCGTGCAGCGCCCCAAGCGCGATCCCGACGGCAACGTCATGGGTGGCGTGCGCCTGCCCGACGTCGCAGTCCCGCTGGGCACCCATGCCGCGCAACAGGAGCCGAAATCCGGCTCCTGCCCGCTCGCCGGCGCCTTCCTGCCTTTTGCGCTCACCAAGGAGACCCGCGAGGCACAGAACGACAAGCGCCCCTCCCTCGCCGAGCGCTACCCCTCCGGTCGCGACGACTACGTCAACCGCATCCGCATCGCCGCCCGCGCGCTACAGGCCGAGGGCTTCCTGCTCGACGACGATGCCGCGGTGATCATCGCCTCGGCGGCAGCGCTGAAGTGGCCGGTGCCGACAACAAAGTGAGCGCTTAGAAAGTCTCATGCTCTTCGATCAATATCCCGTGGCGCGTCCCTTGAATGCCGCCGCCTTCTCCAGCGCCGCGGCCGCGCGCAGGACGGTCTCTTCGTCGAAGGCGCGGCCGAGGAGCTGGAGGCCGAGGGGGAGGCCGTCCTTGTCGAGGCCCGCAGGTACCGAGATGCCGGGGAGGCCCGCCATCGAGGCGGGGATGGTGAACATGTCGTTGAGATACATGGTCACCGGATCGTCCATCTTCTCGCCGGCCGCGAAGGCCGAGGTCGGAGCCGTTGGCGTCAGCAGCACGTCGCATTTCTCGAACGCCTGCTTGAAGTCGCGGGCGATCAGCGCGCGGATCTGCTGGGCCTTCTTGTAGTAGGCGTCGTAGTAGCCGGCCGACAGCACGTAGGTGCCGATCATGATGCGGCGGCGCACTTCCTTGCCGAAGCCGGCGGCACGCGTGTTCTGGTACATGTCGGCCAGGTCCTTGCCCGGCACGCGTAGCCCGAAGCGCACGCCGTCGTAGCGCGCGAGGTTCGACGAGCACTCCGCCGGCGCCACGATGTAATAGGCCGGCAGCGCATACTTGGTGTGGGGCAGCGAAACCTCGACCGGCACGGCACCGGCGGCCTTCATCATCTCGACGCCCTTCTCCCAGAGCGCCACGATCTCGGGCGAGGTGCCGTCGACGCGATATTCCCTGGGGATGCCGACCCTCAGGCCCTTGATGTCGGGGTTGCGCGCGGCTGCGGCGAAGTCGGGCACGGCGAGCGGCGCGGAGGTCGAATCCTTGGGATCGTGACCCGACATCGCCTGCAGCAGCAGCGCCGTGTCCTCGACGGTGCGGGCGAAAGGGCCAGGCTGGTCGAGCGAGCTTGCGAAGGCGACGACGCCCCAGCGCGAGCAGCGGCCATAGGTCGGCTTCATGCCGACGATGCCGCAGAACGAGGCCGGCTGGCGGATCGAGCCGCCGGTGTCGGTGCCGGTGCTGCCCGGCACCATGTAGGCCGCGACCGCCGCCGCCGAGCCGCCGGACGAGCCGCCCGGCACCAGCTTGCGGTTGTCGCCGCGCCGCTTCCACGGATTCTCGACGCCGCCGAAATGGCTGGTCATGTTCGACGAGCCCATGGCGAACTCGTCGAGGTTGGTCTTGCCGACCATCACCGCGCCCGCGTTCCACAGGTTGGTCGTCACGGTGCTCTCATACTGCGGCACGAATCCTTCGAGGATGTGCGAGCCGGCCGTGGTCTGCACGCCGTCGGTGCAGAACAGGTCCTTGATGGCCAGCGGCACGCCTTCGAGCAGGCCGGCCTCGCCCCTGGCGCGGCGGGCGTCGGAGGCCTTGGCCATCTCGCGTGCCTTGTCCGGCGTCTCGGTGATGAAGGCATTGATCGCGCGATGCTCGTCGAGCTTCGCCAGATGCGCGTCCGCCACCTCGACGGCGCTGGCCTCTTTCTTCGTCATCGCGGCAGTGAGCTGGGCGAGCGTGAGATCGGTGAGAGCGGCCACGGCTATTCCACCACTTTCGGCACGGTGAAGAAGCCACCGGCATTCTTTTCGGTCGGATCGATATAGACGGCGCCGCCCGGCGCGTTGGCCAGGACCTTCTCGGCGATGCCGCCGTCGGTCACCTTGTCG
>CANIRG010000133.1 GCA_947469635.1 Rhodospirillales bacterium | reverse complement strand
GAGAGGTCGAGGCCCATCGAGTTGACGCGCACCGGGGCGAACAAGTCGCGCGGCAGCACGATGCGGGGATGCGACGCCCCTATCGGCTGTACGGCACCGGCGCGCTCGACGGGATCGGCCAGCAGCTCGTCGATCGGAAAGTGCGGATCGGCGATCTGGTGGACGAAGGAACTGTTGGCGCCATTCTCCAGCAGGCGGCGCACGAGATAGGCCAGCAGCGTCTCGTGTGTGCCGACCGGCGCGTAGATGCGACACGGCCGGTCGAGCTTGTCCGACCCGACGACCTCGCCGTAGAGCGCCTCGCCCATGCCATGCAGGCACTGGAACTCGTACTGGCCGGGCTTGAAGTCGGGCCCCGCCATCTCGTGGAGGGTGGCGAGCGTCAGCGCATTGTGGGTGGCGAATTGCGGAAAGACCGCCTCCGGCGCCGCCAGCAGCTTGGCGGCGCAGGCGAGGTAGGAGACATCGGTGTGGATCTTGCGCGTGAAGACGGGGAAATCCTCCAGCCCGTCGAGCTGCGCGCGCTTGATCTCGCCGTCCCAGTAGGCGCCCTTCACCAGCCGCACCATCAATCGGTGTTCGCTGCGCTTTCCGAGGTCGACCAGCCAGTCGACGACCAAGGGGCAGCGCTTCTGGTAGGCCTGAACCACGAAGCCGATACCGTTCCAGCCCGCCAGCTCGGGCTCGAAGCAGAGCCGTTCCAGCAGATCGAGCGAGATCTCCAGCCGGTCGGCCTCCTCGGCGTCGATGTTGAGGCCGATGTCGAACTCGCGCGCCAGCACAGCGAGCTGCTTCAGGCGCGGGTAGAGCTCGGCCTGCACCCGCTCGATCTGGCTGCGGCCATAGCGCGGATGCAGCGCCGAGAGCTTTACGGAGATGCCGGGCCCGTCGTAAGGGCCAAGACCGGCGGCCGACACGCCGATGGCGCGGATCGCCTGGGTATAGTCGGCGTAGTAGCGCTCGGCCTGCGCCTTCGTCACGGCCGCCTCGCCCAGCATGTCGTAGGAATAGCGGAAGCCACGCCGCATCAAGGGGCGGCCGTTGTCCAAGGCCTCCTGGATCGTCTGGCCCGACACGAACTGCTCGCCCATCAGTCGCATCGCGAGGTTGACGCCGTGCCGGATCAGCGGCTCGCCACCCTTGGCGACCAGCCGCGCCAGCGCCGCCGAAAGGCCGCCCTCGCTATGGGTTGATGCGAGCCGGCCGGTCAGCAGCAGGCCCCAGGTCGCGGCATTCACGAACAGCGAACGGCTGTGGCCGAGATGGGCCTGCCAGTCGCCGCCGCCGATCTTGTCCCGGATCAGCCTGTCGCGCGTCGCGTCATCGGGGATGCGCAGCAATGCCTCGGCCAGGCACATCAGCGCCACGCCCTCCTGGCTCGACAGGCTGTATTCGTACAGCAGCCCCTCGACCCCGCCGCCGCCCGATTGGGCCCGCAGACGCTCGACGAGCTGGCGCGCGAGCGCGGCAGCCCGGGCCGTCGTCTCGGCCGGCAGCGTCGCGCCTTCGATCAACGACGGCAGGCATGCCGGCTCCGGCCGGCGATAGGCCGCCGTGATCGCTTCGCGCAGCGGACTTTGCACCATGTCGCGTTCCCCGGAATTGAGGGTAACATATTGTGATGAAAACGCTTCTTCGCTCGACGCTGGTCGCGCTGCTCCTGGCCGCCTCTCCCGCCCTTGCCCAGGGGACCTGGCCGCAAAAGCAGGTCCGGGTGATCGTGCCCTTCCCCGGCGGCGGCTCGAACGACACGCTGTGCCGTATCGTGGCGGAGAAGCTCGGCGCCGCCTGGAACCAGCCGGTGATCATCGACAATCGTCCCGGCGCCGGCGGCAATGTCGGCGCCGAGATCGCCTTCCGCGCCGACGCCGACGGCCATACGCTGCTCTGCAGCCCGCCGGGCCCGCTGTCCATCAACCACAATCTCTACAAGACGCTGCCCTATGACTGGGCAAAGTTCGTGCCGGTCACCGTCCTGGCGGTGGTGCCCAACGTGATCACCGCCCGGCTCGACCTGCCGGCCAACACGGCGCAGGAGCTGGTGGCGCTCGCCAAGGCCAGCCCCGGCAAGCTCACCTATGCGAGCCAGGGCAACGGCTCGACCTCGCACCTTTCGGCGCAGATGCTGGTCACCATGACCGGCATCGACATGGTGCACGTGCCCTACAAGGGTGAGGGACCGGCGTTGATCGACATCATCGCGGGCCGTGTCGACATCTTCGTCGGCAACATCGCGGCCGCGCTCCGCTTCCAGAAGGCCCGGCAGGTGAAGTTCCTGGGCGTCACCGCGAGATCGCGCAGCCTGGTGGCGCCGGAGGTGCCCGATGCTGCCGAGATCGGCCTGCCCGACCTGATCGCCAGCGCCTGGTTCGCGGTCGTGGCGCCGCCCGGCACGCCCGATGCGGTCGTGCAGAAGATCAATGCCGACACGGCAGCGGCGCTGAAGCTGGCCGACGTGCGCGCCAAGTTCCTGGAACAGGGCGCCGAGCCTCAGGGTGCCTCGACCGCCGCGACCTCGGCTTTCATCAAGGAAGAAGAAGCGCGCTGGCGCGGCGTCATCAAGTCGGCCAACGTCACGCTGGAATAAGAAGACGAACAGGGAGGCCCATATGGACACCCACCACGAAATCTCCGTCTGGCCCGAGGACTCGCTCGCCCGCGTGCCCTACTGGGTCTACCAGGACGAGGCCAACTACCAGCGCGAGCTGCAGCGCCTGTTCGAGGGACCGACCTGGAACTTCGTCTGCCTCGAGGCCGACATCCCCAACAAGGGTGACTACCGCACCAACGTGATCGGCGCCCTGCCGGTGATCGTGGTGCGCGATTCAGACGGCGCCATCAACTGCTTCGAGAACCGCTGCGCCCATCGCGGGGCGCTGATCGCGCTCGACGATGCCGGCACGGTCGAGAACCAGTTCAAGTGCATCTATCACGCCTGGAGCTACGACCTCTCCGGCAACCTGCGCGGCATCGCCTTCGAGCGCGGCATCAATGGCGTGGGCGGCATGCCGAAGGACTTCAACCGGGCGACCTTCGGCCCGCGCAAGCTGCGCACAACGACGCTCTGCGGGCTGGTGTTCGCCACGCTCTCCGAGGCGACGCCGTCGATCGAGGAGTTCCTGGGCAGCGACATACTGGGCCGCGTGAAGCGCGTGCTGAACCGGCCGGTCAAGGTCATGGGCCGCTTCACCCAGGCGCTGCCCAACAACTGGAAGCTCTATGTCGAGAACGTCAAGGACACCTACCACGCAAGCCTGCTGCACCTCTTCTTCAGCACCTTCCGCATCACCCGCCTGACGCAGGGCGGCGGCGTGCTGGTCAGTCCCGACGGCGGCCATCACGCGAGCTACACGATCGACAAGGCCGATGACTCCACGAGCACCGCCTATCGCGACCAGGGCATCCGCTCCGAGAACAAGGACTACAAGCTGGCCGACCCCAGCCTGCTCGACACGGTCAAGGAGTTCGGCGACGACATCCAGCTGCAGATCCTGTCGGTGTTCCCGGCGCTGATCCTGCAGCAGATCCACAATTGCCTCGCCGTGCGCCAGGTCGTGCCGACCGGGGTCGGCACGATGGAGTTGCGCTGGACCTATTTCGGCTTCGAGGACGATCCGCCCGAGATGGTGCGGAGGCGGCTGAAGCAGCAGAACCTGGTGGGGCCGGCGGGCTTCGTGTCCATGGAGGACGGCTGCGTCGGCGGCTTCGTGCAGCGCGGCATCGCCTCGGCCGGCGAGCAGGTCTCGGTGATCGAGATGGGCGGCAGCGGCGCCGAGAGCCAGGCCACGCGCGCCACCGAATCCTCGGTGCGCGGCTTCTGGAAGGCCTATCGCCGGTACATGGGTTACTGATGGACCTCGCCAGGCTCGTCGAGCTCAACGCCGCCTACGCGCGCGCCATCGACAATGAGAAATTCGAGGAATGGCCGGCCTTCTTCCTCGATCCCTGCCTCTACAAGGTGACGACCGTCGAGAACGTCGCCAAGGGGCTCGAGGCCGGCGTGATGTACGCCGATTCGCGCGGCATGCTCGAGGACCGCGTGTCGGCGCTGCGCACCGCCAACATCTACGAGCGCCAACGCTATCGCCATATCGTCGGGCTGCCGGTGGTGCTGGCCGAGGCCGACGGCATCGCCGAGGTCGAGACGCCGTTCCTGATCGTGCGCATCATGCGCGACGGCAACATGACCCTGTTCGCCACCGGCTGCTATCGCGACAAGGTCAAGCCCGATGCCATCGGCGCGCTGCGCTTCGTCGAGCGCATCGCCGTGTGCGACGGCAGCCGCTTCGACACGCTGGTCGCGATCCCCTTCTGATGCGCATCGCCATAACGCTGGGCGATCCCAACGGCATCGGCCCGGAGATCGCGATCAAGGCGGCGAACCATTTCGCTGCCGGCGGAAAGATCAAGCCCCTGCTGGTCGGCGACGGCTTCGTGATCGAGGAAACCGCCAACCGCCTCGGTCTCGACGTCACGCCGGCCTTCGTCGACGCCCCGTCCCTCGACCCGGCAGGCTATGCCCCCGGCACGCTCGACCCGCGCGCCGGCAAGGCGACGGTAGCCTATGCCGCCGCGGCCGTGAGGCTGGCGCTCGACGGCAAGGTCGACGCCGTCGTCGGCTGCCCGCATTCGGAGACGGCCGTGAACCGTGCCGGCATCGCGTTCAGCGGCTACCCCGGCCTGATCGCCGACCTCACGGGAACGCCGCGCGAAAAGTCCTTCATGATGCTGGCGGCCGAGGACCTGCGCATCGTGCATGCCACGCTGCACGAGTCGGTGGGGAACGCCCTCGCCCGCCTCTCGCCCGATCTGGTCGTCGCCCTCGCCGAGGCCACCGTCGCCACCGCGAAGCGCCTCGGGATCGCCCATCCCACGCTCGGCGTCTTCGGCATCAACCCGCATGCCGGCGAGGACGGGCTGTTCGGCGACGACGACGAGCGAGTCACCAAGCCCGCCGTCGCCCGTCTTCGTGCAAAGGGCATCGCCGTCGACGGCCCGGTCGGCGCCGACCTGCTGCTGAGCCAGCGCAAGCACGACTTCTATCTCGCGATGTTCCACGACCAGGGCCACATCCCGATCAAGCTGATCTCGCCCTTGCGCGCCTCGGCCATGACCATCGGCGTGCCGATCCTGTTCGCGTCGGTGGCCCACGGCTGCGCCTTCGACATCGCGGGCAAAGGCGTCGCCGACGCCACCGGTGTCATCGAGACGCTGGAGATGCTGGCGGGCGCCGCCTGACGATCACTTGTAGGAGGAAACCTCGATCAGGTTGCCGTCGGGATCGCGACAGTAGACCGACACGATCGTGCCCATGGCGCCGCCCTTCTCGGCCGGCCCCTCCTCGATCTCGACACCGCAGGCGCGGAAATGATCGGCGACGGCGCTGGGCGGCGTGCTCGTCAGGAAGCAGAGGTCGTCGCTGCCGGGCGCCACGGTCTTGCCCGTGAACCACTGCTCCTGCGTCGCCGCGATGGGGCGCAGATTGATCTTTTGCCGGCCGAAATGCATCGAGGTGACCGGCTTGCCGGGCGCCGGGAGAGACTCCACGCGCCTCATGCCGAGCACGCGCTGATACCAGGTAGCGGCAGCTTCCACGTCGCGCACATTGATGACGATATGGTCGAGGGCATCGACGACGAGCGCCATGGCTTTCCTCACAGTTTGGTGACCTTGGCATGCAGCAGCGCCGAGCGGCCTTCTTTCAATGCCGCCAGGCAGCGCACGATGGCGCCTTCGACGGCGTCGGGATCGGACACCAGCTCGCCGTGCGCGCCCGCTGCCTCCGCGACCTTGGAGAAATCCATGTCGGGCGCCAGCGTCGCGCCATAGTCGGCGGCAGCCTTGGCCTCGCCGTCGGGATAGACGCGCAGCGTCGCCTCCTTCACCGCCGCCCAGCCTGAGTTGTCGAGCACGACCGTGAGCACCGGCAGCCTGTAGTGGCGCGACACCGCAAGGCTCGATTGCGGGTTGGAGAAATAGAAGGTGCCGTCGCCCACGATCTGCACGACCGTGCGCTCGGGCAACGCAAGCTTCAGCCCCAGCGCCATGCCGCCGGAGAAGCCGAGGCCGCCGCCCGCCAGCCCGACCAGCGTGCCGGCCCGGGTGCGCGGCATCTGCTGGAACACGACGGGGCCGTTGCGGATCGCCTCGTTCAGCACGATCGCCGACGGATCGAGCGCCTTGGAAAGCGCGGCACAGAGGAAGTGCGGGCTGATCTCGCCCATCACGCCGCGGTTGCCCGCCGCCTTCCCCGCTGCCTCGCGCCTCACCTTGCCTTCTCCGGCCAGCTTCGCGACGCGTTCGGCCGCGCGGGCCTTGAAGCCCGCGTCGGCCCGCGACTTCAGCGCCGCCAGCAGGTCCGAGAGGATACGATGGCTGTCGCCCGGCAGGCGGAGATTGCCCGGAAAAGTCCACATCGGGAAATTGCGCTTCTCGGCATCGACGTCGATATGCGCCCACCAGGTCGCGGGATCGTCCGGCATGTCGCTGGGGATCCACGGCACGTCGACATCGACCATCAATCCGACATCTGTATCGGCCAGCGCCTTGGCCGGCATGAAGCCGCCATGGCAGGGCGAATCGTGCGGCAGGTTCACGTAGAGCGGATTGAACTCGACCACGCGAATGCCGGCGAAGCGCGCCAGCTCATCGAGGACCGCGACGGTGGCGTGGTTGCGGCCTGCATAGGCGGTGATCAGCAACGGCCGCTCGGCCGCCAGCAGCCGGGTCGCAAGCGCATCGATCGATGCCGCATCGACGCCGCGCGCGCTCACTGGACCGAAACGCTCGGCCGGATAGGAATGGATGGCGCCCTCGTCGAAGCGCTCGGTCAGCGTCTCGCGCGGGAAGGTCATGTAGACCGGCCCCTTGGGGTCGCTCTCCATCACCGTATGGGCGCGGCGCAGCGCCTCCTTGGCGACGACGCCCGAGGGAAGATTGTATTCCCACTTGGTGTAGGGCCGCACGACGCTCGCCTGGTCGAACGGCTCCTGCACGAAATGCACATAGGTGTCGCGTGTCCCCAGAAGCTCGCCGCGCGTGGTGAAGGGCGCCTTGCCCGCCATCAGCATCACCGGGATGCGGGCGCGGCAGAGATTATGCAGCGCCATCGCCGAGTTCGCCGTGCCGGCATCGACGTGAACCATCACACCCTGGCCGCGGCCGGTCGCGATAGCATAGCCCGCTGCCATGTGGACGGCGGTGTTCTCGTGCGGGCAGAGGATGGTCTTCGGGCTCTTGCGGCCGGTGCGCTTGAAGGCAGCCATCGCCTCGATCAGCGGCGCATGGTCGGTGCCGAAATTGCAGAACAGATAGTCGAGGCCGATCTCGTTCAGCCCCTCGAGGAAATAATGCGCCGTCGAGTGCCGGGCTTCATTGCCGTCCATGGATTCCTCACTCGGCTTTTATGTTGGCGGTCGTAGCGACCGCTTTCCAGCGCACCATGTCGCGCGCGATGAGGGCGCGGTATTCCTCCGGCGTGGAGCTGCGCGGCTCGACGGCGATCCCTTCGAGGGCGCTGCGCACCTCGGGCAGCGCGAGCGTCTCGGCGATGGCCTTCTGCAGCACCGCCACGATCTCCGCCGGCGTGCCGGCCGGCGCCACGATGCCGGCCCACAGCGAGATGTCCATCTCCGGGATGCCGACCTCGGCCATGGTCGGCACATCGGGAAAGGCCGCGTTGCGCTTGGCCGCCGTCAGCGCCAGCGCGCGCAGCTTGCCGCCCTTGATGGGACCCGCCATCGGTCCCGAATCGGCCAGAGCCATCAGCACCTGGCCCGCCACCACGGCCTGCACGGCGTCGCCGCTGCCGCGATAAGGGATGTGCTGGAATTTCGAGCCGGTGCGCTGATTGAACATCTCGGCCGCGAGCTGGAAAGGCGTGGCGCTCGAGGCGTAGTTGGCGAGCTTGGGGTTGGCGCGACCGTACTCCACCAGCTCGCGAGCCGACCTGATCGGCTGCTCGGCGCCGACCGCCAGCAGCAGTGGGAACTCGGCCAGCAGCGACACCGGCGCAAAGTCGCGCTGCGGATCGTAGGGCAGCTTGGCGTAGACGGCCGGATTGATCGTGAGCGGCCCACTCGGCGCGATCAGCAGCGTGTAGCCGTCGGGTACCGCCCTGGCGACCAGCTCGGTGGCTACGATCGCCTGCGCGCCGGGCTTGTTGTCGACCACGATCGGCTGCCCAAGCTTGTCCTGCAGCTTCGCCGCGACGATGCGCGCGATCAAGTCGTTGCCGCCGCCCGGCGTGTAGCCGACGACGAGGCGGATCGGCCTGCTCGGATAGGTTTGGCCGAACGCCGATGCTGCAGGGAGCAAGGCAGCACCCAGGCAGAGGAGCAGTCGCGAGATCATGGCAATCATTCCGCCTCACCGTAGATCACCTGCTCCCGGTTGAGCCAGAGCGGCGAGGCCGCGAGATCGATGAACCTGGCCTCGTCCTCGAGCAGCAGGCGACCCGCCTCGCGCGCCTCGGGCGTGCGGCCGGCGGCGCGATAGCTCTCCTCGCTCGCCCACCACAGCTCCGCCACGCCGTCATAAGGCTCCGGCGCGCCCCGCACGCGGCGCATGCCGCCCGCGAGATCGTTGTCGAGGCGATGGAGCAGCACGTAGCGCACCATGCCCAGCACCGGCTGAAGGCGACGGACCAGTGGCCCATGCTTGTTCAGCCAGTAATCCTGGAACTCCGCCAACGACAGGCTGGGCAGCCGACGCAGGCAGAAGGTGAGTTTCAGCACGGACGTTATCTCCCTTGGAAAACTATGATATGGGTACCCATATCCGTCTACCCATATCGGTGGCTCATGAAGACAACCGTCGACATTTCCGATCCATTGCTGCGCGAGGCGCGAAAGATCGCGACACGCGAAGGCATTACGCTCAAGGCGCTGATCGAGCGGGGGCTGCATCGCGTCGTCTCGGAAACCAAGCCAGCCGTTCCCTTCAAGCTGCGCCGGGCGAGCTTCAAGGGCAAGGGGCTCCGCCCGGAGCTCCGCGACGCCTCATGGGATCGTATTCGTGATCTCATTTACGAGGAGCGTGGCACCTGATCGCCGTCGACACGAACATCCTTGTCTATGCGCATCGCGAGGACTCGCCATTTCATGAGGCAGCCCATAGGCGGGTTGCCGGGCTCGCCGAGGGCTCGGCGAGCTGGGCTATTCCTTGGCCATGCCTTCATGAGTTCCTGAGCACCGTAACGCACCCTCGGATCTACTCGCCACCATCACCACTCACACGAGCACTCGAACAGGTCGACGCCTGGCTTGAAGCGCCGACTTTAAACCTTTTGACAGAATCGGGCGCGCATTGGCCCACATTGCGCGCTTTGCTGATCACCGGCCGAGTGATCGGACCGCGCGTGCATGATGGTCGGGTCGCAGCACTTTGCCGGCAGCATGGTGTTCGTGAACTCTGGAGCGCAGATCGCGACTTCAGTCGCTTTACCGGGATCACAACTGTCAATCCCCTAGTCGCCGGCTGATGGACTCCCTTCCCGTCGACGAGGCACTGCCGCGGTTGAAGCAGGCGCTCGAAGCGCGCAACGCGGCCGTGCTGGTGGCGCCGCCCGGCGCCGGCAAGACGACGCGCGTGCCACTGGCGCTGCTCGATGCGCCGTGGCTCGCAGGGCGCAAGATCGTCATGCAGGAACCGCGACGGCTGGCCGCCCGGGCCGCCGCCCGTCGCATGGCGGCGACGCTGGGCGAGGCGGTGGGCGAGACCGTCGGCTATCGCGTGCGGCTCGACAGCAAGGTCGGGCCACGAACACGCATCGAGGTCGTCACCGACGGGCTATTCCTCCGAATGCTGCAGGACGACCCGTCGCTCGACGGCATCGGCTGCGTGATCTTCGACGAGCTGCACGAGCGCGGGCTGGAGACCGATCTTTCCTTTGCCCTGGTGCGCGAGGCGCAGAGCGCGTTGCGCGAAGACCTGCGCATCGTCGCCATGTCGGCCACGCTCGATCCCGGCCCCGTGGCCGACCGGCTGGGGGGCGCACCGCTGATCGAATCGGCGGGCCGCATGTTCCCCGTCGAGACTCGCTATCTCGACCGCGAGCCGTCAGGCCGGATCGAGGACACCATGGCCTCGGCAATACGCCGCGCGCTCGGCGAGCAAGCCGGCAGCGCGCTCATCTTCCTGCCAGGCGTCGGAGAGATCCGGCGTGTCGAGGAGCGCTTGCAGGGCCTCGGCGCCGATATCGATATCGCGCCTCTTTATGGCGATCTCTCTCCAGGCGAGCAGGATCGCGCCGTCTCTCCCGCCCCGGCCGGCCGGCGCAAGGTCGTGCTGGCGACCTCGATCGCCGAAACCAGCCTCACCATCGAAGGCGTGCGGATCGTGATCGATTGCGGGCTGATGCGCCTGCCGCGCTTCTCGTTGCGGTCGGGCATGACCCGGCTGGAGACGGTGCGTGTCAGCCAGGCCTCGTCAGACCAGCGGCGCGGTCGCGCCGGGCGACTAGAGCCGGGCGTGTGCTATCGGCTGTGGACAGAGGAGGCGCAGCGCGGCTTGCTCCCTTTCACGCCACCGGAAATCCTCGATGCCGACCTCGCGCCGTTGGCGCTGGAACTCGCCACCTGGGGTGTGGGCAATGCGGCTTCGCTGCCTTGGCTCACGCCGCCATCGGACTCGGCGCTCGCGACGGCGCGTGGCTTGCTGGCCGATCTCGGTGCCCTGGATGAAGCGGGCGCGATCACGCCGCACGGTCGCGCCATGTCTCGCCTCGGCCCGCATCCGCGCCTCACCCATCTGGTGCTCAAAGGCCGTTCGCTGGGACAAGGCAAGGTCGCGGCCCTGATCGCCGCCATCCTCGGCGAGCGCGATTTCCTGCGCCTGCCGCCGGGACAGCGCGACGCCGACCTGCGCCATCGCGTCGACATCGCACTGGCCGGCAGGGCGCCGCGCCAGCTCCTCGAAACGGCGCGACGCATGACGCCGCACGATACAGGCAATGCGACCGACGTCGCGATGACGGGCGCGCTGCTGGCGCTC
Source organism: Rhodospirillales bacterium (assembly GCA_947469635.1). Classification (GTDB taxonomy): domain Bacteria; phylum Pseudomonadota; class Alphaproteobacteria; order Reyranellales; family Reyranellaceae; genus Reyranella. Next base: position 3,310 of record CANIRG010000133.1, on the reverse strand, counting down.
GCCTACCCCGACCGCATCGGCCGGCGACGTCCGGGCACGGCGGGACGCTATCTGCTCTCGGGCGGACGCGGCGCGGCGTTGAGCGAAGGCGACCCGATGGCCAACGAGGAATTCCTGGTGGTGGCCGATCTCGATGGCGCTGCCCAGGAGCCACGCATCTTCCTCGCGGCTCCCATCGACGCGGGCGAGATCGAGGAGCTGTACGACGATCGCATCGTCGCCGAGCAGATCGTGCAGTGGAGCACACGCGAGGGCGCGGTGCTGGCGCGGCAACGCCGGCGGCTGGGTGCGCTGATCCTCGAGGACAAGCCGCTCGCCAGACCCAATCCCGAGAAGCTCAAGGCCGCGATGCTGGACGGCGTGCGCCAGCTAGGGCTCGGTGCCCTGCCGTGGGGCGACGATCTCGCCAGATGGCGCGAGCGTATCGCCTTCCTGCACCACCACGATGCCACCTGGCCCGACCTTGCCGATGCAGCGCTGCTGGCGTCGCTCGGGGAGTGGCTGGGCCCCTTCCTCGACGGCATCTCGCGCAAGGATCATCTCTCGCGCATCGATCTCGGAGCGGCGCTCAAGGCGCTCGTGCCGTGGGACCGCCAACGCCAGCTCGAGTCGCTGGCGCCGACCCACATCGAGGTGCCGAGCGGATCGCGCATCCCTGTGGACTATGCGAACCCGGCCGAGCCCACTCTCTCAGTCCGTCTGCAGGAGATGTTCGGCCTCACCGAAACCCCACGCGTCGGAGGTAGAATTCCCGTCACCATCCATCTGCTGTCGCCGGCTCGGCGGCCGGTGCAGGTGACGCGCGACCTGGCGAGCTTCTGGACCAACGGCTATCGCGCCGTGAAATCGGAGCTGAAAGGGCGCTATCCACGGCATTATTGGCCCGACGATCCGCTGGTCGCCGAGCCAACGGCGCGGGCAAGGCCCAGACCCAGATGACGAGCCCTATTTCTCCGCGATGATGTGCGTGAGAGCCCGCCGCACCACGGGCATGAGGAAGAACATGGTGGGAAAGGCGATCGCCCAGGAGAACATCCAGGACGACATCCATTTCATCAGCGCGCCGCCGCCGAAGCCGATAGCCTGGTAGGTGGCGACGCCCGAGACCAGGAACGTCATGATCAGCGTGAGGCTGAGCGGCAGCATCGCGCGCATGGTGGAGGGAGGAAGCTTCTTCACGATGGGCGGCACAATATGCTAGGCCCGTTGCATGTCAAAATCTCTCCCGTTCCAGACCGCAAAGGAACTCGCTTCGGCGGTCCGGCGGAAGAAAATCGGCTGCCTCGAGCTGCTCGACCTCTATCTCGAGCGCGTCGAGGCGCACAATCCCAAGCTCAATGCCATCATCGCCAAGGACGTCGAGGGCGCCCGCAAGCGCGCGAAGGCCGCCGACCGCGCTGTGAAATCGGGCAAGAAGCTGGGGCCGCTGCACGGCGTGCCGATGACCATCAAGGAATCCTTCGACGTCGAGGGCTACCCCACCACTTGGGGCGATCCCGCCTTCAAGGACAGCATGGCGGCGCAGAACTCTCTGGTCGCCCAGCGCATGGTCGATGCCGGCGTGAACCTGTTCGGCAAGACCAACATCCCGCTGAACCTGGCCGACTGGCAGAGCTACAACGAGGTCTACGGCTCGACCAACAATCCGTGGGACCTCGGCCGCACGCCAGGCGGCTCCTCGGGCGGCTCGGGCGCGGCGCTGGCCGCCGGCCTCACCGGCATCGAGGCGGGTAGCGACATCGGCGCCTCGATCCGCAATCCCGCGCATTACTGCGGCGTGTTCGGCCACAAGCCAACCTGGGGCGTGGTCTCGCCCAAGGGCCATGCCCTGGCGGGCAATGTCGCCTACGGCGATATCGGCGTGGTGGGTCCGCTGGCGCGCGGCGCCGACGATCTCGAGATCGCCATGGACATCATGGCCGGCCCCGACGCGATCGATGGCCGCGGCTGGACGCTCAGCCTGCCGCGCTCGAAGAAGAAGAGCCTGCGCGAGTTCAAGGTTGGCGTCCTGCTCACCGACCCCAATGCCGAGGTCGACCATTCGGTGCAGGAGCTGATCCAGAAGCTGGCCGACTTCCTGGTCAAGCAGAAGGCCAAAGTCGACGACAAGGCACGGCCGGCCATCGACACGACCGAGCTGAACGACGTCTATGTGAAGCTGCTGCGCGCCGCCACCTCGGGCCGCATGCCCGACGAGATGTGGAAATTCTCGCTGGCCGAGACCAAGCGCCTGCCCGACGCGGACAAGAGCTATTACGCCCAGATGATGCGCGGCAACTCGCTGTCGCACCGCACCTGGCTGCAGCTGAACGAGAAGCGCCACCGCATGCGGCTGGCCTGGGACGAATTCTTCGGCGACTACGACCTGATGCTTTGCCCGGTCGCCGTGACGGCGGCCTTCCCGCACGATCAGCAGGGGCTGCGCCACCTGCGCACCATCGTCGTCGACAACAAGAAGGTGCCGGTCGTCGACCAGATCTTCTGGGCCGGCTATTCGGGTGTCGTGCACCTACCCTCGACGGTGGCGCCGATCGGCCTCACCAAGGAAGGCCTGCCGGTCGGCGTGCAGATCATCGCCCGGCAATATGGCGACTACGAGAGCATCCGCTTCGCGCAACTGCTCGAGAAGGAATATCGCAGCTTCGAGCCGCCACCGGCGTTCGCCTGAGAACAGGAAGACAAATGTCTGAAAAGATCGATCTCAAGAAGCACATCCGCTCCATCCCGGATTTTCCCAAGCCCGGCATCCTGTTCTACGACATCTCCACGCTGCTGGCGCATGCCAAGGCGTGGCATGCCACGATCGAGCAGATGGCCGAGGCGGTGAGCCGCTACAAGCCCGACGTGCTGGCGGGAATCGAATCGCGCGGCTTCCTGCTCGCCGCCCCGCTCGCGATCGCGCTGGGCACCGGCTTCGTCATGCTGCGCAAGAAGGGCAAGCTGCCGGGCACGACGGTGCGCCACACCTATGCGTTGGAATACGGTACCGACACGATCGAGATCCAGAGCGACGCCGTTGCCAAGGGCGCGCGCGTGGTGCTGGTCGACGATCTGCTCGCGACCGGCGGCACGATGGCGGCGGCGATCACCCTGCTGCAACAGGTCGGCGCCGTCGTTCCGGCGGCCGCCTGCGTGATCGAGCTCACCTTCCTCGACGGCCGCAAGCACCTGCCGGTGCCGGTGGAGACGCTGCTGAAGTACGACAGCTAAACCACGTTCCGATTGAACAGAATCACCTCATCCTGAGGAGTTCTCCATCGGCGGCGCCGACCCCGAGGTATGAAACCAAGCAGCGGTTCAATTTAGTCCT
>CANIRG010000132.1 GCA_947469635.1 Rhodospirillales bacterium | reverse complement strand
CAAGGCGGTCACCGTCACGCTCGACCGCATGTGCCAGGGCGGCATCTACGATCATCTCGGCGGCGGCTTCGCGCGCTACGCCACCGACGACGAGTGGCTGATCCCGCATTTCGAGAAGATGCTCTACGACAATGCGCAGTTGATCGATCTCCTGACGCTGGTCTGGCAGGAGACCAGGAACCCGCTCTACGCCATGCGCATCGCCGAGACCTGCGCCTGGACCTTGCGCGAGATGACCGCCGACGGCGGTGGTTTCGCCGCGACCTGCGATGCCGACTCCGAAGGCGTCGAGGGAAAGTTCTACGTCTGGAACGAATCGGAGATCGACGCGGTGCTGGGCGAGGAGTCGGCTTTCTTCAAGCAGGCATACGACGTCACGCCGGGCGGGAACTGGGAGCACCACACCATCCTGCATCGCAACCGGCAGCCTGCGCTGCTGGGTGAGGCCGGCGAGAGTCGGCTCGCCGGCTTGCGCGACAGGCTGAAGGCGGTGCGCGACAAGCGGGTGTGGCCGGGCTGGGACGACAAGGTGCTGGCCGACTGGAACGGGCTGATGATCGCCGCGCTGGCCAATGCAGGAGCGGTTTTCCAGCGCACCGACTGGCTCGCCGCAGCACGCCGCGCCTGGCGCTTCGTGATGGGCGAGATGCGCGCCGACGGCGGCCGGTTGTTCCATTCGCATCGCGCCGGCAAGCGCCTGCACCGCGGCACGCTCGACGACTATGCCAACATGGCGCGCGCCGGCTTGGCGCTGTTCGAGGCGACCGGCGAGACGTCCTATCTCGGCGAGGTCCAGGCGCTGGTGGCCGCCCTCGACCGGCATTTCGCCGATCCCGTCGCGGGCGCCTATTTCACCACCGCCGACGATGCCGCCGACCTGATCGTGCGCGGCAAGCACTGCCACGACAACGCCGTGCCGCCGGGCAACGGCACGCTGGTCGGTGTGTTCGCCCGCATGTGGGTGCTGTCGGGCGACAATACCTGGCGCGACAAGGCCGAGCGCCAGGTCGCGGCCTTCGCCGGCGAGCTGGAGGGCAATTTCATCCCGCTGATGACGCTGTTGAACGGCTACGAGACCCTGCAGAACGCCGTGGAGGTCGTGCTGGTCGGCGATCCCGCCGCACCGGCCACCGAAGCATTGCGTCGCGCCGTCTATGCCAGGAGCCTGCCCAACAAGATCGTGCGGCGACTGCCGCCCGACATCCAGCTCCCGCCCGGCCATCCCGCGTCAGGCAAAGGCCTGGTCGACGGCCAGCCGACGCTCTACGTCTGCCACGGCATGAGCTGCGAGGCGCCGGTCACCGATCCTCGCCAACTAAAGCTCTAACGGCCTCATTTTGCCATCTACAGTTGTAACTCTTGGTTGATTGTCAGTGATATATGCCCGTCCCGGTAGCACATGGAGAACCGGACGTGCAGATCAGCAAGACCCGACGCAGCCTCGCCCTCGCCGCCTGCCTCGCCCATGCGGGCTGCGCCTCGCATCCCGACCGGGTCGAGCCGCATTACGTCAGCCCGACCACCTATCAGGCCTGGAGCTGTGAGCAGCTCGCCGACGAGCGGACGCGTCTGCAAAAGGAGGTCGAGCGCGTGGGCGGCCTGCAGCGCGAGAATGCCAATGCCGACACCGCCATGATGACGGTGGGCATCATCCTTCTGTGGCCGGCGTTGTTCGGCCTGGCGGCGACCAAGGACCGCAAGATCGAGCTCAGCCGGTTGAAGGGCGAATACGAGGCGGTGGATCTGTCGATGCGGACGAAGCCCTGCGGCCTGCCGCCGCCACCGGCCGTTGCCGCGGCTTCGGTCAGCCCACCCGCCACCCCCCCCCACCAACGCCGACGGAACCTACAAAGGTCGGGGCAGGACGGAAGCATGGTGCCAGACACCAGCGATCTCGCTGACCTTGCGGGGAAGCGTGGTCGAAGGCGAGCTGTCCGAGCTGTCGAGCGGTGCCACCACCAGCACGATCGCGGGGACTGTGGACGCTTCCGGCACCGTCGCGCTCGCGCTCAAAGCCGCCAATCCCGATCATTTCAGCGGCAAGATCGACGGTACGCTCAGGAACAACCTGCTCGCGATCGAGATCCGCACCAAGACGGCGCGCGCCTGCACCTATGCCTTCGAGCTCAGGAAGGAATAGCGGCCGGCTTGTAACGCTGCACGAAGCGCCGCATCCTGCCGCAAATCCCAGGGAGTTCCGTTTCGTGCAGCTTCAGCTCAAGACTTGGCAGTTCGTCGACGATTACCTCAAGAGCAAGACCGGCATCATCATCCCAATCGGCTCGACCGAGCAGCACGGGCCGACCGGCCTGATCGGCACCGATGCGCTCACCGCCGAGATGATCGGCCGCGGCGCCGGCGAGAAGGTGGGGGCGCTGGTGGCGCCGACGATCTCGGTGGGCATGGCGCAGCATCACCTGGGTTTCGCCGGCTCGATCACGCTGAAGCCCACGACGCTGATCGCCGTGGTGCGCGACACGGTGGTGTCACTGGCGCGGCACGGCTTCACCCGATTCTTCTTCGTGAACGGCCACGGCGGCAACATCGCCACGGTGACGGCGGCCTTCTCCGAGATCTATTCCGAACGCTCGATGGAGAAGATGAGCAACCAGCCCTCGATCAAGTGCGCGCTTCGCAACTGGTGGGACGGGCCGGGCATCAAGCAGCTCAGCCGCGAGCTCTATCCGGTGGGTGAGGGCAGCCATGCCACCGCCTCGGAAGTGGCGCTCACCTGGTACAAGTATCCTGAGACGATCCAGCGCAAGGAGATGGAGCCCCGGATCGCGCCCAACGGCTCCTTCGCCGACGCCGAGGACTACCGCCGGACCTTCCCCGACGGCCGCATCGGCTCAGACCCCAACATGGCGACGCCCGAGCACGGCAAGCGCTTCTACGACACCGCCGTCGACGAGGTGGCGCGCGACTATGCGGCGTGGGTGGCACGCTAGGGTTCAGGGACACTTACGTCCGGCGCACGCGCTCGCGATGCAGCATGTAGAGGCCGGCGCCCACGACCAGGGCGATGCCGGCCATTGCCAGAAGGTTGGGAACGTCGCCCCAGACGATATAGCCGATGACGATCGCCCACAGGACCGAGGCGTAGCGGAACGAGCCGATCACCGAGAACTCCGCGCCCGAGCGTAGCGCGATCATCAGGAGCTGGTAGCCCGCGGCCAGCAGCATCGACGAGCCGATCAGGTAGAGCACGCCGTGCCAGGCCATGGGCTGCCAGCCTTCTGCCACGGCCCAGACCCCGCCGGCCAATCCCACCGTGGCAGCCGAGCTCAGCGACACCACCAGCGTCGGCACCGACGCCGGCACGTAGCGGCTGAGGATGTCGCGCAGCGCCCCCACCAACGAAGCGAAGACCACGACCCAGGTCCAGATCTGGAAATCGTCGAGCTTGGGCTGGATCACCATCAGGACGCCGACGAAGCCCGCGACGATCGCCGTCCAGCGCCGCCAGCGGACATCCTCCTTCAGGATGATCACCGCCAGCACCGTGAGGAAGAGGGGCGTCGAGAGGTTGATGGCGGTCGCGACGGCAAAGGGAATGTAGGCCAGCGCCACCAGGTAGAGGACGGCCGCTGCGGCCTCGAGCAGGCCGCGCGCCAGCACGGCCGGGTGGCGTAAACCGCCGACCTGCCGCCACTCGCCGCTCGCCAGCAGGGCGAGCAGGCACCACGCCGTCGCGAAGATACCACGCAGGCCGATCGCCTGGAGCGGCGGCATGGTCTCGGTCGCGAGCTTGATCAGCGCGTCGTTGAGGATGAACACCACGACCGACGCCGACATCGCGGCGATGCCGCGGCTATTGTCGACCACGTTCGGGATCGCTCAGGCGGCGGACATCTTCAGGATGAACTTCCACTGCTCGTCGCTCACCGGCACGACCGAGAGGCGCGACTGGCGCACCAGGCCGAACTCCTTGAGCTTGGGCTCGGCCTTTATGGCGGCCAGCGTCACCGGAGTCTTGATGGGCTCGATGGCCTTCACGTCGACGGTCACGGCCTTGCCGGCCTCGTCGGTCGGGTCGGGGTAAGCCGCCTTCACGACCTCGGCGATGCCCACGATCTCCTTGCCTTCGTTCGAATGGTAGAAGAACAGGCGGTCGCCGGGCTTCATCGCCTTGAGGTTGATCGCGGCCTGGGCGTTGCGCACGCCGGTCCACGAGGTGCGCTTGTCCTTCACCAGCTGCGCCCACGGATAGACCGTGGGTTCGGACTTGATCAGCCAGTAGGCCATCTCACACTCCCTCACGGCGCAGCGGTCGCGCCAGCAGCCCGCGGATCGCCTCGTCGAGCGCCGCGCCATGATGAAGGATAGCATCCACGGCGGCGCAAATCGGCATCTCGATGCCGAGCTGTTTCGCGCGCGCCAGCACCGCCGGTGCCGTCGCCTCGCCCTCGACCACCTGACGGCGCCCTTCGAGATAGTGCGCGAGCGACATGCCCTTGCCGAGCGCTGCGCCCAGCGAGCGATTGCGTGACAGCGGCCCGTGGCAGGTCAGCACCAGGTCGCCGAGACCGCTGAGGCCGGTCAAAGTCTCGAACTCGGCTCCCAGCGCCACACCGAACCGCGCCATCTCGGCGAAACCGCGCGTCACCAGCGCGGCTGCAGCATTGGCGCCGAGGCCGCGTCCTTCGACGATGCCTGCGGCGATCGCGAGCACGTTCTTGATCGCGCCGCCCAGCGCCACGCCGATCACATCGTCGGTCCAGTAGGGCCGGAAGGCGCCGGCAGCCAGCGCCTCGGCAAGCTCCTGCCCCAGCGTCACATCGGGCGTGGCGATGCTCACGGCCGTGGGCAGGCCGCGCGTGACTTCCTCCGCGAAGCTCGGTCCCGACAGCACGGCGAACTGGCGACCTGGTGCCGCTTCGGCCAGCACCTCGGGCATCAGGCGACCGGTCGCGGCCTCGATGCCCTTGGCGCAGATCACGACGGGCGCGCCGGCCGGCAGTTGCCGCGCCAGCGCTCGCACCGCCTGCGCGGGGCAGACCAGCAGCAGCACGTCGCAAGCTCGTAATGACGAGAGATCGGCCGCCGCCTCGATACCCGCATCGAGCGCAAGGCCCGGCAGATAGACTGGATTGCTGCGCGTGTCGGCGATGGCGCGCGAGATAGCGGGATCGCGCGACCACAGCGTCACCTTGCGGCCGGCGCGGCGGCCGATGCAGGCAAGCGCGCTGCCCCAGGCGCCGCCGCCGACCACGCCGATGTGACGGATACTGTGCACGTGCGCCCTACAGGCTGAGATTGAAGGCGATGGAGATGCGCTGCGCCGTGCCGCGATAGAGCCGCACCTGATGCAGCAGCCAGGCCGGGAACATCACCAGGCGCCCGGCCTTGGGCACCAGCGTCTCGTTGGCCCCGACCGAGAGGCCACCGGGCAGGGCGAAGGCGAGATGCGGCGCATACATCGCCGCCCCCGGCGCACGCGGATCCATGAACTCTAGCTCGCCGCCCAGCGATGGATCGGCCGAGACACCGCCATCGTCGACGTAATAGACAGCCGACCAGAAGCTGCCAGGGTGGGAATGGAACTCGTTGCCGTGACCGTCTCGGTTGATGTTGGCCCACATGTTGGCGCGCCAGGGCACGGTCACCGGATTCCCGGCGCGGTCCACGGTCGCGCGATTGGCGATGTGCCGTCCGAGGGCGAGCAGCCGGATGGCACCGGCGCCGGCCCAGCTATCGACGTCCCAGGTGGATTGCCAGCCGCCGGTCGTGCTGTGCGACTTCGAAGGCTGCTCCTTCTCCCGCGCCAGCAGCACACGCGTGAGCTCGGCATTCATGGCGGCGGCATCGGAGACGTCGAGCGTCATGATCGGCGTCGCGAACGCCGCCACGGTCTCGAAGGCGATCCGCCCGTTGCTCATGCGATCAGCCTATAGCCGATTTGCCGCGGCAGGGTCGAGCGGCCAGCGCGGACGTGGGCGGAAGTCGAGCGCATCGACCTGGCCGAGCCGCAGCCGCTCGACGCCGGCCCAGGCGATCATTGCGCCATTGTCGGTGCAGAGCTTTATCGGCGGCGCCACCAAGCGGGCGGGCAGCGCTTCGAGGCGGCTGCGCAGGTAGACATTGGCCGCGACGCCGCCCGCGACGACGAGCGTCGATGACGGCGACGCAGCAAGCGCGTTACCGCAGCGGTCGACCAGCACGTCACCCACGGTGCGCTGGAAGGAGGCGCAGAGATCGGCCACGGCGCGGCTGTCGCCGGCCGGCAGCTTCTCGATGGCTTGGCGCACGGCGGTCTTGAGGCCGGAGAAGGAGAAATCGCAGCCGGGCTTGCGCCACATCGGTCGTGGGAGGGCGAAGCGCTGCGGATCGCCACCCACGGCCGCGCGCTCCACCGCCGGGCCACCGGGAAAGCCCAGCCCCAGAAGCTTGGCGGTCTTGTCGAAGCATTCGCCAACTGCATCGTCGATAGTGGTGCCCAGCCGCGTGAAGTCGCCCGGCCCGCGCACGGTGAGCAGTTGGCAGTGGCCGCCCGAGACGAGCAGCAACAGATAGGGAAAGGCCACTTCCTCGGTGAGGCGCACCGAGAGCGCATGGCCTTCGAGATGGTTGATCGCGAGGAAGGGCTTGTCGTGGGCGAAGGCCAGCGCCTTGCCGGTCATCACACCCACCATCACGCCGCCGATCAGGCCCGGCCCGCCGGTGGCGGCGATGCCGTCGAGATCGCCCAGCCCGATGCCGGCATCGGCGAGCGCCGCTCCCACGAGCCCGTCGAGCCGCTCCAGATGGGCGCGGGCGGCGATCTCAGGCACCACGCCGCCGAAGCGGCGATGCTCGGCCAACTGGCTGTAGACGACGTTGGCGAGGATACGGCCCACGGGCCGTGCGTCCGCCGCGGCCTCGACAACGGCCACGGCGGTCTCGTCGCAGCTCGTTTCGATGCCCAGCACGCGCATGCGTGTCTTCTAGCGTCGCGCGCCCCGCTACGCTAGAGCAGCGCCATGACTGCTCCCCTCCTCAGGCTCGGCACACGCGGCAGCAAGCTCGCCCTGGTGCAGGCCGGGCTGGTGCGCGATGCGCTCGCCGCCGCCCATCCCGCCCTCGCTGCCCCCGACGCCATCGAGATCGTCGTCATCCGGACCACCGGCGATGCGGTGCAGGACAGGCCTTTGGCCGAGATCGGCGGCAAGGGCCTGTTCGTGAAGGAGATCGAGGAGGCGCTGGTCTCGGGCCGCATCGATGCCGCGATCCACAGCATGAAGGACATGCCGACGGCGCAGCCGCCGGGCCTGGCGATCGCCGCCTTCCTGCCGCGCGAGGATGCCCGTGACGTGCTGATCGCAGGTGAGGTGCGGCGCATCGCCGACCTCAAGCCCGGCGCCATCGTCGGCACCTCGGCACTGCGCCGGCAGGCCCAGCTCCTGCATCTGCGGCCCGACCTCAAGATCGTGGGCCTGCGCGGCAATGTCGACACGCGCCTGGCCAAGCGCGAGGCCGGCCTCGTCGAGGCGACGCTGCTCGCGCTCGCCGGCCTGAAGCGTCTCGGCCTCGGCCATGTCGGCGCGCCGCTCTCCGAGGACGAGATCCTGCCCGCCGTCGGCCAGGGTGCCGTGTGCATCGAAGGCCGCACCGACGATGCCAAGGTCCAGGCCTGGCTCGCCGCCATCGACGACACCCCTACCGCGACCCGCGTCGCTGCTGAGCATGCGATGCTGGCGGTGCTCGACGGCTCCTGCCGCACGCCGATCGCCGGCCACGCGACCCTCGCCGCCGACGGCACGCTCCATCTGCGCGGCCTGATCGTGAAGCCCGACGGCTCCGAAGCGATCGCCACCGAACGGCATGGCGCGGCGAGCGATGCCGAAGCCCTGGGTCGCGATGTAGGCCAAGAGCTCAAGCGCCGCGGCGGCCCGGGCTTCCTCGCCTAATCCTTCTGGCAGACGAAGGCGTAGCCGGGGAACAGGTTGGACTTCTCGCGTTCGAGCTGTTCCCAGTTCGCGAGGTTCGACAAGGTACGGTCGCCGGGGAAGCGGGCGCGGTAGAAGGCGAGCGGGCCGGCATCGGTCGCGCGCTGCGAGGCCCCCGCATTGAACTCGAAGCCGAGCAAGGTGAGGCCGCTGCCCTCGAGGAAGCGGCGCAGCAGCGGCATGGTGAAGCGGTGCTCCTGGACGTGGAAGCAGAGATCGCGCAGGAGGCTCGCGCTCCAGAAATCCTCCCACTCCGTGAGCTTGGCGAGGCGCCGCAAGCTGCCGCCCATCACGCGGCGGCGGAACTCGCGCAAGCCCTCGAGCGTCGCCGGCAGCTTGGCGGCGGCAATCTCCTGCCGCGCCTTGACCACGATGCGGCGCGCGCCCTCGCCATAGAGGCCGAGCCGCACGAAGGCGCCCGGCCGCAGAACCGAAGAGATCGCCTGCAGCCCCGCCTTGGGATCGGCCATGTGATGCAGCACGCCCACGCATTCGACATGGTCGAAGCGGCGGCCGAGCTTGGGCAGGTCGAGGATGTCGCCGCGCATGAACTCGATATTGTCGATGCCGTAGCGCGCTGCCATGCGCTTGCCGTAGGCGAGGCTGGGGCGCGACAGGTCGACGGCCGTCACCTCGGCCTTGTCGTACCACGACGCGACCGACAAAGGATGCTGGCCGGTGCCCGCGCCCGGCATCAGCACCGCCAGCGGACCCTCGAAGGCGACGGCGCGGGCGTGCGGGAAGTCGCGCATCAGCGCCGCGCGCACGTCGACCTTTGGACGGCGCGGCAGATGCGTCCAACGCGGATAGGGATTGGTCTCGTACATTGCCGCGACCGACAGCGAGACGCTGTCGACGATCGGCGCGATCTCGGGCAGCGCGGACGCCAGCCGCTGCTCCTCGATGGTCTCCGCCCGAGGCGCAGGTTGCGGCCGATACATGGCGCCGGCGAGCCCGTCCGGAACCGCGGGATCGTCGGGCCAGATGTACTCGTTCAACCAGACCTGCTCGGCCAACGCAGCGGCGAGCTCGACGAGGGGTGGCGATGGCGAGGGCGAGGGCTGAGCGAGGGCCTGCGCCGTCGCCGCGCGCAAGGCGATCAGCTTGCGCTCGAGAGCGGCATCGCGATTGAGCGACTTCGTCAGGAAGGCGAGCAGCAGCGCATCGCCCGCCATCGCCTCGGGCGTGGCCGTCGCAGGCCAACCGACGACGAGCTGGTTCGCCGCGCCCCAGCCGATCGCTTCCCAGTTGGCGCCATCGTCGGCATAGGCGTCGAGCAGCAGGCCGCGCAGGGACGGATTGGGATCGCGCGTGCGGGCGCGTTCGAGGATGGCGTCGAGCCCCATGCGCGCGGCGGGAAAGCCCGGCGTGTGGGCAAGCGCCTGACGATAGGCCGACATCGCCTCGTCGAGTCGGCCCGAGGCGAACAGCTCGTCGCCCGTCGATGTGAATCTGGCAGCGGTCAAGGCATCTTCCTAAGGCACCAGACATGCAATCGGCAACTCGACCTGATGACGGGGTCCCACTAGAGTCGCGGCATGCGCATGGCTTTCCTGCTCGTCCTCGGCGGCGTGGCGACGCTGCTCGGCGGCTGCGGGTCCGCGCCGATCACCGGTCGCTCGCAGATCATGCTGGTGAGCGAAAGCCAGGAACGCCAGATGGGCCTGCAGGCCTACCGGCAGGTCCTGTCGACCGAGCAGCCATCCCACGACGCGCAGGCCACGGCGCTCATCGAGAAGGTGGGCCGGCGCATCGCGCAGGCGGCCGAGCATCCGCCCGACAACATGTGGAAGGCGCCGAACTTCCGCTGGGAGTTCAAGCTCATCCAGAAGGAGGTGCCCAACGCCTTCTGCCTGCCGGGCGGCAAGGTCGCGGTCAATTCCGGGCTGCTGCCGATCGCCGAGACCGAGGCCGGCCTCGCCGTGGTGATCGGTCACGAGGTGGCGCATGCGCTGGCGCGCCATGGCGCCGAACGCGTGAGCGACGGCATCGTGGCGTCGGTCGGCGTCGCTGCGGCAGGCGCGGTGCTCTCCGGCATGGCGAGCGGCACCAACCGCGCCTACCTTTCGCTGACGATGGCAGCGCTCGGCGCCGGTGCCTCCGTCGGCTTCCTGCTGCCAATGTCGCGCGCGCAGGAATCGGAAGCCGACCGCATCGGCCTGATTCTCATGGCCTTGGCCGGCTACGACCCGCAAGAGGGCGTGGGCCTGTGGCAGCGCATGCGCGCCGCCAGCGGCGGCCGCGGAAAGGCCGAATGGCTGAGCACCCATCCGGCGAACCAGACGCGCATCGAGGACATCCGCCGCTGGATGCCCGAGGCGATGAAGCATTATCGCAAGCATGACTGAGACGTTGGAATACGACGCGACAGGGCTGCTGTGCCCGCTGCCGGTGCTGCGCGCCAACCGCAAGCTGCGCGAGCTGGGCGACGGCGGGCTGCTGACCGTTCGCGCCACCGATCCTGCCGCCGAGCAGGACTTTCCGTCATATTGCCGGCAGACCGGCCATGAGCTGGTCTCGACCCGACGCGAGGGCGACGTGCTCGTGTTCGTCATCAGAAAACGCGGTTCGTGAGAGAGACATGCCGAAAGTGACATTCAAGACGATCGATCAGGTGGACGTTGCCGGCAAGCGCGTGCTGGTGCGGGTCGACCTCAACGTCCCGATGAAGGATGGCAGGGTGACGGACGCCACGCGCATCGAGCGCGCCGTGCCGACGCTGGCCGAGCTCACCGGCAAGGGCGCCAAGGTGATCGTGCTCAGCCATTTCGGCCGGCCCGACGGCAAGCGCGTCCCCGAGATGTCGCTGAAGCCGCTGGTCGAGCCGCTGGCGGCCGCGCTCGGAAAGCCGGTCGCCTTCGCCGAGGATTGCGTCGGACCCATCGCCGAAGCCGCCGTCGCCGCCCTCAAGCCGGGCGAGGTGCTGCTGCTGGAGAACCTGCGCTTCCACAAGGACGAGGAGAAGAACGTCGCGGCTTTCGTCGACCAGCTCTCCGTGCTGGGCGACCTCTACGTCAACGATGCCTTCTCGGCCGCGCACCGCGCGCACGCCTCGACCGAAGGCATCGCCAACCGGCTGCCCGCCGTCGCTGGGCGATTGATGCAGGCCGAGCTCGAGGCGCTGGAGAAGGCGCTTGGCATGCCCAAGCGGCCGGTCTGCGCCGTCGTCGGCGGCGCCAAGGTGTCGAGCAAGCTCGACCTGCTGGGCAATCTCGTGGGCAAGGTCGACAAGCTGATCATCGGCGGCGGCATGGCCAACACCTTCCTGCAGGCCCAGGGCATCGCCGTCGGCAAGTCGCTGTCCGAGAAGGACCTCGGCGCGACGGCGCTCGAGATCCTCGACAAGGCCAAGGCCGCCAAGTGCAAGGTGCTGTTGCCGATCGACGTCGTGGTCGCATCGGAGTTCAAGGCGGGCGCGGCCAGCACCGTGGTCGATGCCAACGCCTGCCCCGCCGACCAGATGATCCTCGACGTCGGCCCGAAGTCGATCGCGCTCTATCGCGACGAGGTTGGGGAGTGCGCGACGCTGGTGTGGAACGGCCCGCTCGGCGCCTTCGAGATCAAGCCGTTCGATGCGGGCACGGTGGCGCTGGCGCAATTCGTCGCCGAGCAGACGACGGCCAGGAAGCTGCTGTCGGTCGCGGGCGGCGGCGACACGGTGGCGGCGCTGGCGGCGGCCGGGGTGGAGGAGAAGTTCTCCTATGTCTCGACGGCGGGCGGCGCGTTCCTGGAATGGATGGAAGGCAAGACCTTGCCGGGCGTCGCTGCCCTCATACGAGCCGCCTAGGAGCGAGACATGACCGGAGAGCGCCCGCGCCTGCCCTGGGATCCGCCGGAGCATTTCGAGAAGCGCATTCCCGAGGGCGACAATCGCGAGCGACTGGTCTGCGGGCGCTGCGAGTTCATCCATTACCAGAACCCCAAGATCGTGGCGGGCGCGGTATGCACCTGGGGCGACAAGATCCTGCTGGCCAAGCGCGCCATCGAGCCGCGCAAGGGATTCTGGACCCTGCCCGCGGGCTACATGGAGCTGGGCGAGACCACCGAGCAGGCCGCCGAGCGCGAGGCCAAGGAAGAGGCCTGCGCCACCATCGAGATCGAGCGCCTGCTCGCCATGTATAGCATCGCGCGCATCGGCCAGGTGCAGATCATGTATCGCGCCCGGCTGGTCAACGCCGACATCGCCGCCGGCATCGAGAGCGAGGAGGTGGCGCTGGTCGACTGGGCCGACATCCCCTGGGAGCAGCTCGCCTTCCCGACCGTGGTATGGGCGCTGGCCCATTTCCATGAATCCCGCGGCAAGAAGGACTTCGCGCCCTACTCCAACCCCACCGGCGACCTCGCGAAGATGTGGCCGCCGCGGAAGCCGGCAGGGCTGTGACGACCCAGGACGGCTTCCGCTTTGGCGCTGAAGGAGGATGACCCTCCCAGGCGTCAGGCGCCGGCGATCGCCTTCACCTCGAGGAAGTCCTCCATGCCGTACTTGCCCCATTCGCGGCCGTTGCCGGACTGCTTGTAGCCGCCGAACGGGGCGGTGCGCTCGTTCGGAACGCCGTTGAGGTTGACGTTGCCGGCGCGGATCTGCCGGCCGACGCGCGTGGCGCCTTCGACCGAGCCGGCGGAGACGTAGCCGGCGAGGCCGTACGGCGTGTCGTTGGCGATCCTGACCGCTTCGGCTTCGTCCTTGGCGCCGAGGATGGTGATCACCGGCCCGAAGATCTCCTCGCGGGCGATCGTCATGTCGTTGGTCACGTCGGCGAACACTGTGGGGCGAACATAGAAGCCCTTGTTGACGCCCTCGGGCAGACCAGGGCCGCCGGCGACGAGCGTTGCGCCTTCGTCGATGCCCTTCTTGATCAGCGCCTGGATCTTGTCCCACTGGATGCGACTGACCACGGGACCGATGGTGGTGCCCTCGGCCTTCGGGTCGCCCGCCTTGGTCTTGTCGGCAACGGCCTTGGCCAGCACCTTCACTTCCGACATCTTCGAGGTCGGGACGATCATGCGCGTCGGTGCGTTGCAGGACTGGCCCGAATTGTTGAACACATGGGCCACGCCGCCGGAGACCGCCTTGGTGAAGTCGGCGTCTTCCAGGATGACGTTCGGCGACTTGCCGCCGAGCTCCTGGCTGACGCGCTTGACGGTATTGGCGGCGCGCTTGGCGACGTCGATGCCGGCGCGGGTCGAGCCCGTGAACGAGATCATGTCGATGCCCTCGTGCTCGCTCATCGCGACGCCGACCTCGGGACCGAGGCCGTTGACGAGGTTGAACACGCCCTTCGGAACGCCGGCGGCATGCATGACTTCGGCGAAGATCAGCGCCGACGTCGGCGTGTACTCAGACGGCTTCAGGACCATGGTGCAGCCGGCCGCGATCGCGGGCGCGACCTTGCAGGCGATCTGGTTGAGCGGCCAGTTCCACGGGGTGATCATGCCGACCACGCCGATCGGCTCGCGCACGATCGTGGCCGCGCCGACCTTCTCCTCGAAGTGATAGTCCTTCAGCACCTGCAGCGTCGACATCAGATGGCCGAGACCGGCACCGGCCTGCGCGCGCTCGGCCATCGGCATCGGCGCGCCCATCTCGTCGGAGATGGCGGCGGCGATGTCCTTGGCGCGGGCCTTGTAGGCGTCGATGATCTTTCCGAGCAGCTCGATACGTTCCTCGCGCGTCGTGACCGAGAAGGTCTCGAACGCCTTGCGAGCTGCGGCAACAGCCTTGTCGACGTCCGCCTTGGAGCCTACGGCCACGTCATACATCGGCTCTTCGGTGGCCGGATTGACCACCGGGACCGTCTTCATGACGGCCGGGTCGACCCAGGCGCCGTCGATATAGAATTTCATGCGATTGAGCATTTTCCGTCCCTTCCTTGAATTTCCGGAGCCGCATCAGGGGGCGCTAAGCCGGCCTTGGGCGGTGGCATTCTAGTCACTGAGCTGCGTGCTGCCTACGTTCATGAACGTCACGCTCCTCCCTAGCTCCCCCGCGCGAAAGGATTGTCGGCGCCGTCCCAGTGGCGCTTGAGCAGCGGCACCTGGCAGAGGGCGAAGACCATGGTGAGGGGGAAGCTCAGGAACATCTTGCTGGCGATCCAGGTGTCGGTGCTGAAGCTGCGCCACATGACCTCGTTCACGACGGCCAGCACGAAGAAGAACAGCGCCCAGCGCAGCGTGAGCTTGCGCCAGCCCTCGTCGGTGAGGCGGAAGGCGGCGGCGAACAGCGGCTTCAGCAGCGGCCGGTTGAACAGCAGCAGGCCGCCGCCCAGGATCGTGCCGAACAGGCAGTTCACGATGGTGGGCTTCAGCTTGATGAAGGTCTCGTCCTGCAGCCAGATGGTGAGGCCGCCGAACACCAGCACGAAGAAGCCGCCGACCAGCGGCATGAT
>CANIRG010000131.1 GCA_947469635.1 Rhodospirillales bacterium | reverse complement strand
CAGCGAACCCGGCGCCGGCTCCGACGCCGCGGCGCTGTCGACCAAGGCGGTGCCCGACGGCAACGCCTGGCGCATCACCGGCCGCAAGATCTGGACCTCGAACTCGCCGGTCGCCGACTATTGCATCGTCTTTGCCGTCACCGACCAGGCGCGCGCAGCGGCGCGCAAGGGTGGCATCTCGGCCTTCCTCGTGCCGACCTCGTCGCCCGGCTTCGAGGTTCAGCGCATCATCAAGCTGTTCGGCCATATCGGCGGCGACGAGGCCGAACTTCGGCTGGAGGACGTGCGGGTCGAGCCGTGGCAGCTCGTGGGCGAGCTCGACCAGGGCTTTGCCGCTGCGCTCTACGGCGTGTCGCTCGGGCGCATCTACAACTCGGCGCGCGCGGTGGGCTACGGCCGCTGGGCGCTCGAGCTGGCGTTGGAGTACGCGCAGACCCGCAAGGCCTTCGACAAGCCCATCGCCGAATACCAGGGCGTCACCTTCCCCTTGGCCGAAAGCGCGATGGAGCTGCATGGCGCCCACCTCATGGGCCTCAACGCCGCCACGCTGCTCGACCAGGGTGCGCCCGCGATCAAAGAGCTGTCGATGGCCAAGGCCTATTCCGTGCAGGTGGGCTTCCGTGCCGTCGACCGCGCCATGCAGACCCATGGCGCCATGGGCTTCACCAACGAGGTCGGGCTGCACCATGCCTGGCATTCGCTGCGGATCGTCAACGTGGCCGACGGCACCAACGAGATCCTCAACCGCTCGATCGTCCAGCGCCTGCTGAAAGGCGATACCGAACTGTGATAGGGAAAGGCATGTCGAATCTCGATCCCGTCACCCTCACCGTCATCCAGAACGGCCTGATCCAGGTCTGCAACGAGATGGACCTCGCCTTCGTGCGCGCGGCCTTCTCGCCGGTGATCTCCGAAGGCATGGACCGGTCCGACGGCATCTACGACGCCGTCGACGGCTCACTGATCGCCCAGGGCGAGCTCGGCCTGCCGGTGTTCGTGGGCACGATGCAGTTCTCCACGCGCGGCGTGATCGAGCGGGTGAAGAGCCATTACGCCGGCAAGGTCGATCCGGGCGACGTCTTCATCGTCAACGATCCCTATCTCGGTGGCACGCATCTCATGGACGTGCGGTTCGTAAAACCGTTCTTCCACAAGGGCGAGCTGTTCGCCTGGCTCGCCAACACCGGCCACTGGCCCGACGTCGGCGGCATGGTGCCGGGCGGCTTCTCCGCCAGCGCCACCGAGGTCGAGCAGGAGGGGCTGCGCCTGCCGCCGGTGAAGTTCTTCAAGAAGGGCGAGATGGACCAGGAGATCCTGTCGATCATCCTCAGCAACATCAGGATCGCCGACCAGCGCATCGGCGACATCAAGGCCCAGGCGGCGGCGCTGACGACGGGCGAGGTCCGGCTGACGGCGCTGATCGATCGCTACGGTCCCGATGTCGTGCGCCAGGCGATCGCCGAGATGAAGCACCGCGCCGAGCGCCAGATGCGGGCCAAGATCGCAGCCATTCCCGACGGCGTCTACGAGGGCGTCTCCCAGGTCGACAGCGACGGCGTGGTCGACGAGCCGCTCCTCATCAAGATGAAGGTGACGAAGAAGGGCGACGAATTGCTCTTCGACATGACGGGCTCCAGCCCGCCCTGCCGCGGGCCGATGAACAGCGTCATCGCCACCACCAAGTCGGCGATCTATCTCGCCATCAAGCACATCTTCCCCGACGTGCCGATCAACTCGGGCACCTTCGAGCCGCTGAGGATCATCGAGCCCGAAGGCACCTTCCTTTATGCGAGATATCCGCGGCCGGTATCGGGCTGTGCCGCGGAGGTGAGCCAGCGCATCGCCGAGGCGGTGTTCGCGGCGCTGACGCACGCCATTCCCGATCTGCTGTTCGCCGCGCCCGCGGGCACGTCCGGCAATCTCGGCGTCGGCGGCTACGATCCCGAGCGCAAGAAGAGCTACATCATGTATCTCTTCACCGGCGGCGGGTACGGTGGCTTCCAGGGCGGCGATGGTCTCAGCAACGGCTGCTCCACCATCGGCATCTCCAAGATGCCGCCCGTCGAGGTGCTGGAGCAGTTCTATCCCATCCTGTTCGAGGAATTCTCGCTGCGTGAAGGCTCGGGCGGCGCCGGCGAGTTCCGCGGCGGCTTCGGCATCAACTACGCCATCAAGCTGCGGCGCGGCGAGGCGCGCGTCTCGATGGTGATGGATCACGGCCGCACCGGCCCGCAGGGCGCACGCGGCGGCGAGGCCGGCGGCGTCAACACCGTCGTGGTGACGCAGAAGGGCAAGAGCTACACGCCGCCGCATCTCTCCAAGGACCAGGACATCGAGATCGGCGTCGGCGATGTCGTCCGCGTCCAGACCCCGGGCGGCGGCGGCTTCGGCGATCCCGCGAAGCGCAAGCCCGAGTCGATCGCCCGCGATCTCGTGCGCGGCTACTACACGGCCGCCGAGGCTGAAACCAAATGGAAGGCGGCGCGCTCATGAAACGCAGAGCGCTCGCCGCGGCACCGTTGTTTCTGCTCGCCGCTCCGGCCTTCGCGCAGCTCAAGATACCGGCCAACAAGACGCCGGCAAAATGGTACGCCGTGCAGGTGGAGGACCGAGCCTTCACCGTCGAGATGCCGGGCGTTCCCGATCATCGGCTCCTCAACGACGCCTCGGCGCGCGGCACGGCCTTCGTGCTGCATTCCTACAGCCTCGATCTCGGCGGCTATTCCTACGTGGTGCAGACCGCGCTCTATCCCGCCGACGTCGATGTCACCAGGCCGCGCGTCCTCCTGCAGGCCGCACTGGATGAGCGCGCGACGGCACTGGCCGGCCGCAAATGGACGCGGGTCGACTGGCGCGAGATGCAGGGCGGCGCGGTCGCCGACTCGACCGGGCCTGTGCCGGGCGGGAATGCCGTCCGCCAGCTCGTGCTGCTCAAGGGCCGGCGCTTCGTGTCGCTCGCCTTCCTCGGCGCCTCGGCCGGGGCGAGCGGCCCCGAAGCCGAACGTTTCTTTCGCTCCTTGAAGTTGCAGGCATGACCAAGCCACGTATCCATATCCTTGCCCTCGGCGGCACCATCGCCACACGGCCCGACGCCTCGGGCGTGATGCAGATGGGCTTGGGCGCCGACGATCTCGTCGCGGCCGTGCCCCTGCTCGAGACCGTGGCCGAGATCTCGGCTGAGACGGTGAGCCGCGTCGGCAGCCATTCGCTCACCTTCGACCAGCTCCATGCGCTGGCGGCGAAGATCCGCGGCCTCGAGGTCGACGGCGTCGTCGTCACGCAAGGCACGGACTCGCTGGAGGAGACGAGCTTCCTGCTCGACCTGTTGCTCGATCTGCAGGTGCCGGTGGTCGTGACGGCGGCGATGCGCAATCCGTCGCTCACCTCACCCGATGGGCCGGGCAACCTGCTCGCCGCCGTGCGTGTCGCCAGCAATCCCTGGGTGCGCGCGCATGCCAATGCGCTGGGCGTCGTGGTGGCGATGCTGGACGAGGTCTATGCCGCCGCCGATGTGCTGAAGGTCCATCCCACGCGGATCAACGGCTTCGCCTCGACCCAGACCGGCCCGCTCGCGGCCCTGGTCGAGGACCGCGTCGTGCCGATGAGCCTGCCGGTCCGCGACGCCATGGTCGCCGCGCGCAAGCGGCTGGGCGCGGCGGGGAGCGGCAAGGCCCAGTCGGTTGCGCTGCTCTGGACGTCCATCGACGAGTCGGGCCGGATGATCGAGGCGATGGTCGCGGCGCCCGACAAGCTCGGCTATCGCGGCGCGGTGATCGCGGCCATGGGCGGCGGCCATACGCCGGAGCATTCGACCGACGTCCTGCTGCGGCTGAGCGCCGCCATGCCGACCGTCGTCTCGCCGCGCGCCGGCGGTGGGCCGCTGCTGCACAAGACCTACGGCGGTCCGAGCTCGGAGATCGGCCTGCGCAAGGCCGGCCTGATCTGGGGTGGCCGGCTACACCCCTTGAAGGCCCGCGCGCTGCTGGAGACCTGCCTGCGCGCCGGCCTCGACCGCGCCGCCGTCAACGAGGTGTTCGAGGGCTGGAACTAGAGCGGCCACCAGCCCGCAGAAGCGACCGGAATAGGTGTGCCGCCGGGAGGCCTCTATGATGGCGCATGCAGGCAGCTCCGGAGCTTCGCGACCTTACTTTTCGGTTATTTAAAGCGTTACTTTCGGTAACCGGCCGGCAACAAATCCGTGCATGCCGGTGTGCCATTGCAGCGCCACGACCGCGCCCTTGACCGGCTGCAACAGGCCGACCGACAGGCCGACGACCGCCGGCAGCCAGAGGGCTGCATGGATCCAGTAGTCGGGCACGAAGGCCGTCTCGACCCACAGGACCAGCGGCAGGACGAGATGGCCGACCAGGACGATCACCAGATAGGCCGGGAAGTCGTCGGCGCGGTGATGATGGAAGGCCTCGCCGCACCGCGTGCAGGCCGGCGCCACCTTGACGAAGCGGCCGAACAATCGGCCTTCGCCGCAGGCCGGGCACCTGCATTGCAGGCCGCGCCACAGGGCCGTGCCGAGCTTCAGTTCCGTTGGGTTTGTCACGATCAGGCTCCCTTGAAGAGATGCCCTCATATCCATACAATGAGACGCCCGTTCAAGATCTTGCAAGGGTATTGTATGGATTGGGTCCCTACATTGGGCGGCCATTCCGGGCCGGTCTACGAAGCCATCGTCGAGGCGCTGCGCGGCGATATAGCGGCTGGTCGCCTGCATCGCGGCCAGCGCCTGCCGACCCATCGCGCGCTGGCGCAGGCGCTCGACCTCGACCTCACGACGGTGACGCGGGCCTACAACGAGGCGCGGCGGCGCGGGCTCACCGAGGCGCGGGTGGGGCAGGGCACGTTCGTCGCCGAGAGCGCCGCCCATGCGCCGCGCGTCGCGGCAACCGGCATCGCCTTCGACCTGTCGATGAACCTGCCGCCGCAGCCGGTCGAAGCCGACCTCGAGGGCCGCGTCGCGCGCGGTCTGGCGGGGCTGCAGCGCGACTATGGCGTCTCGGGCTTCCTGAGCTACCAGCAGGCCGGCGGCAGCGAGGCCGACCGCGGCGCGGCCGCCGACTGGCTGCGCCGTCGCGTGCGCATCGCCCAGGCCGAGCGGCTGGTGGTCTTTCCCGGAACCCAGACCGCGCTTGCAAGCCTGGTGCTCGCGCTCACCAAGCCCGGCGATACAGTGCTGACGGATCGGTTGACCTATCCCGGCTTCAAGTCGGCGGCTCTGGCGATGGGGGTGCGCCTCGTCGGGGTCGAAGGCAATGGCGACGGCATGCTGCCCGACGCGCTGAAGGCCGCCTGCGCGCGACACAAGCCAAAGGCCGTCTACCTGATCCCGACCATCCACAATCCAACGGCGATCACCATGCCCCAGGCTCGGCGTGCCGAGCTTGCGTCGGTCATTCGCTCAGCCGACATCCTGCTGTTCGAGGACGACGCCTATGGTGCGCTCGACCCCAAGGCGCAGGCCATGGCGACGCTCATCCCCGAGCGCAGCTACCTCGCCGTCAGCCTGTCGAAATGCCTCGCACCAGGGCTGCGCGTGTCGTTCCTCCTGACGCCCGATCGCGCGGCCGCAGCGGCCTTGGCCAATGCCCTGCGCGTCGTGGCGCAGATGCCGGTGCCGCTGATGGTGGCGCTCGTCACCCGCTGGCTGTCCGACGGCAGCGCCGACGCCATCGTCGCCGCCGTCGCCGCCGAGGCTGCGGCAAGACAGAAGCTGGCGGCCAGGGCGCTTTCGGCGCAAACCTGTTCGGCGCATCCCAAGGGGCACCATGTCTGGCTGACGCTGCCGTCGAGCTGGGCGGGGCCTGAGTTCGCCGCGCACGTCCAACGCCAGGGGCTCGCCGTGGTCACCAGCGACAGTTTCAGCGTCGAGAGTCCGACCGATGGAAAAGGTCCGCCGCAGGCCATCCGCCTCGCGCTCGGTGCGGCGCGCAGCCGCTCGGAGCTGGTCGCGGCACTCGATCTCCTGGTGACCGCGCTCAAGTCGCCGGCCTTCGCTTCGCGGATCGTCTGATGGATCTCGACGCTCTCCTGCTCGCCCGCTTCCAGTTCGCCTTCACGGTGAGCTTCCACTTCATCTTCCCGTCCTTCTCGATCGGGCTGGCGAGCTACCTCGCCATGCTCGAAGGCCTGTGGCTCGCGACCGGCCGCGAGGTCTATCTCACCCTGTTCAAATACTGGCTGAAGATCTTCGCGCTGGTCTTCGGCATGGGCGTGGTCTCGGGCATCGTCATGTCCTACCAGTTCGGCACCAACTGGTCGGTCTTCTCCGACAAGACCGGCGCCGTGATCGGCCCGCTGATGGCCTACGAGGTGATGACCGCCTTCTTCCTCGAGGCGGGGTTCCTGGGCGTCATGCTGTTCGGCATGAACCGCGTCGGCCGCCCGCTGCACTTCGTGGCGACCCTGGCCGTGGCCGTCGGCACCTTCATCTCCGCCTTCTGGATCCTGTCGGCCAACAGCTGGATGCATACGCCGGTTGGCCACGGCGTGAACGCCGCCGGCCAGTTCGTGCCCGAGAGCTGGCTCGCCATCGTCTTCAATCCGTCGTTCCCCTATCGGCTCGTCCATACCGTGCTCGCGGCCTATCTCACCACGGCTCTGGTGGTTGGCGCGGTCGGCGCGTGGCATCTGCTGCGCGGTCGCAGGACCGACGGCGCGCGCGTCATGTTCTCCATGGGGATGGGCATGATCGCGGTGACGGCGCCGTTACAGATTTTCGCCGGTGATCAGCAGGGGCTGAACACGCTCGAGCATCAGCCGGCCAAGGTGATGGCGATGGAAGGCCACTTCCACAGCCATCCCCACGGCGCGCCGCTCATCCTGTTCGGCTGGCCCGACATGAAGGCGGGAGAGGTGCGTTATGCTGTATCGATTCCCAAGGCCTCGTCGCTGATCCTCAAGCACTCGCTCGATGCGCCGCTGAAGGGCCTCGACACGGTGGCGCGCAGCGACTGGCCGCCGGTGCCGATCGTCTTCTGGTCGTTCCGCATCATGGTGGGCATGGGCATGCTCATGCTGCTCCTCGCCGGCTGGAGCCTTCTCGCCCGTGTCCGCCACACGCTCTACGACTGGCCGGGACTGCATCGCTTCGCGATCGCCATGGGACCGGCAGGCTTCGTCGCCGTCATTGCCGGCTGGGTCACGACAGAGGTCGGGCGCCAACCCTTCACGGTCTATGGCCTGCTGCGTACCGCCGACTCGGTCTCGCCACTGCAGGCGCCGGCCGTTGCCGCCTCGCTGCTGGCCTTCATCGCCGTCTACTTCATCGTCTTCGGTGCCGGCGTCTATTACATCCTGCGCCTGATGGCCCATGCGCCGCACATTGGCGAAAGCGGTCCGGAGGCCGATCAGCCGATGCGCGCCGCGGGCCTTGCGCCGGGTGTTGCGACAGGGGAGGCGAAGTCATGATCGCCTTCGACCTTCCCACCATCTGGGCCTTCATCATCGCCTTCGCGATCTTCGCCTATGTCGTGATGGACGGCTTCGACCTCGGCATCGGCATCCTCTTCCCGGTCCTGCCCACGGGCCGAGAACGCGATTCAGCCATGAACTCCATCGCACCGGTGTGGGACGGCAACGAGACCTGGCTGGTGCTGGGGGGTGGCGGGCTGATGGCGGCCTTCCCGGTCGCCTATGGCATCATCCTGTCGGCGCTCTACACGCCGATCATCGCGATGCTGCTGGCGCTGATCTTCCGCGGTGTCGCCTTCGAGTTCCGCTGGCGCGATCCCGGCCATCGCAAGTACTGGGACGCTGCTTTCACCCTGGGCTCGGTCGTGGCGACCTTCGCGCAAGGGGTCGTGCTGGGCGGCCTGCTGCAAGGCATCGCCGTGCAGGGCCGTGCCTATTCGGGCGGCTGGTGGGACTGGCTGTCGCCCTTCAGCCTGCTGGTCGGCGTGAGCCTGGTGTGCGGCTATGGGCTGCTGGGCGCCACCTGGTTGATCATGAAGAGCGAGGGGTCCCTGCAGGATCGCTGCTATCGGCTGGCGCAGGTGTTCGGTGTCGCCACGGTGGTCGCGATGGCCGCCGTCAGCGCGGCGACGCCGTTCCTCAGCCACGACTATTTCCGCCGCTGGTTCGAGTGGCCGCAGGTGATGTTCACGGCGCAGGTGCCGTTGCTCGTGGCCGTTGCCTCGTTCGGCTTCTTCCTGAGCTTGCGCCGGCGCAGCCACGCCTGGCCGTTCGTGATCGCGCTGGCGCTCTTCGCCCTCGGCCTCGCGGGCCTTGGCGTCAGCCTCTATCCCTTCGTCGTGCCGCGGGCGATCACGATCTGGGACGCCGCCGCGCCGCCGGCCAGCCTCGAGTTCATGCTGGTGGGCGCGGCGATCATGATACCGATCATCCTCGCCTATACCGGCTATTCCTACTGGGTGTTCCGCGGCAAGACCGGCCATGAGGGCTATCATTGAGGCCGATGGCGCGGCAGCTTCTGTGGTTCGTCGGGCTTTGGGCCGGCGGCGTCGGCGTGACGGCGGCAGTGGGCTACGCCATCAAGCTCTGGCTCAGGTGATGCGTCGCGTCGGGCGGCAGTTGTGGGCGATCGGCCGTGCCGTATTGGCGGCCTCGCGCAGGGTCGCGAGATCGTCGCGACCCGACCATTCGGCGGCGGTGTCGGCATAACGGAAGCCTTCACCCGATCCCTGGTATTCCATGCGCCAGGTCTTGTTGGCGAGCGTGACGGAGGCGCGATTCTTGGCGTAGACGACGGTCACTTCCTTGTGGCCCTCGCAGATGTAGGCAATGCCCTGCGGCGTCGCATCGCTCGGCGCGGGGCGCGGAATAGGCGTCCATTGGGCCACCGGCGCTTGCTGCACGCAGGCTCCCAGCACGGCAGCCAGCGCTACCGTGATGATCGGAAGGCGATTCATCCTATGGCTTCCCACTGAACCATCCATTGCAGGGGACTTTAACCGGCCCGCGTGGAAGGGCAATAATGACTTAACCTTTGCCGGAGCATACCTCATGAAGATCGAACCCAGGATTGCCGCCTTCGCCCAGGAGCTGACGGCGATCCGTCGCGACATTCACGCCCATCCCGAGCTCGGCTTCGAGGAGGAGCGCACCTCGGCGATCGTTGCCAGGAAGCTGAAAGAGTGGGGCTGCGAGGTGACGACCGGCATCGGCAAGACCGGCGTCGTCGGCACCGTGCGCGTCGGCAACAACCCGCGCGCCATTGGCCTCCGCGCCGACATGGATGCGCTGCCGATGGACGAGTACAACACCTTCGACCATCGCAGCCAGAACAAGGGCCGCATGCATGCCTGCGGCCATGACGGCCACACGACGATGCTGCTGGGCGCCGCGCAGTATCTCGCATCGACGCGCAACTTCGACGGCACCGTGCACTTCATCTTCCAGCCCGCCGAGGAAGGCCGCGGCGGCGCCGAGGCGATGGTCAAGGACGGGCTATTCGAGAAGTTCCCCTGCGAGCAGATCTTCGGCATGCACAATCGCCCCAAGCTCGACGTCGGCAAGTTCGCCATCCGCTCCGGGCCGCAGATGGCCGGCGGCGGCCTGTTCGACATCCACATCAGCGGCAAGGGCGCGCACGGCGCCCGGCCGGAGAGCGGCATCGATCCGATCATCATCGCCACGCAGATCATCTCGGCGCTGCAGACCGTTGTTTCGCGCAATGTCGCCGCGCTCGACTCGGCGGTGATCTCGGTCACCCAGATGCATTCGGGCGACGCCTACAACGTGATCCCGCAGGAAGCCGTGCTGCGCGGCACCATCCGCGCCTTCAAGAAGGAGACGATGGCGCTGGTGAAGGAGAGGATCGAGACGATCTCCGCCGGCATCGCGCAGACGCTGGGCGGCACCGCCAAGGCCGACGTGCGCGTCGTCTTCCCGCCGCTGGTCAACGACAAGGATGCGGTGAAGTTCATCGCCGACGTGGCGGCCGAGATCGTGGGATACGAGAACATGAACCGCGAGGGGCCGTACGTCATGGCCTCGGAGGATTTCTCCTACATGCTGGAGAAGGTGCCGGGCGCCTTCATCAACATCGGCAACGGCGGCGGCGAAGGCGGCTGCGAGGTCCACAACCCGGCCTACGACTTCAATGACGAGATCATCACGCTGGGCGCCACCCTGTGGTCGCGCGTCGTGGAGACCAAGCTGGCGAAGGACGCTCGCTAGCCCGTGACGACCAAGGTCATCCTCTGGAGCGACTATGTCAGCCCCTACGCCTTCGTCGCCAAGGCGTGGGCCTACCAGCTCGAGGCCGATTACGATATCGACCTCGAGTGGCGCCCGTACACGCTCGACATCGCCTCGTTCCAGGGCTCGGTGGCGGAGCGTGACGCGCACCACTGGCGGCGCGTGCGCTACGCCTACATGGACGCCCGGCGCTACGCCAACAAGCAGGATCTCACCCTGATGGGCCCGAAGAAGATCTATTATGCGCGGCCGATCAACACGGGCATGCTCTACGCCCGCAAGCACGGCGTGTTCCGCGCCTACAACGACCTCGCCTTCGATCGCTTCTGGCGCCGCGCGCTGGACCCCGAGGACACCGCGGCGGTCGACGCCGTGCTCATCCAAGCGGGCGCGCCACCGGGTTTTCCGGAGTTTCTGAAGGACGACGGCGGTGCCGAGCACGACCGGCTACGCACCGAGGCCGAAGCCTCGGGCGTGTTCGGCGTGCCGATGTTCGTCTTCGACACCGAGCTGTTCTGGGGCGGTGATCGGATCGGTCTGCTGCGCGAACGGCTCGACGAGAAGGGCGTGAAGCGCCGCTAGGGAGACGTCGTTAGGGAGACTTGGCGACGTCGGGACTGTCGAGCGTACGGTCGATGCGCTCGTGCAGCTTCTTGGTCTCGCCACGCTGCTTGCGCGCACTCTCCTTGAGCTGGCGCTGGGCGCGACGGAAGGCGTCGGTAACGGCGAACTGCGGGTCCGAGAAGCGGTCGTCATCGTCGGAGACGTGATCGACATTGATGTCGATATGCCCCGGCAGGGCGAGATGGATGTTGATGGCGTAGAGGCCGCTGGTGCGATGATGCTTGTCCGGTACCCGCACGTTCACGTGGCAGGCAGTCATTCGGCCGTAGAATTTCTCCAGGGCTTCGACTTCATTGTGGATCATCTGGCTGAGGGCTTCGCTGGGATCGCTTCCCTGGAAGCTGATTTTCACATGAGTTTCCATTACGAGTGAACGCTCGCCCTCGTCGATGGTTCCGCGATCAGTTCGCCCTCGACGGCAGGCCGCGCTCGGCGAGATAGGCTTCCATCACCGGCGTCCACAGCGCCGGCAGCGAGTTGATGAAGTGCCCGTTGGTGCCGACGGGCGGCGTGAACTCGTGGAACGCGCCCTTGCCACCGGCCTTCTGGAACGCCGCGAAGTTCGCCCGCGTGTGCGACAGCGGATAGAATGTATCGTTCTCTCCGTAGAGCCAGATCGAGGGCTGACCGTAGGCTACGCCACGATTGAGCAGGCCGCGGTTGATCGAAGTGGCGTTCACGCAGCCCGCGCCCATCCAGCCGCCGACGAAGTTGATCGCGGCACGAGGGACGGCAGGCTGGCGGCCGCTCCAGGCGATGGAAAGTATGCCGCCCCTCGACACGCCGCCCACCGCGACGCGTGAACGGTCGACGAACGGCATCGCCAGAAGCGCCGGCGTCACCGCATCGATGTCGCGCAGGGCGCGGTCGGCGCCGGGAACGGAAAGCGTCTCGTCGCAGCTATAGCCGGAGATGCGGTCGATCGAGAAGCCTTCGTCGTAGCGACCTTCCGATCCGCCCCGTCCGCGGCGCGACGGCAGCAGCACGGCAAAGCCGCGCGCGGTGAACCATTGCGCCATGGTGCGCGCCTCGTAGGGCCGCGCGAAGGACGAGGGATCGTTGCCGCGGCCGGTCGACCCATGATGGAAGATCAGCGTCGGGAAGGGGCCGTTGCCGGCCGGCTTGTAGGTGATCAGCGCCAGCTTGACGCTCTCGCCATCGACGGTCACCGGCACCATCGAGCGCTCCTGCGCCTGCGCCGCCGTTGCGGCGAGCGCGAGGAGGAGGGCCGCGCCTATTCGGCGGGCTGCACGACCGGCTGTGCGACAGGCTGGACCGTGCGATGGCTCACCATGCGGTGGTGCAGCGCACGAACCGTGTCGCTGCCGCGGGTCAGGCACATCCATGGGAAAAGTCCGTGCAGGAAGCAGGCAAAGGCGCCTGCCAGCATACGGCCGCCAAAGCCGAAAGCCATGCCCATGTGCTGGAGATAGGTCTCGTTGACCGCGGCGGGGTGTTCGGTGAAACGCTGCAACATGGGAGTGACTTTAGGCTCCGATGCGCGGAAACGGCTTGCGCGTTTTGGTCAAACCGGCCGACACTTGAGAAACCATTTCCAAGGAATGCCGGATGGTCGCGAAATTATCGCTCGATTCCTTCGACCGAAAGATTCTGGATTGCCTCCAGGACAACGCCGACATGCCGCTCAGCGAGGTTGCGGCGCGCGTCGGCCTCTCGACCACGCCGTGCTGGCGGCGCATCAAGCGGCTGCAGGACGACGGCGTGGTGCGCGCCCGCGTGGCGCTGCTCGACCGCAAGGCGGTCAATGCCGGCGTCACCGTGTTCGTGGCGGTGCGCACCGCCCAGCACAATGCCCAGTGGCTGACACGCTTCGCCAAGGCCGTCGCCTCGTTCCCCGAGGTCATGGACTGCTACCGCATGAGCGGCGAGATCGACTACCTGATCCGCCTCGCGCTCCCCGACATCGAGGCCTACGACGCCTTCTACAAGCGGCTGATCGCCAAGGTCGAGCTGTCGGACGTCACCTCCATGTTCGCCATGGAAGAGATCAAGTCCACCACGCGGCTCCCGCTCACCTACCTGCCCTAGCATCGCATCGGCGCTGGCCTTAGGATCGCCGCCGTTCAGGATGACCTCAGGGGATACGATGACGACGGGAACCACGGGCAGGAACCGCAAGAAAGTGCTGATCGTCGGCCGCATGCCGCAGGCCGGCATCGACGTGCTGAAGACGCGCGACGATGTCGACTTCGAGATCCTGACCGACGATTCGGAGGCCTCGCTCCATCCCAAGCTCAAGGACGCGCATGCCGTGACGCTGGGCGGCACGAAGTTCCGCGAAGCCGAGCTCGCGGTGGCGCCAAACATGATGGTGGTGGCCCGCCTCGGCGTCGGCTTCGATGCCGTCGAGGTGCCGGCGTTGAACAAGCGCGGCGTCTTCCTGATGACGACCGGCATCGCCAACTCGGTCTCGGTGGCCGAGCATGCAATGTACATGCTCCTCGCATCGGCGCGGCTGGTGAAGAAGTATGACCGCTTCGTGCGCGAAGGTGGCTGGGGCCATCGCCTCGGCGACCTGCCGGCCGACCTGTCGGGCAAGTCGATCCTCGTGGTCGGCATGGGCCGTATCGGCTCGCGCACGGTGAAGCGCTGCGTCGCCTTCGAGATGAACGTCTCGGTCCTCGATCCCAACGTGCCGGAGGCGGAGATCGTCAAAGCCGGCGCTACCAAGGTGACCGATCTCAAGGCGATCCTGCCCAAGGTCGATTTCGTGTCGGTGCACTGCCCCAAGGCGCCCGAGACCATCGACATGTTCAATTCAGAGACGCTGGCGCTGATGAAGCCCGACGCCTTCCTGGTGAACACCGCCCGCGGCGGCATCATCAACGAGGATGCGCTCTACGATGCGCTGAAGAACGGCCGCCTGCGCGGCGCCGGCCTCGACGTGCTCGACAAGGAGCCGCCGGATCCGACCAACAAGCTGTTCAGCCTGGAGAACGTGATCTTCAGCCCGCACATGGCCGGCGTCACCAAGGAGGCGAGCGACCGCATGGCAGTGACCGCCATCGAGAACATCCTCTCGGTTTTCGACGGCCACCCCACCGAAGCGCACGTCGTGAACAAGGAAGTGCTGCGCTAGGAGCCACTCTGGGGCCCATGCTTCGAGACGCGCCGTTCCGGCGCTCCTCAGCATGAGGTGTTGTTGTGTGTGGACCTCACCCTGAGGAGGCGCGTAGCGCCGTCTCGAAGGGTGGGCAAACGGGAGATATCTCGATGAAATATGGACCGCTTGGCCGCTCGGGCCTGATCGTGAGCCGCATCTGTCTCGGCGGCAATTCATGGGGCGCCAAGGGGCGCCGCGGCTGGGGCAAGTTCGACGAGGCCGAGGCGCCGGCCTATTTCAAGCGTGCGCTCGATGTCGGCATCACCTTCTTCGACACGGCGGATGCCTACAACGCCGGGCGCTCCGAGGAGATCATGGGCGCCACGCTCATGAAGATGACGAAGCGCGAGGACATCGTGCTGTCGACCAAGGTCGGCATCCGCATGAGCCCGGCGCAGAACGACCAGGGCACCGGCCGCAAGCATCT
>CANIRG010000130.1 GCA_947469635.1 Rhodospirillales bacterium | reverse complement strand
TGTAGGCGTCGTGGCGCTTCAGCACGATCTCGGTGCGGGGCTGCCACGAGTCGAAGCACCACGGGCCGGTGCCGTCGATCGACTTGGTGCCGTAGTCCTTGCCGAGCGACTCGACGCTCTCCTTGTTGTGGATCGCGGTCGTGAACATGGTGAGCTGCAGCAAGAGGTCGGCGAAGGGCTCGTTCAGCTCGTACTCGACGGTGTAGGGATCGGGCGCGCGCAGCTCCTTGATGTTGCCGGCGCGCCAGGCGAGCGGCGCCTTCAGCTCCGGGCTGGTGAGGCGCTTGAACGAGTAGATGACGTCGGCCGCCGTGAACTTCTTGCCGCTGCAGAAGCTCACGTCGTCGCGCAGCTTGAAGGTGTAGAGCTTGCCGTCGGGGCTGAGCGTCCACGACTTGGCGAGGTAGGGGATGGCCGTCTTGCCGTCCCAGTCCATCGCCACCAGCGTGTCCTGGAACATGTTGACGATGTCGGAGGTCGGCGACCAGGTCGTGCGCTGCCCGTCGTAGTGCGGCGCATCGAGCGACTTCATCATGCGCAGCGTCTGCGCCTCGGCCGCACCCGCCATTCCCAAAGCTGCAACAACGCCGGCAAAAACCTTCAGCATGTCCGTTCCTCCGCTCAGAAGCTCGCGTCCAGGCCCTTGTAGAAAGTGTTCTGGTAGATCATGTGCGGGCGCATGCCCTTCAGCTTCTTGTTGGTGACCTCGTGCATGTTGATGTTGAGCACGGGGATCCACAGATGCTCGCGCATGACCTTCTGCTGGACGAGCGCGTAGTTCCTGGTGCGGTCCTCGGCCGCGAGCGCGGCGCGGCCCGCCTTCAGCCAGGCGTCGGTCTCGGGGTCCTTCCAGTTCATGCGGTTGGGCGTGGGAATGTTGGCCGAGTCGAAATAGAGGTTCATCAGGTCGCCGGCCGACAGGTAGGGCACGGTGACCGACCAGATCTCGTAGTCCTGCTCCGCCATCTTCACCGGTGCGATCGTGGAGTCCCACGGCTGCAGCTGCCAGTGCACGCCGATCTTGCGCAGGTAGCCCTGGATCGCCTCGGCGACGCGGGCCGAGTTGGCGTTGGCCGTGTAGTAGACGCGCGGCGCGAGCTTCACGCCGTCCTTCTCGCGGATGCCGTCGACGCCGGGCTTCCAGCCGGCCTCGTCGAGCAGCTTGCGCGCCCGCTCGACGTCCTCCTTCACGATGCCGGCCGTCTTGGGATCGTGGTCGAGCGCCGCCGGATCGACGATCGAGTAGGCGGGATCGGCGTTGCCCAGCAGGATGGCCTTGGCGATGGCGGCGCGGTCGATGGCGATGCTCATGGCCTCGCGAACGCGCTTGTCGGCCACCATGGGCCGCGTCGTCTTGAAGCCGAAATAGAGCAGCTGGAAGTTGGGGTTGGCCTGGGTGACGGTCAGCATCGGCGCCACCTTGGCCTGGGCGATGAACTGCGAGGGGAACTGGTGCGTGGTGTCGAACTGCCCCGCCATCATCGCGGCCACCCGGCTCGAATCCTCGGGCACGATCTTGATGACGAGCTTCTCGAACTTCACCGGGCCCTTGTTCTTGTACATCGACGGGCCCCAGCGATAGGCATCGTGACGCTTGAGCGTGATGTGGGTGCGCGGCTGCCAGGAATCGAGGCACCACGGGCCGGTGCCGTCGGCGCCCTTGACGCCGTAGTCCTTGCCCAGCGTCTCGACGTTATCCTTGTTCAGGATGACGTTGGTGAACATCGTGAGCTGCAGCAGCAGCTCGGAGAACGGCTCGTTCAGCTCATACTCGACCGTGTAGGGATCGGGCGCGCGCAGCTCCTTGATGTTGCCGGAGCGCCACGCGAAGGGGCCCTTGATCTCGGGGCTCTTCAGCCGCTTGAAGGTGAAGATCACGTCCTCGGCCGTCAGCTTCTTGCCGCTGCAGAAGGTGACGTCGTCGCGCAGCTTGAAGGTGTAGAGCTTGCCGTCGGGGCTCACGGTCCACGACTTGGCGAGATAGGGGATCGGCGTCTTGCAGCCCAGTCGAGCGCCACCAGCGTGTCCTGGATCATGTTGACGATGTCGGAGGTCGGCCCCCAGGTCGTGCGCTGCGCGTCGTAGTGCGGCGCATCGATGCCCTTCATCATGTTGAGGACCTGCGCCCCCGCCGGGAACGCGATACCCAACGCCAACGCCGCACTCAGAAGAGCTTTGATCATTGTTGCAGCCTCGGATCGAGGACGTCGCGCAATGCGTCGCCCAGAAGGTTGGCGGCCAGCACGATGATGAAGATCGCGCAGCTCGGGATCGTCGCGATGTGCGGCGCCATGAACAGGAAGTCGCGGCCTTGGGCGGCCATCATGCCGAGCTCGGCGGTCGGCGGCTGGGCGCCCATGCCGAGGAAGCCCAGCGCCGAGCCGATCAGGATGATCTGGCCGAAGCGCAACGTGAGAAAGACGAAGATGGTGGAGATGCAGTTGAGCGTGAGGTAACGCCAGATCAGCGTGCCGTCCGACACGCCGACCGCGCGGCCCGCTTCCATGAACTCCTGGCTCATGACGCCGACGGCGGCGCCGCGCGCCACCCGCGCCACGTCGGGTATGGTCGCCACCACCAGCGCGATCACCACGGCCGGCAGCCCGGCGCCGGCGATGGCGGCCACCGCGAGGCCGATCAGGATCGCCGGGAAGGCCAGCATCACGTCGACCAGGCGCATGATCCAGCCGTCGGCCCGCGGGTAGTAGGCGGCGAGGATGCCGAGCACCCCGCCCAGCGCCCCGCCGATGATGACGCCGACCAGCCCCAGCATCAGCGTGTTGCGCGTGCCGAAGATGATGCGGCTCAGGATGTCGCGGCCGGTGTTGTCGGTGCCGAACCAGTTCTCGGCATTCGGCGGCTGCATCACCTTGCTGAGGTCGGTGAGGTAGGGATCGTGCGGCGCCACGACGGGCGCGAAGATCGCCGCCAGCCCGATCAGCGTCAGCAGCAGGGCCGCCACCACCGCCACCTTGTCGCGCATCAGCCGGCGCAGCACGCCGGAGCGGCTGAGGGCGCCGTCGTCCTCGGCGGCGAGGACGGTGTCGAGGGCGTTGACGCTCATGACCGCTGCATCCTCGGATCGAGATAGACGTAGAGCACGTCGACCAGCAGGTTGATCGACAGGAAGGCGATGGCCAGGATCATGATGGCGCCCTGCGCCGTCGGGAAATCGCTCGACACGATGGCGCCGACCGCCAACCTGCCGACACCGGGCCAGGAGAACATCGTCTCCGTGACGACGGCGCCGCCCAGCAGGAACGCCGCCTGCAGGCCGATCAGCGTGACGACGGGGATCAGCGCGTTGCGCAGCGCGTGATGGACGATCACCGCCGTCTCGCGCAGCCCCTTGGCGCGCGCGGTGCGCACGAAGTCGGCGCCCAGCACCTCGAGCACCGCGGTGCGGGTGAGCCGCGCGATCGGCCCGATGAGCACCAGCCCGAGCGTGCCGGCCGGCAGGATCAGGCTCGGCAGGCCGCCGTCCCAGACCGGCCCGGTGCGGCCGGTGAAGGGCAGCATCGCCCACTTGAAGCCGACATACTGGATCAGGATCAGGCCGATGAAGAACACCGGCATCGACACGCCCGCCACCGAGATCGCCATGATGGCGCGGTCGACCAGGCTGCCGCGCTGCACCGCCGCCAGCGTGCCCAGCGTCAGTCCCAACGGCACGGCGATCAGCATCGCGCCCACCATCAGCTCCACCGTGGGGCCGATGGTGAGGGCCAGCTCCTCGCTCACCATCTTGTTGGAGATGATCGAGCGGCCGAGGTCGCCGCGCAGCACGCGGCCGATATATTCGGCGAACTGGACGGGGATCGGCCGGTCGAGCCCGAGCTCGAGGCGGATGGCGGCGATGGTCTCGGCCTTGGCGTCGGGCCCGGCGATGATCATCGCCGGATCCGCCGGCACGACCTGCAGCAGGCAAAAGCACAGGAAAAGCACGCCGAGCAAGGCGGGGAGGGAGACCAACAGACGGTGGACGATCTGTCTTGCCATGCACGTCCTCGGACCGAGAGCGAGCCAAGGCAACGCGCGCCGGATACTCCGGCGTTTCTGGACGTTAGCTCCCTGGCCGCCGCGCTTCGGTCAACCGTGCGCGGCGTTGATTATGCGCGGATGCTGACACGAGCCGGTTGCGCTGTCACGCGACCGTTGCGAGGTGCGCGCGAAGACCGAGAAAGTCTCGCAGGTCTCTGTCAGGGGCGAACCAACCGGATGACCTCGGCGGGAGCGACGATTTGAATATTCTCGAGAGCACCCAGGGAAAGCAGGTCGAGGTCGCCAGACACGATGATATCGGCATGCCCGGCGATGGCTGCCGCCAGGACACGATCGTCGTCGGCATCGCGGCTGACCGGAATACATAGCGAGGGCGCCTGGACCATCCCGGACAGCTGCGTCACTTCACGGATCATCCGCTGGCGAACTGACCAAGGTGAAGCTGCCTGCCCGGGCGAGCTCCATCAGTGCGTGCGGCGGGCAGCGCCAGAGCAGCCCGGACAGAAGAACATTGGTGTCAACGACGGCCCGCACGCCGGCGCCGCTGTACGGCGCGGTCGGCTTTCACCTCCGCGTCGATCTCTTCCATGGACATCGGCGCGATTCCGGCTTTGGCGACGCGGTCTGCGATCGCCAGGAGCGAGTCGGCGGCCTGCCGCCGTTTGATGGCTTCGGTCACAAGCCGACTGAGCGCCCTGGGCGTCAGAAGTCCCGCGTCGCGGGCAGCCTTTGCGGTAGCGTCGGACAGCTCGATTTGGATTTTCGTCATGTTGGGCTTCGCAACCGAGATACGCGTTTTACGCCCAAGTGAGGGCTGGGGCACTCATGGCGAGCTGCTGAAGGCTTCGTCGAGATGAGTAACGACCGGAATCGGCTGTTGGCTCAGACCAAGCCTATGATGGTGGGTGTGGTCCAGCCGCACGGCATCGTCGGCGAACCCAGATCTTGAGCTGCCAAGGTTATTTTCATGTTATTTAAAGCGTTACTTGGCGGTAACGGCCCCAACGGCTTGTGGTCACGCCCAGCCGCCGGCGTGGGGCAGCACATGGCCGGTGATGAAGCCCGCGCCGTCGGAGCAGAGGAAGCAGACGGCGGCGCCGAGCTCGGCGCTCTTGCCGAGGCGCCCGAGCGGAATCTGCGCCGTCATCTTGGCCATCGCCTCCTTGTTGGCGAGCAGCGTCGGCGGGAAGTAGTCCGGGTTCTCGACATAGTTCGAGCCCACGGCATTCACCGTGATGCCGTCGCGGCCCAGCTCCTTGGCCAGCGAGGAGACAAGGCCATTGGCCGCGGCGCGCGCCGAGACGTAGGGCGCATAGTTGGCGATACCGCGCAGTGGAGCGGCCGACGACACGAACACGATCCGTCCCCATTTGCGCTTGCGCATCGACGGCGCCACCAGCTGGGTGAGGCGCAAGGGTGCCACTGCCATCGCTTCGAGCGCGTCGCGATAGTCTTCCATGCGTGCCTCCGCGAGCGGCGCACGCAGTGCAGGATAGGCATCGTTGTTGACCAGCGCGTCGATATGACCGTGACGCTTCAGCGCCAGCTCGACCATGGTCGCGGGCTCGACGGCCGACAATGCGTGGGCACCGGGAAACTGCGTCTCGTACTTGCGACGCGCGCTCGGCGCCTCGAACGCTGGATCGTGGGCCAGCACCGTGGCGCCCTGCGCCAGCGCCACCGCCGTCGTGCCGTGTCCTGCGAACTTCTCGACATTGGTGATCAGCAGCACCCGGTCTTTCAGCACCATGGCTATTCCTCTAGGTTGCGACCAATGACCGACGCCCCCGATCCTATCGAAAAGGCTTCCTTCGGCTACCGCGATGTTCCCGCGGCGGAGAAGGCGGGCCTGGTGCGGCGCGTGTTCGAGAGCGTGGCGCCAAGCTACGACCTGATGAACGACCTGATGTCCGGCGGCGTCCACCGGCTGTGGAAGAACACGCTGGTCGACGTGGTGAACCCGCGGCCCGGGGAGAAGTTCCTCGATGTGGCGGGCGGCACGGGGGATGTCGCCTTCCGTATCCTGGAGCGCCAGGCCGAGGCGCCGGACGTCACGATCTGCGACATCAACACGGCGATGCTGGCCGTGGGCCGCGACCGCGCCGTCGATCGCGGGCTGCTGCGCGGCCTTGCCTGGGCGACGGGCGATGCCGAGACCCTGCCGTTCCCCGACCGGACCTTCGACGGCTACACCATCGCCTTCGGCCTGCGCAACGTCACCGGCATCGACAAGGCGCTTGCCGAGGCCTGGCGCGTGCTGAAGCCGGGCGGCCGCTTCTACTGCCTGGAATTCAGCAAGGTCACCTCCGCGCCGATCGCCAGCGCCTATGACGCCTACTCCGCGCGGGCGCTGCCGTTCTTCGGTCGCGTCATCGCCAAGGACGCCGAATCCTACCGCTACCTGCACGAAAGCATCCGCCGCTTCCCGCCGCAGCGCGAGCTTGCCCGCCGGATGCGCGACGCGGGTTTCGCCAACGTCACCTGGCGCGACATGACGATGGGTGTCGTGGCCCTGCACAGCGGCTGGCGTATCTGATGCCGCGCACTGCTCTCATGCCGGACCGCGGACCTCCAGGTCCGCTCATGCACGTTCTACCGAAGGGGCGGGCCTGGAGGCCCGCGGTCCGCTGAAATGTTCCGCGCGCTTCGCAACAGCTGGCGCCTGCTGAGGCTGGCGCTGAGCTTCGCCCGCCACGATGCGCTGTTCCCGCTGGAGACGCTGGGCATCGCGCCGGCGCTGATCGGCTGGGCGCGGCTGTGGGCGCGGCCGTTCAACTGGCGCCGGCCCCCGCGCCGGCCCGGCCAGCGGCTGGCGGCGGCGCTGCTGGAGATGGGTCCGTCGTTCATCAAGCTCGGCCAGGCGCTCTCGACCCGTGCCGACCTGCTGAGCGAGAGCGTGGCGGCCGACCTCGGCGAGCTGCAGGACCATCTGCCCGCCTTTCCGGCCTCTGAGGCGCGCCGCATCATCGAAAGCGAGCTTGGCCGGCCGATCGATGCCCTGTTCTCGAGCTTTGTCGACACGCCGGTCGCCGCCGCCTCGATCGCCCAGGTGCATTTCGCCACCACCACCGACGGCCGCGAGGTCGCGGTCAAGGTGCTGCGGCCCGGCATCGAACGCGCCTTCGCGCGCGACATGGATCTCTTCACCTGGATGGCCGAGCTGGTGGAGCGCACCCAGCCGCGCTTCCGCCGGCTGAAGCCGGTCGAATCGGTGCGGGCCTTCGCCGACGTGGTGCGGGTCGAGATGGACCTGCGCATGGAGGCCGCCGCCGCCGAGGAGCTGGGCGAGAATTTCCGCGACGATCCCAGCTATCGCGCGCCCGCGATCGACTGGGACCGCACGGCCGAGCGGGTCATGACGCTGGAGCGGGTCGACGGCACGCCGATCGGCGACCGCGACGCCATCGTCGCCGCCGGCCACGATCCCGACGCGGTGATGAAGAAGTGCGCCGAAGCCTTCTTCTATCAGGTGTTCCGCGACGGCTTCTTCCATGCCGACATGCACGGCGGCAACGCCTTCGTCGATCGCAACGGCAGCATCGTGCCGGTCGATTTCGGCATCATGGGCCGCGTCGACGAGGCGACGCGCGGCTATCTCGCCGAGCTGCTCGTGGGCTTCCTGCGGCGCGACTACCGTGCCGTGGCCGAGGTGCAGTTCCGCGCTGGCTATGTGCCGGCCGACCAGTCGCTGGAGATGTTCGCCCAGGCCTGCCGCTCGATCGGCGAGCCGATCTTCGGCAAGCCCAGCCACCAGATCTCGATCGCGCGTCTGCTCGCCCACATGTTGCGCGTCACCGAGCAGTTCAAGATGGCCGTCCAGCCGCAGCTTCTCCTGCTGCAGAAGACCATGCTGATGGCCGAAGGCATGGGCACGAGGCTCAATCCCAACGTCAATATCTGGGAGCTGGCGCAGCCGCTGATCGAGGAATGGATGGCCACCCACTTCGGCCCGCGCGCCACGGCGGGCCGCGCCGCCGCCGACCTGGCGCAGGGCCTGCGTCGCCTGCCGCGCCTGATCGACAGCCTGTCCTTCGTGGTCGAGGCCGAGCGCCGCCGCGCCGAACGCCTCGCCACCGAGCCGCCGCCGCGCGCTGGCCGTCGGGCGGCCCTGGTCGAGCTGGTCGCCGTGGTCGCCCTGCTCGCCGCCGTCCTGGCGTGGTGGCATTGACCCTGTCCCGTCATCGCCCCACGTAACCGAGCGTGACAAAGCAACCTCACCCTGAGGAGGCGCGCAGCGCCGTCTCGAAGGGTCGGCAACAGGCACCGTGCGTGGGCCCATCCTTCGAGACGCGGCCCTGCGGGCCGCTCCTCAGGATGAGGTAAACTCACGGACCCTCGGTGACGAGATTTGGTAAGGGTGAGACGTGACAAATACCGAAATCGCCTTCGGGCTCGCCGTGTTCCTGCTCGCCGGGACCGTGAAGGGGCTGGTCGGGCTGGGCCTGCCGACGATCGTCATCGCGCTCACCACGCTGATGCTGCCGCTCACCGAATCGATAGCGATGATCGCGCTGCCGACCATCTTCACCAATCTCTGGCAGGCGGCGGTGGGGGGGCAGTTCCGGACGATCCTGCGGCGGCAATGGCCGCTGATCGTGCCGCTGGCGATCTCGCTCTACCTTACCATGTGGCTGGTGGGGCAGAAGGGGCCGAACTGGGCCTTCCTCGTGCTGGCGCTCGTGCTGATCGTCTACAGCGGCCTCGGCCTGCTGCGCATCCGGCTGCACATCCATGCCGATCTCGAGAAGCCGCTGGCGCCGGTGATCGGCGTCGTGTCGGGCTTCGTCGCGGGGCTCGTGGGTGTGCCGATCATCCCGCTGATGCCCTACCTGCAGGGGCTCGACATCAAGCCCTCGGAGCTGGTGCAGACGCTGGGCGTGGTGCTCTGCGCCACCTCGCTCACGCTGACCTCCTCGCTGCTGTTCTTCGGCCTGCTCGACGGGCCGCGCGCCGTCGTATCGGCCGTGGCCGTCGTCCCGGCGCTGGCCGGCATGTGGGTGGGCCAGCAGGTCCGCCTGCGGCTCTCCGTCGAGCAGTTTCGCCTCGCCGTGTTCTGGGCGCTGCTGCTGACGGGCGTCTATACTTTCTGCAGCCGCCTCTTGTGATATCCTTGGCCCCATGTTGAACGGCAAGCGGATCCTGCTGATCGTCGCGGGCGGCATCGCGGCCTTCAAGTCTCTGGAGCTGGTGCGGCGGCTGCGCGGCCGCGGCGCCTCGGTGCGTTGCGTGCTCACGGAGGCCGGCGCCAAGTTCGTGACCCCCCTGTCGCTGCAGGCGCTGACCGAGGACCGCGTCTATTCCGACATGTTCTCGCTCACCGACGAGAGCGAGATGGGACATATCCAGCTCTCGCGCGACGCCGACCTGCTGGTCGTGGCGCCGGCGACCGCCAATCTCCTGGCGCGCATGGCCGGTGGCCTCGCCGACGATCTGGCGGCCACGGTGCTGCTGGCCACCGACAAGCCGGTGCTGGCCGCGCCCGCGATGAACGTCCGCATGTGGACGCATGCGGCCACGGTCGCCAACGTCGAGACGCTGAAGAAGCGCGGCGTTTCCTTCATCGGGCCCAACGACGGCGCCATGGCCTGCAACGAATATGGGCCGGGCCGCATGTCTGAGCCGGAGGAGATTGTCGTCGCCATTGAAAACCTGCTGTCGGTCGACAAGCCGCTGGCCGGGAAGAAGGCGTTGGTGACGTCGGGCCCGACGCGCGAGGCGATCGACCCCGTTCGCTACATCTCCAACCATTCCTCGGGCAAGCAGGGCCACGCCATCGCCGCCGCCCTGGCGCGGCTCGGCGCCGAGGTCACGCTGGTGAGCGGCCCGGTGACGGTGCCCGATCCTTCCGGCGTCAAGGTCGTGAAGATAGACTCGGCCGACCAGATGCTGGCGGCCTGTCTCGCCGCGGGCGCGATCGATGTCGTGGTCTGTGCCGCCGCCGTCGCCGACTGGAGGGTCTCGCACCCCTCCGACGCCAAGATCAAGAAGAAGCCCGGCGCCGCGCCGCCGGCGCTGGAGCTGGCGCCCAATCCCGACATATTGGCGACGCTGTCGCGTTCCAGCCCGCAGCGGCCCCGGCTGGTGGTCGGGTTCGCCGCGGAAACCGAGAACCTGATCGCCAACGCGGTCGACAAGCGCCAGCGCAAGGGCTGCGACTGGATCCTGGCCAACGACGTGTCGCCGGCCGTCGGCACGTTCGGCGGCGAGCGCAACACCGTGCATCTGGTCAGCGCCCAGGGCGTCGAGGACTGGCCGACCCTGGCCAAGGACGAGGTCGCCGCCCGCCTTGCCGACCGGATCGCCCGGCACCTCGGCCAGCCCCGCCCAGCCCAAGCCGCCGAATGAGCGATCCCGAACGCATCTCGATCGACATCGTCCGTCTGCCTCACGGCCGGGACCTCGACCTGCCCGATTATGCCACGGCCTCGGCTGCCGGTGCCGATCTGCTGGCCGCCATCGACCAGGATATCGAACTGGCGCCGCTCGACCGCCGCATCGTGCCCACCGGCATTGCCCTGGCGCTGCCGGTCGGGTTCGAGGCCCAGGTCCGCCCGCGTTCCGGGCTTGCTGCCAAATTCGGCATCACCGTCGCCAATGCGCCCGGCACCATCGACGCGGACTACCGCGGTGAAGTGGGCGTGATCCTGATCAATCTGGGCCGCGAGCCCTTCAAGATCACGCGCGGCATGCGAATTGCACAGTTGATTGTGGCGCGACATGCCCGGGCGGTGTGGCGTGAAGTGGGAGAGCTCGACAGCACTGTGCGAGGTGCGGGCGGGTTCGGATCGACAGGTGTAGCGGCGGAGCAAGCACGCAAGAGCTAAAGGACGGCGGGGATGCCTCGGCTCAGCAAGAAAACCATGTTCGCTCTCGAGGCGGTGCTCGATGTCGCGTTCCATGTGGGCGAGCATCCGGTGCGCAGCGGCGACATCACCGAGCGTCAGCGCATCCCCAAACGCTACCTCGAGCAGGTGCTGCAACATCTTGTGCGCGCCGGCATCCTGAGCGGCAAGCGCGGCCCGCGCGGCGGCTATCGGCTGGGCCGTGAGCGAAAGCGGATCACCCTGGGCGAGGTCGTGCGCGTGGTGCGCAACCTCGAGGCCGAGACCGAGCCCAACGACATGACGGTCGGATCGCCGCTCGCCCACGAGGTCGTGTGGCCGATGTGGGAGAAGCTGCGCGACGATATGATGACGCAGCTCGACACCATCACCATCGAGGATCTCTGCCAGCGTGCCCGGGCCAAGGGCCTCGGCGTCACCGCGACCACGGCTGCCGCTCCGGCGCAGGGTCAAGTCGTCGCCTGAAACGCGCTGCGCTATGCTCCGCCGTTCCCAAACGGAGGAGACGATCATGGCTAAGGTCAAACCGAACCCGCGCAACAAGAAGCTCTATGACGAGGGCATGAAGATGCGCAAGGAGGTGCTGGGCGCCGAGTATGTCGACAACTCGATGGCCGGCGCCGACGAATTCATGATGGCGTTCCAGGACGTCACCACGGAATATTGCTGGGGCTATGTCTGGACGCGCGACGGGCTGCCGAAGAAGACGCGCTCGATGCTGAACCTCGCCATGCTGGCGGCGCTCAATCGCGGGCCCGAGCTCAAGCTGCACATCAACGGCGCGCTGAACAACGGCCTGACCAAGGACGAGATCAAGGAGGTCTTCCTCCAGGTCGCGATCTACTGCGGCATCCCGGCCGGCCTCGACGCCTTCAAGACGGCGCGCGACGTCTTCAAGGACCGCGGCGTCTGATCCATGACGGCCGTCCGGCCGGCGCAGGCGGGTGAGGCCGCGAGCCTCACCGCGCTTTGCCGGAGATCGAAGGCGCAATGGGGCTACGATGCCGCCTTCATGCGGCAGAGCGCGGACGCGCTGGCCGTGCACGAGGACGACATCGCGGCCGGCCGCGTGCTGGTCGCGCTCGACGCCGCGGGCTGCGTCCTCGGCATGGCGAGCTTAGAGGCCGATGGCGAGCTTGGCCTGATGTTCGTCGATCCGCCGGCCATCGGCGGCGGCGTCGGCAAGGCGCTGTTCGAAGGCGCCGTCGCGCTGGCGCGCCGCCTCGGCGCTCGCCGCATGGCGATCCTCGCCGATCCCAACGCTGCACGGTTCTATGAACGCATGGGCGCACGCTTCGTGTCGAACGCACCGTCGGACGCCATTCCCGGCCGAACCCTGCCGCTCTATGAATACGACCTCACCGACAAGGAAATCCTATGACTGTGCCCCCCGTCTCACTGGCGCCACCCGCCACCATCGCCTTCATCGGCCTCGGCATGATGGGCCGTCCGATGGCCGCGCGCCTCGCCGGCGCGGGCTTTACGCT
Source organism: Rhodospirillales bacterium (assembly GCA_947469635.1). Lineage (GTDB taxonomy): Bacteria > Pseudomonadota > Alphaproteobacteria > Reyranellales > Reyranellaceae > Reyranella. The sequence continues at coordinate 2,039 of CANIRG010000130.1, read as the reverse complement.
CCGCGTGTTCGACCTCTCGCAGAAGGCCGTATCGGACTTCGTCGGGGCCCACCCGACGGCACTGGCGACCGCCTCGGCCAAGGCGGCGGCGCAGGGCGCCGATGCGCTGATCACCATGCTGCCCGACGGCAAGGCGGTGCGGCAGGCGGTGCTGGAGGGACGCGATTCGGCGCGCGAGGGGCTGGCGCCGGGGACGATGGTCATCGACATGAGCTCGTCGAACCCGGTCGACACGCAGCAGCTCGCGCGCGATCTTGCGGCGCTCGGCGGGACGCTGCTCGATGCGCCCGTCTCGGGTGGCGTCAAGCGTGCGCTCGACGGTTCGCTCAGCATCATGGTGGGGGGCAGCGCAGCCGACCTCGAACGCGCGCGTCCGGCCTTCGCCGCCATGGGCAAGACCATCACGCTCTGCGGCGCGGCTGGCGCCGGCCATGCGTTGAAGGCGCTCAATAACTATCTGTCGGCGGCGGGGCTGGTCGCCATGTGCGAGGCGCTGGTGGTGGGCGAGGCCTTCGGGCTCGACCCCGGCACTATGGTCGATGTCTTCAACACCTCCACCGGCAAGAGCAACGCCACCGAGGTGAAGGGCCGCCAGTTCGTGGTGCCGCGGAACTTCGCCGCCGGCTTCACCACCGGCCTGATGGCCAAGGACCTCGGCACGGCTGCTGCGGTCGCCAAGCACCTCGACCTCAACACGCCGGGGCTGAAGCTCGCGGTGTCCTACTGGGCCGACGCGCGGAACCGGCTGGGCCCCAGCGCCGACCATACGGAAATCTTCCGGTACGCCGAGATGCTGGCGGACGAGGAGGCATGAACGCGCCCTTCTCGCTTGGCTCGACCTACATCCACCTCAGGTCGGACGACAGTGCGCTCGCCATGCAGGGCGGCGACAAATTCTGGGCGGGGATCGCCCAACGCAACGACCTCGACACCGGTCGCCTGATGGGCATCACGGCGCAGAGCAAGGACTGGGATCACTGGGAGCGCCATCCGGCGGGCGACGAGATCCTTGTCCTGCTCTCGGGCGAGCTCGAGCTGGTGATCGACACCGATGCAGGCGAGCGCCGCAACGTGGTCAAGGCAGGCGAGACCTTCGTCATGCCCAAGGGCCTGTGGCATCGCGGCATCGTGCGTGCGCCAGGCGAGCTGATGTTCATCACCCCCGGCGCCGGTACGGAGCACCGGCCGATCGCAAGATGACCTACCGCGGCGTCTTCATGATGTCCGACACGCTATGGCGGAAGCTGTTCCGGGCGTTCGAGGGTGCCGACCTGCCGGTGCGGCAGGCGCGGCTGAAGCTCTTCGATATCGAGGACGTCCATGTCATCCGCACGCCGGGCCGTGCGGACTTCCGGCGGTCGGGCCGATACATCGAGACGGTCGAGCTGGGACCCATCGCCTTCCGCACCATCGAATGGCTGGAGGTCCCGGTGTCCGGCGGCACGAAGCAGGACCTCGTTCGAATCGAGAGGCTGCTAGCCGGCGTGGCCGTGTTCCCGATGATGCACACCGACGACACGCTGCGCATCGTCGGGCACGTTCGCTAGATCGGATTCGCTTCGTGGAATCGGAGGCCTCCGGGCCTATTTGTAGAACCACTGCTCGGGATGGCCGCCCCAGGGCGTGCGGCAATGCTGCGAGGTGCAGGTGCGGGCCGGCACGTTCTCCAGCCGCTCGTTGACGACGCGCGTACCCATGTAGGCGGGCGACTGGCCGACCAGGCCGATCGACCACACCTCGTCCACCAGCATGCGCCACAGCTCCTTCGCCGTCTCGGTTCGCTTGTCCTCGGGCTGGCTGGCGGCGCCGCGCAGCAGCTCGAAGCCCTTCAGCAGCGCCGGGTCGGTCGGCGCGATGCCGGCCGTGCCGTTGGTCGTGTACCACTGGGCGTAGGCCGCGCCGCCGAAGCTCGACTGCGGGTCCATCGGCAGCACCGGCAGGGAGTAGAGATAGAGGCTCTCCGAGCCGTTGTTGCTGAACAGCACCATCTGGTTCTGGTCGTTGCGCACGCGCGTGTAGAACAGGCTGCGCTCGAACAG
>CANIRG010000129.1 GCA_947469635.1 Rhodospirillales bacterium | reverse complement strand
GCATGTAGATCGGCGCACCCGTCGTCTTCGGCCGATGGTAATGCGTGAAGCAGGCGGGATAGAACGGCACATGGAGCGCATAGCGCAGGCTGGCAGGCACCCCGGCGGCAGCGATGACCCGTTCATGAGCAGCCATCAGCGACGAGACGCCCCCCTTGGAGAAGCCGGTGATGCCGATCCTCGTTCGGTCGATGCGGCTGTTGCCGCTCAGCGCCGTCAAGATGCGCAGCGCGTCGAGATTGAAGTCCGCCGTGGCGACCGCCGACTGGTCCCGGATCGTGGACCGCACGCCGCGCGGCCGGAACGAATCGATCACCACGCCGGCCACGCCCATCGCCACCATCTCCCGGGCATAGCGTCCTTCGCGGGCATCGGTGACGCCACCGCTGCCATGGTGGATCACCAATGCCGGTACCGGTCCAGCTTCGGCCGGCCAGTATATTTCGGCCGTCACCTGAACTGCCTTGCCCTTCTGCTGGCTTTCGAAGCTGATCGTCGCGCGCTGCTGCGCGGCTGCACCGGTGGCGTCGAACAGGACAAAAAGCGCCACCCCATAGAGTTTCATCAATGAGGCGACCATGAACCCCTCCGGACCGCTGGGCGGTGCGAAGCGTAGCTGGAGATCGATCCCGCCGCCATGGTACGTGTGGAGCAGTTGCCAACCGAGAGTAGGAATATGACCGCAGGACCGCTCGCCCGCTTTACCGTCCTCGACCTGACGCGCGTGCGCGCCGGCCCGACCTGCGTGCGCTACTTCGCCGACTGGGGCGCCAACTGCATCAAGGTCGAGATGCCGCCGGGCGTCGCCGAGGGCGACATGGGCGGCCCGCGCCACGGGCCCGACTTCCAGAACCTGCACCGCAACAAGCGTTCGATCACGCTCAACCTCAAGGAGCCGGAGGGCAAGGCCATCTTCATGAAGATGGTCGAGAAGGCCGACGTGGTGGTCGAGAACTACCGCGCCGACGTGAAGTTCCGCCTCGGCATCGACTACGAGAACCTGAAGAAGGTGAATCCGAAGATCATCCTCGGATCGATTTCGGGCTTCGGCCAGGACGGGCCCTACGCCGAGCGCGCGGGCTTCGACCAGATCGCCCAGGGCATGGGCGGCATCATGTGGGTCACCGGGCCCGCGGGCGGCGGTCCGGTGCGCGCCGGTATCGCCGTGGCCGACGTGGGCGCGGGCCTGCATTGCGCTATCGGCATCCTGATCGCGCTGCTCGAGCGCGAGAAGTCGGGCGAGGGGCAGTGGGTCTCGAGCTCGCTGCTGCAGGCGATGATCTCGATGTGCGACTTCCAGGCAGCGCGCTGGACGCTGGCCAAGGACGTGCCAGGCCAGGCCGGCAACAACCATCCGACCGGAATCCCGACCGGCGTGTTCAAGACCAGCGACGGCTACATCAATATCGCGGCCTCCGGCGACCATATCTACAAGCGCTTCTGCGAGAGCATCAAGGCGCCGGAGCTGCTGACCGATGAGCGCTTCTCGTCGGCCAAGGCCCGGGTCAAGCACCGCGACACGCTGAACGCGGAGATCGACAAGCGGACGGTCGCCTTCACCAGCGCCGAGGCGGTCGAGAAGCTGAACAAGGCGGGCGTCCCGGCCGGTCCGATCTACAAGATGGACGAGATGTTCGCCGACCCGCAGGTCAAGCACCTGAGGATGGCGCGTGCGATCAAGCATCCCAAGCTGGGCGACCAGGAGGTGATCGGTCAGGCGATCAACATGAGCCGCACCACGGTCGAGGAGTGGACCGCCACGCCGGAGCAGGGCGAGCACACCGATTCGATCCTGGCCGAGTTCGGCTACGACACCGCCGCGATCGACGGCTTCCGCAAGCGCAAGGTCATTTGATCAAGCGGGCCGCGGGCCTCCAGGCCCGCTCATGTGGTTTCAACGAAGATAATGAGCGGACCTGGAGGTCCGCGGTCCGATGAGCAGGAGCGCCTAGCAATGAACTTCAGCCCGACCCCCAACATGATCGCGGAGAAGGTGGGGCCGGTCGGCCGGCTCGTCTTCAACAAGCCGCAGAAGCACAACGCCACCTCGACCGACATGTGGGAGGCGATCCCGGTCATTCTCGACGAGTTCGAGAAGGACCCGGCGATCCGCGTCGTCGTCGTCACCGGGGCCGGCGACAAGGCCTTCGTCTCGGGTGCCGACATCTCGGAGTTCGAGAAGGCGCGCAACACGCCCGAGCAGGTCGCCTATTACGACAAGATCGGCGAGATCGCGAACGCGCGGCTCAACAAGTGCTCGAAGCCAACCATCGCCCGCATCAGAGGCTACTGCATCGGCGGTGGGCTGGCGGTGGCGCTGCTCTGCGACATCCGCATCGCGTCGGATATCAGCAAGTTCGGCGTGCCGGCGGCGCGTCTTGGCCTCGGCTACCGCGCCAGCGGCCTGAAGATCCTGACGGATCTGGTCGGCCCGTCGCACGCCAAGGAGATCTTTTTCACCGCGCGGCACTTCTCCGCCCAGGAGGCGTTCGGCATGGGCCTGATGACCCGCATCGTGCCCGACGCCGAGCTCGACTCCTATGTCGACAACTACTGCAAGCTGATCGGCGAGAACGCGCCCCTCACCATGCATGCCGCCAAGCGTACCATCGAGGAGCTGACCCGGCTCGACGGCAAGCCCGACTTCGCCCGTCTCAGCGGGCTGGTGAAGGAGTGCTTCGACTCCGACGACTACAAGGAAGGCCGCACCGCGTTCATGGAAAAGCGCCGGCCGGTGTTCAAGGGTCGCTGACGCACCGTGCCAGACGGGAGGAACAAATGACTCTGCTAACCCGCGAACAGCACGACGCCTTCTGGCGCGACGGCTACCTCATGGTCGAGGAGGCGGTGACGCCGGCGCAGCTTGCCGCGCTGCGCGCCGAGATCGTGGCCTGGGTCGAGGAGAGCCGGGCGCATGCCCAGCCCTTCGGCCCACCGACGATCGACGGCCGACCTCGCTTCGACATGGGCTCGGAGCATAGTGCAACGAAGCCCGCACTGCGCCGCATCAACAACCCCTCGGATATTTCCGATGCCTATCGCGAGGTCATGGCCGACGCACGCACCGTCGACATGGTGGCCGACCTGATCGGGCCGGACGTCAAGTTCCACCACTGCAAGATCAACCTGAAGCTTTCCGGTGCCAAGACCGAGGTCTCCTATCATCAGGACTTCGCCTACACGCCGCACACCAACGACGACGTCGTGACGGCGCTGCTGTTCCTCGACGACGTCGACGAGGACAACGGCTGCCTCACCGTCGTGCCGGGATCGCACAAGGGCCCGATGCTCTCGCTGTTCGACGGCGAGCGCTTCACCGGCGGCGTCGCGCCGACCGAGGAGAAGCAGGCGCTGGCGAAATCGGTGCCCTGCCTCGGCAAGGCCGGCAGCGTCTGCCTGATGCACACCAAGCTGTTGCACGGCTCGGCCGCCAACCGCTCCGATGCCTCGCGCGGCCTCTATATCTGCGTCTACAGCGCCGCCGACGCCGTCCCGATCGCGCGCAACCCCATGCCCAGCCTCAACGAGGGCCGCATTCTGCGCGGCCAGGAGGCGCGCTTCGCGCGGCTGACCGAGGGGCTGGTCGAGCTGCCCAAGCAGCCCAAGTCGGCCTCGTTCTTCACCGTGCTGGGACAGGACTCCAAACAAGCGGCAGAATGACCTTTCCCGTCCCATGCTTTGCCGGAACTGCGGGCTGCGGGCTACGATCCAGGTCGGGGAGGCGGAGAAATTTCATTGGCTCGCGAGCAACGCCGTCTAGCAGCAATCATCGCGGCCGATGTCGTCGGCTATTCCCGCCTCATGGGACGGGATGAGAGCGGGACACTGGCGTGCTTGCAGGACCATCGCAAGCAGCGCTTCGAGCCGATACTGGCGCGTTACGGTGGACGCCTGGTCAAGCTGACCGGAGACGGCGCGCTGGCCGAGTTCCGCAGTGCCGTCGACGCCTTGGGCGCGGCCATCGAGTTCCAGCAGGCCATGGCCGATGCCAACCGGGATCGACCCGCAGACAGCGCGATCACGTTTCGTCTCGGTCTGCACCTCGGCGATCTCATCGTCGACGGCGATGACCTCTATGGTGACGGCGTAAACATCGCGGCCCGCCTGGAGGCCGAGGCGCCCGCGGGCGGCATCGTGGTGTCGCGCGCCATTCGTGAAGCCGTCGATGGTCGGCTCAAGGCGAAGCTCAACGCCCTGGGCGAGCTCTCGCTCAAGAACATCGAGCGCCCGATCCGTGCGTTTCTGGTGGAATGGGACGAGGCCGACTGGAAGATGGCGCCAGGGGAGGTGGCTCAACCTGCTCAGCCCGTCGGATCGGCGCTGCCCACTCTCGCACTGCCGGACAGACCCTCCATTGCCGTGCTCCCATTCGAAAACATGAGCGGCGATCCCGAGCAGGACTACTTCGCCGATGGCATGGTCGAGGACATCATCACTGCGCTGTCGCGCTTCAAGTCCCTGTTCGTCATCGCGCGCAATTCGAGCTTCACCTACAAGGGCCGCGCCGTCGACATCAAGCAGGTCGGTCGCGACCTCGGTGTGCGCTATGTGCTGGAAGGCAGCGTGCGCAAGGCGGCGGGCCGAGTCCGCATCACCAGCCAGCTCATCGAGACCGCGACCGGTGGGCACCTTTGGGCCGACCGCTTCGACGGCAGCCTGGAGGATATTTTCGATCTCCAGGACAAGGTGACGGCCAATGTCATCGGCCAGATCGCGCCCCGTGTCGAACAAGCCGAGATCGAACGCGCCAAGAGCAAGCCGACCGGGAGCCTGGACGCTTACGACCATTTCCTGCGTGGCATGGCGAGCTACTATCGCTCGACGCGGCAGTCGCTCGACGACGCACTGGGCCATTACTACAAAGCCCTCGAGCTCGATCCTGGTTTCGCCGCCGCATATGGATGGGCGGCCTTGTCCTATACATTGCGCAAGCAGGCGCGCTGGATGGCGGATCCGCAACGAGAAGCGCTCGAGGGCGTGCGCCTCGCCCGACGCGCCATCGACCTCGGCAAGGACGACGCATTTGCCTTGAGCGCCGGTGGCTTCACTCTTGCCTTCCTGGCGGGTGAGCTCGACGCCGCCGTGGCCTTCACCGAAAGGGCCCAACGGCTCAATTCCAATCTCGTGTCGGTCTGGCATGGGAGCGCCTGGATACGGTGCTATGTCGGGGACGCCAGCACCGCCATCGAGCACATAGCGCATGCCATGCGTCTCAGTCCGCTGGATCCACAGATGGGACAGTTCTGCCTCGCGACCGCCTTGGCGAAGTTTCTCGCGGGGCAATATGCCGAAGCGGCATCGTGGGCGGAGAAAGTCACGCAGGAGCAGCCCGATTTCCTGCCCGGCTTGATCAGCTTCGCCAGATGCAGCGCCTGCGCCGGCCGTTTGGACGAGGCGAGGGTAGCCATGGCTTGGGCGCTGCAGATCGATCCCACGCTCAGCCTTTCGACTTTCACCAATTCGATCTTCCGCCGTCCCGAAGACCGCGCCAAGTTGCGTGAAGGTCTCCGTCTCGCCGGAATGCCCGAATGAAGGCGCAACGCCGCCTCCTGGCGCTCGCTGGCTTGACCGAATAAACCAACCGAAGGAGTCATGCATGGCAAAGCTGGCGATTGTGGCGACGATCAAGACGGTCCCGGGCAAGCGCGCCGAATACCTGAAGTTCCTCGCAGCGCACGGCAAAAGATGCCTGGCGTCGGAGCCCGGCACGTTGCGCTTCGATATCATGCTGCCCCAGGCCGAGAGTGAAGCCGACACGATCTTGCTCTACGAGGTCTATGCCAACCCCGAGGCATTCGATGCTCATGTGAAGGGCGCATCGATGCAGCAGATCCGCGCCGAGGCGACAGGCTTGCAGGTCAGTCTCAAGGGCGTGCGATGCGATCTTGTCGAGTGACGAAGTTGCATGACCATGCCTGATCCATTTCCGGCGATCACCGAGTCTGCCGCCTCTGGCGAGACGGCTGAACTTTTCGCCGACATCCGCGCCACGGTGGGCGTGCGCGTGGTCAACCTCGTGTGGCGGCATCTTGCGACCATGGACGGGGCGCTACCGTGGGCATGGGCGGCGGTGAAGCCGCTCTATCTCGCGGGCCTGCCGGATCAGGCGGTGCGGCGGTTCCGCGAGAGCATGGTGTTGCCGGCGCTGCCGTCCCTGGCGGGCGAGGAGCCGGCCAGCGTCGACGCGGTGCTGGCGAGCTACGACCATTCCAACACGATCAACCTCTTTGCTCTCGGCGCGCTGACAGCCTGGCTGCGTGGCGAGACCGCGAACGAGGGCGTTCCCGAAGGCGGGGCGCGCCTGCCACCTCCCGATGTGGTGCTGCCCAAGCTCGCCTCCGCGGAAGATGTGGCCCCCGAGACCTGGGCCCTCGTGTTGCGGCTCAATCGTTTCGGCGATCCGCATCAGCTCATCCTCGCGAGCATGTATCGCCATCTCGCGCATGCACCTGCATTCCTGGCGCGGCTGGAGCCGGCGCTGGCGGCCGTGCAGGCCGACGGCACGCTCGAACGCGCGATCGACGCCAACCGCAAGACGGCCCGGGCCGAATCGCAGGTGCTGGCCCGCGCGATCCGCAGCGAATCTTCGCCGAGGGCTCGCGAGATCGAAACGAGCGTCTCGGCCTTCCTCGATCATGCGATCGGCAAGATGGTCACGATCTGCCGGGCGATCCGGGCGGCGCGGTGATCGCGTTCCGTCCTGCCACATCTTCGGAGGACGAGCTGCAGGTCGCCCGTATGGAGCGCCTCTGCTTTCCCATCGACGCGCCGCCGGTCTTTGCCGGCGCCTCCTGGCACATCGGCTGGGAAGGCGAGGAGCCCGCCTGCTACTGCGCCTGGAAGGCCGTCGACCACGATGGCGTCGTGGGCTTCCTCTATCGCGGCGGCGTGCTGCCGGCCTATCGCGGTCACGGGTTGCAGCGCGAGATGATCCGCCTGCGCGAGACGGAGATGCGGCAGCGAAGCATCGCCGTCTCCGTCACCTACACCGATGCCGACGGCGCGGCCTCGATGCACAGCCTGATCGCCGAGGGCTATCGGCCTTACGCGCCAACGCCGACCACGACGCTCTCGGGCCTGGGCCGGCTCGGCCGTGTCGGCTTCGTGCATTGGCGCAAGGATCTATAGCTATGCGGTATCCTATTACCTCATAGCAGGGTGAAGCGGGAAAGCGGGAAACTCCGTGAAAACCCTTGTTCCATCGATATCCAAGGCTTCCCGCCCAGGCGGGAAACCGCGGGAAGTTTCCTACTCCGCCGCCGCCTTCCGGCCGGCCTGTCGGCGCGCCAGCCACTCGCCCATGGCCGCTTCCATGGTCATGAACACAGCGCCGCCTTCCATCAGTTTCAGGATCAGCCGCTCAAGCATCATCATGCGATGGCCGCGGCCGATGACGTGCGGGTGGAAGGTGTAGGTGAGGATGCCGAAGTCGGGCTGGACCCGCGTCATGTAGGTGAAGTCGTCGACGAAGTTCTCCAGCACGTTGGTGGCGTTCATCAGCCCGGCCTGGATCGAGCCGTTGGGGTTGCGCATGTATTCGAAGTGCGGATAGTCGTCGAGCGACCATGAGATCGGCATCTCCAGGAGGCTGGTCTCGCGACCGCGCACGAAGGGCTTCTTCAGCTCGGCGACGTCGCCCTGGCGGGCAAAGTAGCAGTCGTAGTCGTGGCCCATCATCGAGCTGTCGTACTGGATGCCGTGCTTCAGCAGCAGCTCGATGGAGTGGGGCGAGAGATCCCAGGCAGGCGAGCGGTAGCCGCGCGCGAAACGGCCGCTGATGCGCTTGATCGACTCGTTGCCGCGCACGATCTCCTCTTCCTCCTCCTCGCGCTCCATCGTCACCGGCAGGCGATGGGTCCAGCCGTGATGGGCAAGCTCGTGTCCGGCCTCGACATAGGGCGTCACCGCCTCGGGGGTGCTGTCGATCGTGTGGCCGGGCGTGAAGAAGGTGCCCTTGATGGCGTACTTGTCGAGGAGAGCCACCAGCCGCGGGATCACGATCACGTCGTACTCGCCGCGCGATATGGCGGTGGGCGAGGTCTGGCCGCGGGCGATGAAGCCCGAGAGATGGTCGTGGTCGAAGGTCATGCAGACGATGTGGCGGGCCATGGGGCGTTCCTCCGGCTGGGCCCCCGAGCTTAGGCGGATTTGTTGCATCGGCCCACCGGAGCCTGCATGATGCGGGCAACAGATAAAGAAAAACGGTTCGTAGGGAGGAGTCATGGCGGGGGCGTCTGCCCGGCGCCTGGCGGGTTTGCAGGGCGACATCCAGCTCGCCGTCGAGGGCGTCTCCAAGAAATTCGGCGGCGTGACCGCGGTGCAGGGCGTTTCGCTCGATGTGCCGCGTGGCAGCATCCTGTCGATCATCGGCCCCAACGGCGCCGGCAAGACGTCGTTGCTCAACATGATCTCGGGCTTCTACAAGCCCGACACCGGCCGGGTGGTGCTGGAGGGCCGGGAGATCACGCAGAAGAAGCCGAGCGACATCGCGGCACTGGGTGTTGCCCGCACGTTTCAGAACATCGCGTTGTTCGGCGGCCTCACCGTGCTCGACAACCTGATGCTCGGCCGCCATGTGCGCATGAAGTCGGGCGTGCTGGCGAGCGTGATCTACTGGGGGCTCGCGCAAAGGGAAGACATCGCCCATCGTGCCGCCGTCGAGGAGATCATCGAGTTCCTGAAGCTGCAGGATCTGCGCAAGCTGCCGACCTCGTCGCTGGCCTACGGCCTGCGCAAGCGCGTCGAGCTCGGCCGGGCGCTGGCGCTCGAGCCCAAGGTGCTTCTGCTCGACGAGCCGATGGGCGGCATGAACCAGGACGAGAAGGAGGATATGGCGCGCTACATCCTCGACGTGAACCAGGAGCGCGGCATCACGGTGGTGCTGATCGAGCACGACATGGGCGTGGTCATGGACATCTCCGACAAGGTCGTGGTGCTCGATCGCGGCCGCTGCATCGCCACCGGCACGCCCGACGAGGTGCAGCGCGATCCCGCGGTCATCGAGGCCTATCTCGGCAAGGCCAAGACGGGAGGCACGGCATGAGCCTCGTCGACTCGAAGCAGACCGACACGCTGCCCAAGCTGGTGGAGCGCAACGCCGCCGCCGATCCCAAGGGCGCGGGCATGCGCGAGAAGACGCGCGGCGTGTGGCAGACCTATAGCTGGACCGACTATCGCGACGAGGTGCGCGACTTCGCGCTCGGCCTCGCGTCGCTCGGTTTCAAGCGCGGCGACAAGCTCTCGGTCGTGGGCGACAATCGCCCGCAGCTCTATTTCGCACAGGTCTCGGCGCAGGCTGTGGGCGGGATATCGGTGCCGGTCTATCAGGATTCGATCGCGTCCGAGCTGGTCTATGTGCTGAATCACGCCGAGACCTCGGTGATCGTGGCCGAGGACCAGGAGCAGGTGGACAAGGCGCTGACGCTGAAGGCTCAGCTGCCCAAGCTCAAGCTAATCGTGTTCGACGATCCCCGCGGCATGTGGGGCTACGACGACCCGCTGCTGCGCTCCTTCGAGAGCGTGGTCGAGGCGGGCAGGGCGTTCGCCAGGGCGAACCCGGACTACTATGCCCGCGAAGTGGCGCTGGGCGCGGCCGACGACACGGCGATGATCGCCTACACCTCGGGCACGACAGGCACGCCCAAGGGCGCGATGCTCAGCCACCGCAACATGATCGCCACGGCCGAGGCCTTCGTCGAGGTCAACCACATCAAGCCGGGCGACGACTGGCTATCCTACCTGCCGATGGCCTGGGTGGGCGATGCCGCCTTCTCGCTGGGCATGGCGCTGGTGGCACGGGCCACGGCCAACTGCCCGGAGAATCCCGAGACGGTGCAACGCGACCTGCGTGAGCTGGGGCCCGATGCCGTGCTGGCGCCGCCGCGCATCTGGGAGAGCATGCTGACCACGATGCAGGTGAAGGCAGGCGATGCCTCGCCGATGAAGCGCCGCATCTACGAGTTTTTCCGCAGCATCGCCGAGGGCTGCGAGCTGAAGCGCACCGACGGCAAGCCACTGTCGCTGATGGAGCGCGCCGCCCTGGCGGTAGGCGAGATCCTCGTCTACGGCCCGGTGCGCGACCAGCTCGGCGTGCGCAACGCGCGCTGGTGCTACACCGGCGGCGCGCCGCTGGGGCCGGACACCTACCGCTTCTTCCGCTCCTTCGGCATCAACCTGAAGCAGATCTACGGCGCCACCGAAGCCACCGCGATGATCTCCTGCCAGGCCGACACCGAAGCCAATCCCAACACCGTCGGTCGGCCGATCCCGCGCGTCGATGTCAGAATCGACGACCGCGGCGAGGTGATGCTCAAAGGCTCCAACGTCTTCAGCGGCTACTACAAGCAGGAGGACGTGACGCGCGACACGATGACGGCCGACGGCTGGCTGAAGACCGGCGATGCCGGCTTCTTCGACAAGCAGGGCCATCTCGTGATCATCGATCGTGCCAAGGACGTCGGGAAGCTCGCCGACGGATCGGCCTTCGCGCCGCAGTTCATCGAGAACAAGCTGAAGTTCAGCCCCTTCATCCGCGAGGCCGTGGCCTTCGGCGACCAGCGGCCGATGGTGGCGACGATGATCGCCATCGACATGCAGACCGTCGGCACATGGGCGGAGAAGCGGGGGCTGGCCTACACCAGCTTCATGGACCTCAGCCGCAAGGACGAGGTCGCCAAGCTGATCGGCGAGGAGATCGCCAAGGCCAATGCGACGCTGCCCGACATGCAGCAGGCGCGGCGCTACCTGCTGCTCAACAAGGAGCTCGAAGCCGACGACGCCGAGATGACACGTACCCGCAAGGTGCGGCGCAAGTTCGTCGCCGAGAAATACGCCAACGTCATCGACGCCTTCTACAACGGCAAGGCCAGCGCCGATGTCACGCTGGAGATCACCTTCGAGGACGGCCGCAAGTCGGCCATGACCTCGACCATCGCCATCCACGATCTCGCACCGGCAGCGCCGGCGAAGCAGGCGGCCTAGATGTCTGAGGATCTCGGCTTCTTCTTCGCCCTGATGCTGAACGGCGCCTCGATCGGGCTGATGTATGCGCTGATCGCGCTCGGGTTCGTGCTGGTCTACAAGGCCACCGACGCCATCAACTTCGCCCAGGGCGAGTTCGTCATGATGTCGGGCCTGATCGCCGCCGTCGTGCTGGGCATCGCGGGCATGCCGCTGATCGCCGCGGTTCTCGCCACGGTCGCGATCATGATCGGCTTCAGCTTCGGGCTCGAACGCATCGTGTTGCGGCCGCTCCTCGGGCGGCCGGTCGTTGCCGTCATCATGGCGACCATCGGGCTCGCCGCGATGCTGCGTGGCCTCGCGCCCGTCGTCTTCGGCGGCGAGCCGCGGGCGGTGTCGCTGCCGATCGGCGACGATCCCATCGTCATCGGGCCGGCCAGCCTGCCGCCCATCCAGGTGGTGGGGGCGGTGGTGGCCGTCCTGTTCTTCCTGGGATTCACCTGGTTCTTCAAGAAGAGCCGCATGGGCGTGGCGATGCGCGCCGTCGCCGACAACCAGCAGGTGGCGCAGGCCATGGGCATCAACGTCGAGCGCTACTTCGCGCTCGCCTGGGCGATGGCCGGCATCGTCTCGGCGGTGGGCGGCATCGTCTGGGGCAGCATGTTGGGCGTCGACGTGCACCTCGCGCTGGTCGGGCTGAAGGTCTTTCCCGTGGTGATCCTGGGCGGGCTCGATTCGATCGGCGGCGCGCTGGTGGGCGGGCTGATCATCGGCATCGTCGAGAATCTCGCCGCCGGCTACCTCGACCCCTATGTCGGCGGTGGCACCAAGGATTTCGCGCCCTATGTGCTGATGATCGTCGTGCTGATGGTCAAGCCCTACGGCATCTTCGGCAAACGCAGGATCGAGCGCGTGTAATGTTCCATCGCGAATCCGGAGTCTTCAAGACCAGCTACGCCGCCGACATGGCGCTGTACCCGCTTCCGATCGCCAAATGGACGGTGGCGGTGCTGGCGCTGCTCTTCGTCGTCATCATCCCGCTCACCGTCCACGAATATTACCTCTCGATCCTGAACCTGATCTTCATCGCCATCGTGGGCGCGCTCGGGCTCAACATCCTGGTGGGCTACACCGGCCAGATCTCGCTGGGCCACGGCGCCTTCATGTCGGTCGGCGCCTATACGGCGGCCAACCTCGCGGTGAAGCTCGGCCTGCCGTTCTGGCTGACGCTGCCGGCGGGCGGGCTGATGGCGGCGGCGATCGGCGTCGTGGTCGGCATGCCGAGCCTGCGCATCAAGGGCCTCTACCTCGCCATCGCCACCCTGGCGGGCCAGCTCATCATCGAATGGACGATCAACCGCGTGCCGGCGATCTCGGGCGGTGCCTCGGCCTCGATCCAGGTCGACCGGCCGAGCCTGTTCGGCTTCAGCTTCAACACCCAGGGCAGCCTCTATTTCTTCCTGCTGTTCTTCGCCGTGCTGGCGATCGTCGCCACGCTCAACCTGGTGCGCAGCCGCATCGGCCGCGCCTTCATCGCCGTGCGCGACCAGGATATCGCGGCCGAGATCATCGGCATCGACATCTACCGCTACAAGCTGCTGGCGTTTGCGATCTCGTCCTTCTACGCCGGCGTCTGCGGCGTGCTCTACACCTACTATTTCGGCATCGCCAACTACGAGCAGTTCCAGCTCATCGTCTCGATCGACTATCTCGCCATCATCATCATCGGCGGGCTGGGATCGGTGCTGGGCTCGATCTTCGGCGCGGTCTTCGTGACGCTCCTGCCCATCGTGCTGCGCATCGTCATGGAGAACGTCGGCTCGCTGTTCTTCACCACCTCGGAGGTGGCCAACGTCATCTCCGGCCTGAAGCTCGCCGTGTTCGGCGCGCTGATCATCTTTTTCCTGATCGTCGAGCCCGAGGGGCTCAACCGATTGTGGCGGAATATCCGGAGCTACTTCCGGGTCTGGCCCTTCTCCTACTAGAGCGGGGCGTCGTAGCAAGGCACAGCAAAGGGAGGAACCCATGACGAGGTTCGGCAAGACTTGGCTGGGAATGGCGGGCGCAACCGCTGTCCTGGCGATCGGATCGGGCGGTGCGTTCGCCCAACAGAAGGAGCTGGTGTTCGGCTTCCAGTGCGACCGCACGGGACCGACGGCCAACGTCGGCGTCAATCTCTGCCCCGGCTATCACGACTACGTCAACCTGACGAACAGCAAGGGCGGCGTCGAAGGCTTCAAGATCAGGGTCATCGAGGTCGACAACGAATACAAGGTGCCGCCGGCCATGGAGGCGCACGAGCGCTTCAAGAAGGAGGGCGCCGTCCTCGAAGGCCTCTACGGCACGCCGCAGACCGCGGCGCTGAACAAGAAGCTCGAGGAGGACAAGATCCTTGGCACCTCGCCGGGCTTCGGCACCTCGAACGCCTCCGACGGCAAGCGCTTCCCCTACACCTTCCCGATCGCGGCCAGCTACTGGTCGCAGGGCGGCGCGGCGCTCCAGTTCGCCAAGGAGAAGATGGGCACGCTGAAGGGCAAGAAGATCGCCTACCTGTTCTACGACAATCCGGCCGGCAAGGAGCCGTTGGCGATCTTCGAGGATATCGCCAAGACCGAAGGCTTCGAGCTCCGCACCTTCGCGGTGCCGGCGCCCGGCCTGGAGATGGGCGCGCAGGTGCTCGACATCACCGGCCGCTTCAAGCCCGACTTCGTCATCACCCACCTGTTCGGGCGCGCGCCGTCGGTCTCGATCAAGGAGCTGAAGGGCAAGGGCTTCCCGCTCAGCAAGGTGGTGGCCTTCGTGTGGGGCAGCTCCGAAGCCGACATCATCGCGGCCGGCGGCATGGCCATAGCCGAGGGCTACAACACCATCCAGTTCGCCGGCGTCGGCAAGGATTTCCCCGTGCTGAAGGAGATCGAGGCCATGTACAAGGCGCAGGGCAAGACCCCGCCCAAGGAAATGGACTCGACGGTGTTCTACAACCGTGGCGTCTTCAACGCCGCGATCCACGTCGAGGCGGTGCGCAACGCCATCCGCGCCAAGGGCGGCGCGGCGCCGACCTCGGAGGAGGTCAAGAAGGGCATGGAGGCCATCAAGGGCTTCACCCTGGGGGGCCTCGTGCCGCCGATGCAGCTCTCGGCCGAGGATCACGAAGGCGGCGGCTGGGTCCAGATCTGGACGGTCAAGGGCGGCAAGCTCGTCAAGGCCAAGGACTGGTTCCAGGGCTACCGTCCGGTGATCCTGAAGCATCTCGCCGCCGACGCTTCCAAGTCCTGACAAAGAAGGGCCGGGCGGCGAGAGATCGCCGCCCGATTTGCCATGCTGTCGATCAACAATATCGAAGTCGTCTACGACCGCGTCATCCTCGTCCTCAAGGGCGTGTCGATCGACGTGCGCGAAGGCGGCATCACCGCCGTGCTGGGCGCCAACGGCG
>CANIRG010000128.1 GCA_947469635.1 Rhodospirillales bacterium | reverse complement strand
TCGTACTCACGGCGCGTGTAGCCGGCCTTGTTCTTGACCAGCGACGGATGATGCAGCTTGGGCTTGGCGATGTAGGTCATGACGCGACTTTCTCGAACGGAACCACTTTCAGCTGGTCGAGCTTCTTGCCGATGTCGCCGGCGATGAAGCGGGCGGTGATCGGCGTGCCGTCGTAATGCAGCACCGGCACGAGCTTGCGGCCATCGAGCACGAACTCGCTCATCAGCATGGTGCGCATCTGGGCGTCGCGGTTCTGCTCGACGATGAACACGCGGTCGTGCTCGTGGATGAAGTCCTCGACGCCCTGCGCGAAGGGGAAGGACCGCACGCGGAGCGCGTTGACGTGATGGCCCTCGGCCTCGAGCCGGTCGAGCGCTTCCACCATCGCCGGGTGGGTCGAGCCGAAGTAGATCACGCCGTCGCGCGTCGACTTGGCCGACGGGATGCGGATCGGCTGCGGCGCGATCCTGGCGGCGGTGACGAACTTTTTCTGCAGCCGCTCCATGTTGCGCACATAGACGGCGCCTTCCTCGGAGTAGCGCGCGAATTCGTCCTTGGTCGTGCCGCGGGTGAAGTACGAGCCCTTGGTCGGATGCGTGCCGGGATAGGTGCGGAAGGGGATGCCGTCGCCGTCGACGTCGAGATAGCGGCCGAACTGCTTGCCGGCGTCGAGCTCCTCGGCGGTCATCACCTTGCCGCGGTCGAGGTTGCGGGTCTCGTCCCATTCGAACGGCTTGCACAGGCGATGGTTCATGCCGATGTCGAGGTCGGTCATGACGAACACCGGCGTCTGCAGGCGGTCGGCGAGGTCGAGCGCGTCGGCGGTGAAGTCGAAGCACTCCTTCGGATCCTCGGGGAACAGCAGGACATGCTTGGTGTCGCCGTTGGAGGCATAGGCGCAGGACAGGAGATCGGACTGCTGCGTGCGCGTCGGCATGCCCGTGGAGGGGCCGCCGCGCTGCACGTTCACGATCACCGCCGGGACCTCGGCAAAGGAGGCGAGGCCGATGAACTCGGTCATCAGCGAGATGCCGGGGCCCGAGGTGCTGGTGAAGGCACGCGCGCCGTTCCAGCCGGCGCCGATCACCATGCCGATCGAGGCGAGCTCGTCCTCGGCCTGGACGATGGCGTACTTGGCCTTGCCCGTCGCCTTGTCGTGGCGGAGCTTCTTGCAGTGCGCGGCGAAGCCCTCGGCCAGCGAGGAGGAGGGGGTGATGGGGTACCAGGCGCACACCGTGGCGCCGCCGTAGACCGCGCCCAGGGCGGCGGCATTGTTGCCTTCGACGAAGATGCGGTCGCCGACATTGTCGGAGCGGCGGACCTTGAGCTTCACGCTGGCGGGATCGAGATTCTTGGTCACCCAGTCGCGGCCGAGGTTGAGCGCCTTGACGTTGGAGTCGAGGAGCTTCTCCTTGCCCTTGAACTGCTCGCCGAACAGCCGCTTGATCTCGTTCTCGTCGATGTCGAGCAGGATCGAGAGCGCGCCGACATAGATGATGTTCTTGAAGAGCTGGCGCTGGCGGGCGTCGGAATAGGTGGCGTTGGTGATGGCGGTGAGCGGCACGCCGATGACGTTGATGTCCTCGCGGAACATCGAGGCCGCCATCGGCTTGGTGTTGTCGTAGAACAGATAGCCGCCGGGCGCGATTTCCTTCACGTCCTCGGCCCAGGTCTGCGGGTTCATCGCGACCATGAGATCGACGCCGCCTCGTCGGCCGAGATAGCCCTTCTCGGTGACGCGGACCTCGTACCAGGTCGGCAGACCCTGGATGTTCGAGGGGAAGATGTTGCGCGGGCTGACGGGCACGCCCATGCGCAGGATCGCGCGGGCGAAGAGCTCGTTGGCGGAAGCCGACCCGGAGCCGTTGACGTTCGCGAACTTGACGACGAAATCGTTAACGGCGGCTAGTGCTTGCGGCATGCGTGCTCCGCTTGTGTCATTTCCATGTAGTACTTGCGCATGTCCCAGGCGCCTGTCGGGCAGCGCTCGGCGCAGAGGCCGCAGTGCAGGCAGACATCCTCGTCCTTGACCATGACGCGGCCGGTCTTGAGGTCGGCGCCGACGTAGAGATCCTGCGTCGGGTTGGTCGCCGGCGCGCTGAGGCGCCCGCGAAGGTCCTTCTCCTCGCCGTCCTCGGTGAAGGTGATGCAGTCCATCGGGCAGATGTCGACGCAGGCGTCGCACTCGATGCAGAGCTTGCCCTCGAACACCGTCTGCACATCGCAGTTGAGGCAGCGCTCGGCCTCCTTGAAGGCGAGCGTGGGATCGAAGCCCAGCTCGACCTCGGCCATGATGTCCTTCAAAGCCTCGGCCTTGGCGCGATGCGGGACCTTGAAGCGATGGTCGATGGTGGGAGCGTTGTCGTAGCTCCACTCGTGGATGCCCATCTTCTGGCTGGCGACGTTGACGCCCGGCGCCGGACGCTCCTCGGGATTCTCGCCGATCAGCATCTTGTGGATGGAGATCGCGGCGTCATGCCCGTGGGCCGCCGCCCAGATGATGTTCTTGGGGCCGAAAGCGGCGTCGCCGCCAAAGAAGACCTTGGGGTGCGTGCTGCCGAAGGTCTTCTCGTTGAGCTTGGGCAGGCCCCACTTGTCGAACTCGATGCCGGCGTCGGCCTCGATCCAGGGGAAGGCGTTCTCCTGGCCGATGGCCACCAACACGTCGTCGCATTCGACGAACTGATCGGGCTCGCCCGACGGGACCAGCGAGCGGCGGCCCTTGGCGTCGTACTCGGCCTTCACCTTCTCGAACAGCACGCCGGTGATCTTGCCGTTGTCGTGCTTCACTTCCTTCGGCACCAGCATGTTCAGGATGGGGATGTCCTCGCCCATCGCGTCTTCCTTCTCCCAGGGAGACGCCTTCATCTCCTCGAAGCCGGACCGGACGATCACCTTGACCTCTTCGCCGCCGAGGCGGCGGGCGGTGCGGCAGCAGTCCATCGCCGTGTTGCCGCCGCCCAGCACGATCACGCGCCGGCCGACCTTGGTGATGTGGCCGAACGATACAGACGACAGCCAGTCGAGGCCGATATGGATGTTGGCCGCCGCTTCCTTGCGGCCAGGCACGTCGAGGTCGCGGCCGCGCGGGGCGCCGGAGCCCACGAACACCGCGTCGTAGCCTTCGGCCAGCACCGACTTCATCGAGTCGATGCGCTGGTGGCGGAACTCGATGTTGCCGATGCCGGTGATGTAGCCCACTTCCTCGTCGATCACCGACTCGGGCAGGCGGAAATGCGGGATTTGCGTCCGGATGAAGCCGCCGAGCTTGGGATCCTGGTCGTAGATCACGATCTCGTAGCCCAGCACGGCCAGATCGCGCGCCACGGTGAGGGAGGCGGGACCGCCGCCCACGCAGGCGATGCGCTTGCCGTTCTTCTCGGGCGCCTTGGGCATCGCCGCGGCGATGCCGTCGTCGTCCTTGTAGTCGGCGGCGACGCGTTTGAGACGGCAGATCGCGACCGGCTCCTTCTTGCCCTTGACCAGCGTCTCGTCCTCGACCCGGGAGCGTCGACACGCCGGTTCGCAGGGACGGTCGCAGGTTCGCCCGAGGATCCCTGGGAAGACGTTCGACTTCCAATTGATCATGTAGGCGTCCGAGTATCGCCCGTGGGCGATCAGTCGGATGTACTCGGGAACGGGGGTATGCGCGGGGCAGGCCCACTGGCAGTCGACGACTTTGTGAAAGTAGTCGGGATTGGCTATGTCGGTCGGCTTCAAAACTAACTCCGGGCTGCCGATGCAGCGCCGATCTGGTGTGAACGACGGTTCAGGCTACCGCAAATGGGTGGCGCATTGGGGGGATTCACACTCGCTCCGTCAAGGTTTCTGTGCGCATCCCATCCCTGCAGGGCAGTAAAAATCCACACATGGACAAGGGATTATCAAAGACTTTGCGGGCGATGGAGGTATAGACGTGGCGACGCGCCGGCAGCGCGGCGGAACATCGCGCTGAAGGCGCTGACGCTGTCGTAGCCGAGGTCGAACGCGACCTGGGTGACAGGCTGGCCGCCGGCCAGACGGCCCATCGCGTCCAGCACGCGCGCCTGCTGGCGCCACGCGCCGAAGCTGAGACCCGTCTCGTCCTGGAAATGGCGGGCCAGGGAGCGCGAGCTGGTGTTGATCGTGCGAGCCCAGGCCGTCAGCGACCGTTTGTCCCCAGGGGCATCGAGCAGCGCCTCGCAAAGACCGCGCAGGCGGGCATCGCTCGGCATGGGCAGCTGCAGGGGCAGTGATTGCAGCCCGCGCATCTCATCGAGAAGCAACGCCATGAGATGCCCGGCGGGACCGCTCTCGTCGTAGTGCATGGGCAGCTCGGTCGCGCGCACGATCAGCTCGCGCAGGAGCGGCGACACCGGGAGCACGCGGCAGGCCTCGGGCATGAAGGCCGCGGCATCGGCGCGGAGATAGAGCGTGCGCATCGTGACGTCGCCCAGCATGACGATGCCGTGCCGCACGCCCGGCGGCATCCACAGGGCGCGCTGCGGCGGCACCACCCAGACGCCGTCGCCGGTCGCCACGCGCATCGTTCCGGCCGTGGCATAGATCAGCTGCGCGCGTTCGTGGGCGTGCGGGGTTATCTCGAAGCCCGACGCGAAGTCCTTGGGCATGGCGACGACGGCGTGCGGCGCCCGCTGGTAATCGGCCGGGTCGGTGGATCGCTCAGGAGCTTGGCGCATTCGCGACATAAGTTGGCACTCTAGCGCAAGACAGCCAAAGCCGTCCCGCCTTATTCTCCGCACCATGTGAGGAGACGCTCAAATGAAGTTCAGCAGTCCGACATCGATGTTGCTCAATCTCGGCCACGCCATGGACCATTGGGTCCTGGCCATCTTCCTCTACACGGTGAGCGTGATCGCCGGCGTCTGGGGGACCGACTGGAAGGAGCTGACGCCTTACGCCTTCGGCGCCTCCTTCATGTTCGGCGCCGGCTCGATCGTGTCGGGCAAGCTCGGCGACCAGTGGGGCCGCCGCATCATGATGATCCTGTTCTTCGCCGGTCTCGGCGTGTCGTGCCTGCTGATCGCGCTGTGCAACGACAAATGGCAGATTGGCCTTGCGCTGACGCTGATGGGCGCCTTCGCCTCGATCTACCATCCGGTGGGCATCCCCATGCTGGTGCAGGGCGCCGACAAGCCGGGCTTCGTCATCGGCGTGAACGGCCTCGTGGGCAATCTCGGCATCGCCATCGGCGCCAGCCTCTCGGTGCTGCTGGCGACGCGCTATGGCTGGCAGATGGCCTACATCGTGCCGGGCGTGGTCTGCCTCGTGGCCGCGGCGCTGTTCACCCTGCTGGTGCCGGACGAGGGCGGGGCGCCGGCCAAGCGCAAGGCCAAGATGCTCGACCTGCCGCCGGCGATCATGGCGCGGGTGTTCTTCATCATGACCTGCGCCGCCGTGTCGGGCAGCATCGTCTTCAACTTCACCACCAACGGCAACGGCGAGATGCTGAAGGCGAAGATCGCCGAGCTGGCGGCGAGCCCGATGCTGCTGAGCGTGGCGCTGCTGGTGATCTTCTCGGTCGCCTCGCTGATGCAGCTGGTGGTCGGCGCGCTGATCGACCGCTATCCGCTGAAGAACGTCTACCTGCCGATCCTGCTCTGCCAGATCCCGCTGTTCGTGCTCGCTGCCTATGCCGAGCGCTGGGGCCTGCTGATCACCACGACGCTGTTCATGGTCTTCGTGTTCGGCGCCATACCGTTCACCGACGCCATGATCGTACGCTACATCGACGACCGCATGCGCAGCCGCGTCACCGGCATGCGGCTGGCCATCGGCTTCGGCGTGTCCTCGCTGGTGACGGCCGCCATCGGCCCGTCGGTCAAGGCGGCCGGCTTCCCGACGCTGCTGCTGGTGCTGGCGGGAGTCGCTGCCTGCACGACGCTGGCGATCTCGTTTCTGCCCAGCGAACGGGAAGCGGGCATGGCGGCGCTGAAGCCTGCAGAGTAAAACCCCCTCCAAACAGGGAGGGTTCAAATGATCAAGAGGCGTGGACTTCTGGCCGGCAGCGTCGGCTGGACGATCGTGGGTGCGTCGGCGGTGCGGGCGCAGGCCTGGCCCAGCCAGCAGATCAAGATCGTGGTGCCCTATATCCCCGGTGGCGCGACCGACACCGCCGGCCGCGTCGTCGCCGAGAAGCTGACGGCGTTGCTCGGCCAGCAGGTGATCGTCGAGAACAAGGGCGGCGGCAACACCATCATCGGCATGGACCTGGTGGCCAAGTCCAAGCCCGACGGCCACACGCTGCTGCTCGGCACCACGACGCTGGCGACCAACGCGGCGCTGGGCCTGAAGCAGCCCTACGACCCGCTGAAGGATTTCCAGCCGATCTCGACCCTTGCCGACATCCCCGACATCGTCGCCGTCCACAAGAGCGTGCCGGTGAAGAATTTCGCCGAGTTCGTCGAGTGGGTGAACAAGCAGCCGGAGAAGGTGCGCTACGGCACCTCGGGCGTCGGAAACCAGCCGCACCTGTGGGCCGAGCTGCTGCGCAGCCGCCACAATCTCAAGATGGAGAACGTGGCCTACAAGGGCGTGGCCGACACGCTGCGCGACGTGCTGGCGGGCCATGTGCCGATCATCATCGATGTTGTGCTGCCGACCGGCAACCACGTCGCCGGCGGCCGCCTCACCGGCCTCGTCGTCGCCTCGCCCGAGCGCTCGCCGCTCTGCCCCGACGTCCCGACCGTGGGCGAGCTCGGCATGAAGGACATGGAGAGCGCCGTATTTTACGGACTGGTCGCGCCGGCCGGCGTGCCGCGTCCGGTGATCGACCGCCTGAATGAACTCTGCCTCCAGGTCATCAAGGACGAGGGCGTGAAGAAGAAGTTCGCCGACCTCGGCTTCTTCACGACGGGCTCCACGCCCGAGGCCTATGTGGCCAAGCTGAAGTTCGAGACCGAGCGCTGGACCAAGGTCGTGAAGGACAACAACATCAAGGTCGAAGGCTGATCGCGCGATCGAGCAGCTTGCGCAAATCGGTGGTGCTGAGGTGGTCGAGCCGCGCCAGCACCATCGGATGGCCGCGATAATGGTCGGTGACGAAGAAGGTTTCGGGATCGGCCTGCAGCAGGTGGTCGCGCGTCTCGTTGCCGATCTTGAGCACGATCGAGGCGCCGTCCTGGTGGAGGCGCGCCAACATCCTGCCGCGGTGACGCCAGGCCGGCGTCCCGTACGATGTGCCTTCCTCGACTCCCGGCAGTGACCGGGCGACGCGGCGGATCGCGGGCAGGGTGAGCTTGCGCGGCGGCATGGCACTCACGGCGAACGAGTAGCGACCATTATAGGAGCGCCGCTCGACCAAGCCTATGATGGCGGCAGAGCTCGGCTGGTTACTTCTGGTAACGCTTATTTTTCAGTTATCTTAACGGAGCGAGGAAGAAAGAAGAATGTCCGCCGCATCCGCTGTTCCCGTGCCTGCCTCCCATCTCGACGCGGCGCGCGACGCCGAGCCCGCCACCCGGACGGCCAACGCGGCGATGGCGGCGACCTTGCCGTTCGGCGACACACGCGACTTCGAGGCGGCCAGGCGCGGCCTGATCGCCCCGGTGCCCGACGGCATGGTGCGGACCGCGTCGGGCACGGTGCTGTGGAACCTCGGCGACTATGCCTTCATCGACGGCGAGCTCTCGCCCGCGACGGTCAATCCCAGCCTGTGGCGCATCGCGCGGCTCAACCTCGCCAGCGGCCTGTTCAAGGTCGCCGACCGGCTCTACCAGCTGCGCGGCTTCGACATTGCCAACCTGACGGTGATCGAGGGCGAGGAGGGGTTGATCCTGATCGACCCGCTCACGACCGCCGAAGTTTCGCGCGCGGCTCTCGATCTCTACTACGCGCATCGCCCGAGGAAGCCGGTCGTCGCCGTGATCTATACCCACAGCCATATCGACCACTACGGCGGCGTGCGCGGCGTGATCAACGAGGCCGATGTGGCCGCGGGTAAAGTCGCGGTGATTGCGCCCAATGGCTTCATGGAGGCGATCTCGGGCGAGAACGTGCTCGCCGGCCTGCCGATGATGCGTCGCGCCCAGTTCCAGTTCGGCGCGCTCCTGCCGCGCGGCGCCCGCGGCCAGGTCGATGCGGGCCTCGGCAAAGGCGTGGCGCGGGGCACGCCGGGGCTGATCGCGCCGACGCAGCTCATCGTGCAGCCGGTGGAGGAACACACGATCGCGGGGGTGCGCATTGTCTTCCAGCTCGCGCCCGAGACCGAGGCGCCGGCCGAGATGCACATGTTCTATCCCGAGCTCGGCGTGCTCAACATGGCGGAGAACGCCTGCCCGCTGCTGCACAACTTCATCCCGCTGCGCGGCTCGGTGGCGCGCGATCCGCGCGTCTGGTCGAAGTACATCGCCGACGCCATCGCGATGTACGGACCGAAGACCGACGTGCTGATCGGCCAGCATCACTGGCCGACCTGGGGCCGCGAGGCGATCCTCGACTATCTCGAGGCGCAGCGCGACCTCTACAAGCACATCCACGACCAGACGCTGCGCTACATGAACAGGGGCTGGCGGCCGGCCGAGATCGCCGAGGTCATCGAGCTGCCGCCCGGCCTGGCGGAACGCTGGTCGGTGCGCGGCTACTACGGCACCGTCAGCCACAATGTGAAGGCGGTCTATCAGCGCTATCTCTCCTGGTACGACGGCAACCCCTGCAATCTCCATCCGCTGCCGCCAGCGCCGGCCGCGCGCAAGCTCGTCGAATACATGGGCGGCGGCGCTGCCGTCGTCGCGCGCGCCCGGGCCGACTTCGCCAAGGGCGAGTTCCGTTGGGTCGCGCAGGTGATGAAGGAGGTCGTCTACGCCGAGCCCGACAATGCCGAGGCGAAGGCGCTCTGCGCCGATGCGCTGGAGCAGATGGGATACCAGGCCGAATCCGCCACCTGGCGCAACGCCTTCCTCTACGGCGCGCAGGAGCTGCGCCACGGCGTCTTCAAGATGCCGATCCGTGGCGTGCTCAGCGCCGACACGCTGGCAGGCCTCGGCACCGACATGTTCTTCGACGCGCTGGCGATCCGCCTCGACCCGGCCAAGGCGGCGGGCCAGGCGTTCGCGCTCAACTGGAGCTTCACCGATCGCGGCGAGACGCTGGTGCAGACGCTGCGGCATTGCACGCTCTCGCATCGCATGGGCGCGCAGGCCGCTGCGGCGGCCCTCTCGGTGACGACGACCCGCGCCGTGCTCGATGCCATCGTGCTCGGCAAGACCACGGTGCAGGCCGAGGTGAAATCGGGAGCGCTTCGCTTTGCCGGCGACCCCACGCGCTTCGGGGCGCTGTTCGCCATGCTCGAGCAGCCTGGCGGCATGATGTTCGACATCCTCACGCCGGGCGAGGGACGATAGACGCCGCCTCAGCGTGCGAGGTCGATGCGCCCCGAGCCCATGGAGTTGCGCGCCGAGCCTTCGAGTCGCGTGGCACCGTTGCGCGTCAGCTGCACGGTGGTATCCGAAGCGGACAGGAGCGAGATGTCGCTCGCCGTGATCGTGCACTTCGAGGCAAAGGCGGTGCCCGCTATGGTCTCGGGGTCACCCCATCGGCACAGCACCTTGCCGTCGGGCCGCTTTTCGACGAGGAGGCTGCTGGGCTGTGGCTGGACGGCAGACCCGTGAAGTGTTGTGAAGCGTTGTCCGTTCCAGCGGCCAAGCGCCCAATCCCCGGCATTGCCCTGATAGGCCGACGTGGCAGGTTCGGTGGCCGGAACCAGCGCGTAGGAACAATTGCCCAGGACCGAAGTGCTGTATCTCAGCTCGCGGCTCCGGGCATTGCCGCCGATCGTGACGTTGCCTCCTGCGCTGGTGGTGCCCTTGTACTCGATGGTCACCTTGCCGTCGGCGGCGACCGCGCCACGATAGCTTTGGCCGGTCGGCCCCTTCACCGTCAGCTCGGAACCGGACAGGGTGAATTCATAGTTCAATGCCAACCTGAAGCAGGACGAGTTCGCGCTGGTGAGCTGGGTCGTCGTCAGCCAGGTCTGGGTCTGGGCCTGGGCATCGCCGCCGGCGAGCATCGCCAGCGCCAGCATCCATCCACCGAATTGCGCGATCCGTTTGCTTTTCACGTCTCTGCCTTCGTGTTGCCGCGCCGTCATCGAAAACGAATCTCGTTTAATCCGAAGCCGCGGGCGCCTCAAGAGAGTTGGAGACGCTTGACATCGGGCGACGCCGCCCGTGTGATGCAACCAACGAGAAAACGAAAAACAAGGTCCTAGGGAGGATATTCAATGTCATTGCGGAATGCTGTCCGTTTTGCGGGCGGGCTCGTGGCCGCCGTTGCGGCGCTTGGCCTGGCGGTCTCCGCCCAGGCCCAGGAGAAGAAGCTCAAGATCGGCGTCATCTACGACCTCACCGGCCCCTTGGCCGGCGGCGGCTCGGAGCTGCAGTACATCGGCGCCAAGATCATGCTCGACGAGTTCACCAAGACCGGCGTCGAGGGCTACAAGATCGAGGCGATCTATGCCGACGCGCAGAGCAAGCCGGACGTGGCGATCAACGAAGCCACGCGCCTGATCGAGCAGGAAAAGGTCGACATGGTGCTGGGCTTCTACTCCTCGGCGCAGTGCGTGCCGGTGGCGGCGAAGGTCGAGCAGCTGAAGAAGTTCATGTGGATCACCACCTGCATCTCGTCGGCGGTGCTGGAGAACAAGAACTACAAGTACGTCTTCCGGCCTCAGGCCAGCGGCGATCAGTTCGGCCTCATGACGATGGACTTCATCGCCCAGAACTCGAAGGCGAAGTTCGGCAAGGAGCCCAAGGACCTGCGCGTCGCCATCATCCACGAGGATGGCGCCTACGGCGTCGACGTCTCCAAGGGCAACGAGGCCGGTGCCAAGAAGGCGGGCTTCAACGTCGTGATGAAGGAGGGCTATTCGGCCACCGCGCCCGACCTGTCGGCCATGGTCACCAAGCTGAAGCGCGCCCGTCCTGATGTGATCTTCCATACCGGCTACAACCCCGACATCACGCTGTTCTTCCGTCAGGCGCGCGAGCAGGGCTTGAAGTTCGCCGCCATCGTCGGCCACGGCGCAGGCTACGGCGTCTATGAGAAGCTCAAGGAAGGCATGGGTCCGGACGCCAACCTGCTGTTCAACACCGATCCGATCTCGATCTGGCTCACCAAGCCTGAAGGCCTCGACAAGTCGCTGCCCCCGGTCATCAAGAAGATCGGCGAGGATTTCGACAAGGTGAAGCCCGGTGTCGCCATCCGTTCCGCCCATGTCGGCATGGCCGCCTCCAACACCTACCTGCTGCTGACCGAGGTGGTGCCGCGCGCCATCAAGAAGTACGGCGGCGTCGATCCCGAAGCGCTGCGCAAGGCGGCGATGGAAGTCGACCTCCCCGAGGGCGGCACCATGCTGGGCTTCGGCGTGAAGTTCCCGGCCGAAGGCTCGCCGATGGCCGGCCAGAACGAGCGCTCCTTCCCGGTCATCATCCAGTACGTCGACGACAAGTCGTACGTGGTGTGGCCGAAGAGCCAGGCGCAGCGCGAAGCCGTGCTGCCGCTGCCCAAGGGCACGACCTACAGCAACCAGTAGGCCGGGCGTCTAGCAGCGGAGCATTGCCGTGCTGGTAGTGAATGGGCTGGTGAAGCGCTTCGGCGGCTTCACCGCCGTGAACAACGTGTCGTTCAAGGTCGAGAAGGGCGAGATCCTCGGCCTGATCGGCCCCAATGGCTCGGGCAAGAGCACGATCTTCAACATGCTGTCGGGGACGTTTCCCCCGACGGCGGGATCGATCCTCTTCGAAGGGCAGGAGCTTGCCGGCCTGGCTCCGCATCGCACCATCAATCGCGGCGTCGGCCGTACCTTCCAGATCCCGCGACCCTTCAAGCGGCTGACGATCTTCGAGAACGTGGCGCTCGCGGGCTATTACGGCCAGGGCAGCCGTAGCAAGGCCAAGGCCGAGGAAGCCGCGGAGAAGGCGCTCGCCATGGTCGGGCTGTCCACCGATCGGCAGGCGAGCGTCGATGGGCTGGGTGCGGCCGGCTTGAAGAAGCTCGAGCTCGCCAAGGCGCTGGCCACCGGCCCGAAGCTGCTGCTGGCCGACGAGAGCCTGGGCGGGCTCGACGACAAGGAGATGGACCAGGCCGCCGACATGCTGCGCAAGATCCGCGACGAGCTCGGCATCACCATCATCTGGGTCGAGCACATCATGGGCGTGCTGATGCGCGTGGTCGATCGCGTCATGGTGCTCGACCATGGCGAGAAGATTTCCGAGGGCCTTCCCAGCCAGGTGTCGAACGATCCGCGTGTCGTGGAGGTCTATCTCGGCACCGATGCCGTCGCGACCCAGGCTGCCGCCGCGGAGGCCAGACGATGAGCGCGATGCTCGAGCTCAGCTCCGTCGACGCGGGCTACGGCAGCTTCCAGGCGCTGTTCGGCGTCAGCCTCGACGTCAAGGCGGGCGAGGCGGTGGGCGTGATCGGCCCCAACGGCGCCGGCAAGACGACGCTGATGCGCGTGATCTCCGGGCTGATCCGGCCGCGCAAGGGCGCCATCGCCATGGAAGGCACCGACGTGCTGGCGACGCCGCCACACCGCATCGTAGGCCTCGGCATCGCCCATGTGCCGGAGAACCGCCGGCTGTTCCCGCGGCTCACCGTCGAGGACAATCTCAAGATGGGCGCCTTCATGCCGGCGGCTCGTGCGCGCTATGCCGAGCGGCTGGACTTCGTGTTCGATCTCTTCCCGCGCATGAAGGAACGCCGCCACCAGATGGCCGGCACCATGTCGGGCGGCGAGCAGCAGATGTGCGCCATCGGGCGCGCACTGATGAGCGATCCCAAGCTGCTGCTGCTCGACGAGCCGTCGGCCGGCCTGGCGCCGGTGGTGGTGCAGCAGGTGTTCGAGCTGGTGAAGCGCATCCGGGCGGGCGGCCTCACGGTGCTGATCGTCGAGCAGAACGTGCAGCAGGTGCTGCGCGTCGTCGACCGCGCCTATCTCCTGGAGGCCGGCAGCATCCGCGCCTCCGGCACGTCGGCCGAGATGCTGGCGAGCGACACCATCAAGCAGGCCTATCTCGGCGTATAGGAGCGAGCGATGCAGGCCTTCCTCGAGATCTTCGACATCTATCTGCTGGAGGCGGTGGTCAACGGCATCCTGCTGGGCGGTGTGCTGGCCCTGCTGGCGCTGGGGCTGAACCTGATCTTCGGCGTCATCGACGTCACCTGGATCTGCTACGCCGAGCTGGTCATGATCGGCATGTACGGCATGTACTATCTCGTGCAGGTCTACGGCCTGTCGTACTATGTGGCGGCACCGCTCACGATCCTGCTGGTGGCAGGCCTCGGCGCGCTGCTGCACATCCTGGTCATCGAGCCGCTGCTGTCGGCGCCGCCGATCAACCAGCTGCTGGCCACCGGCGGCGTGCTGTTCGTGCTGCAGAGCTTCGCCACCGTGGCCTTCGGCATCGACTTCCGCAATCTCGGCATCCGCCTGCCGGTGCTGCAGTTCGCCGAGATGCACTTCAGCTACTCGCGCCTGCTGGCCTTCGGTGCCGCGCTGGTCGGCATGATCGTCGTCTACTTCTTCATGACGCGGACCTACACCGGCACGGCCATCCGCGCGATCTCGCAGGACCGCCAGATCATGGCGCTGATGGGCGTCGACACGCGCCGCATCTACCTGATCACCTCGGCCCTGGGCGGCGCGCTGGCAGGGCTCGCGTCCTGCCTGCTGGTGCTGCAGTACGACGTCCATCCCTTCGTCGGCCTGTCGTTCGGCCCGATCACCTTCCTGATCTGCGTGCTGGGCGGGCTCGGCAACTTCGTCGGCGGCTTCGTCGCGGCCTTCGTGTTCGCCGAGATCATCTCCCTGGGCGGCCTCTTCTCCGACCTCGAATGGGGCTATGTGCTGGCCTTCGGCTTCTTCATCATCATGATGTTCATCAGGCCCGGCGGGCTGCTGGCGAGGCGCCAGTGATGTCCGCCGTGAACCTCCGCCAGAGCGCGCCGTGGATCTTCGGGCTGCTGCTGATCGCCCTGCCGTTCGTCCATCGCGATCCCTATCACCTGCACATCGTGATCCTGATCCTGATCTGGTCGTTCGCCTACACCTCGTGGTCGATGATGGGCCGCTTCGGCCTGGTGTCGCTGGGACACGGCGGCTTCATGGGTGTCGGCGCCTATGTGACGGCTCTGCTGTGGAACCATCTCGGCCTGACGCCCTGGATCGGCATTCCGATCGCCCTGGTCTGTGCCGCCGCCCTTGCCGTCGTCGTCGCCTACCCCTGCTTCCGTTTCCGCATCACCGGCCACTACTTCGTGCTCGTGACCTTGGCGCTCTCCGGCATCGTGCTGCAGGTCATCACGGCGACGCGAGACCATACCGGCGGCTCGCTGGGCTATACGCCGGCGCGCACCAAGGGCAGCCATCTGCTGGCGTTGCAGTTCGACGACAAGATCGTCTG
>CANIRG010000127.1 GCA_947469635.1 Rhodospirillales bacterium | reverse complement strand
GACATCGACGGCAACGAATACGTCGACCTGGTGAACGGCTACGGCCAGACCATGCTCGGCCATTCGCCCGACTTCGTCACCGCCGCCATCGCCGCGCAGCTGGAGGAAGGCTTCCCGATCGGGCCGCAGACGCCGCTGGCCGGCGAGGTCGCGGCACTGGTGTCGGAGATGACGGGCGACGAGCGCGTCACCTTCTGCAACACCGGCTCGGAAGCCGTGATGGCGGCGATGCGCGTGGCCCGGGCCGTCACCGGGCGCGAGCGCGTTGTGGTCTTCAACAACGACTATCACGGCCAGTTCGACGAGGTGCTGGTGAAGGCCGGCGGTGGTGCCGCGCCCCGCGCGCTGCCGGTGGCGCCGGGCATCCCGCCGGAGTCCGTCGCCAACATGACGGTGCTGCGCTACGGCGATCCGCAGGCCCTGGAGTGGATCGAGGCCAACGGCGACGACATCGCGGCTGTCATGGTGGAGCCGGTGCAGAGCCGCCATCCGGCGCTGCGGCCCGAGGACTTCCTGAAGAAGCTGCGCGCCATCACCGAGGACAAGGGCGCCGCGCTGGTGTTCGACGAGATCGTCACCGGCTTCCGCGTCCATCCCGGCGGCATGCAGGCGGTGTTCGGCATCCGCGCCGACCTCGCGACCTACGGCAAGGTGGTGGGCGGCGGCATGCCGATCGGCATCCTGGCCGGCAAGGCGCGCTTCATGGATGCGCTCGACGGCGGCCTGGCGCTACGGCGACGATTCGGTTCCGGAGGTTGCACCGACCTTCTTCGCCGGCACCTTCGTGCGCCATCCGCTGGTGCTCGCCGCCGCCAAGGCGGTGCTGCTGCATCTCAAGGCCGAAGGGCCGGCGCTGCAGGAGCGGCTCGCCGCGCGCATGGGCGGCCTCGTCGAGCGGATCAATCGAGATCTCGAACGGCGTGGCCTGTCGACCCGCGCCGAAGCCTATTCGAGCTGGTTCTACATCAACTTCTCGGCCGAGGCGCCGCTCGCCGCGCTGTTCTGGCCGCAGATGCGCCTGCTCGGCGTGCATGTCCAGGACGGCTATCCCTGCTTCCTCACCACCGCGCACACCGACGCCGACATCGCCGCCATCGAGCGCGCCTTCCGCACCTCGCTCGATGCGCTCGAAGCGGCCGGCATCCTGACGGCAGCCGGGAAGGCCGAGGCGCCGGCGCCCACCGCCGACTCCGCGCCCCTCACCGAACCGCAGCTGGAAATCCTCACCGCCGCGCAGATGAGCGACGAAGCCTCCTGCGCCTTCAACGAATCGGTCAGCATCGCCTTCGAGGGCGAGATCGACACGGACGTGCTGTCGGGCGCGCTGAATGCCGTCGTCGCCCGCCATCAGGCGCTGCGCGGGCGCGTCGGACGCGACGACGAGCGCATGCACTTCGCGCCGTCGCTGCTCCTGCCACTCGAGGTCCGCGATCTCTCGCGGGAAGGTGATCCGAAGGCAGCCCTTGCCACCCTCGTCGCCGCCGATGCGCGCACGCCCTTCGACCTGTGGGCGGGTCCGCTGGTCCGCGCCAGCCTCATCCGGCTCGCCAAGGAGCGCCACGTCCTGCTGTTCACCGCCCACCACATCGTCTGTGATGGCTGGTCGGTGAACATCATCCTGAACGATCTCGCGACCTTCTATCGGACGGCGCATGCGGCCGAACCGCCGACGCTGCCTGAGGCGCCGCGCTTCTCGCAGTATGCCGAGGCGCAGGCCGGCTCGAAGGAAGCGCAGGCGTCCGACCTCGCCTACTGGAGCACGGTCTACGCCGACGTGCCGCCATTGCCCGAGCTGCCGACCGACCGGCCGCGTCCGGCGCAGCGCTCCTACGCCGGCGCCACCTGGTCGACGCGGTTCGATGCCCCGCTGTTGGCGTCGCTGAAGAAGACCGGCGCGGCGCACGGCGCGACGCTGTTCGCGATGCTGTTCACGGCGTTGCAGGCGGTCATGGGACGGCTGTCGGGCGCATCCGACATCGTGATGGGCGTGCCGGTCGCCGGCCAGTCGGTCGACGACGAGCCGGACCTCGTCGGCCATTGCGTGCAGACGCTGCCGCTGCGCGCGCCGCTCGCCTGGGAGGCGCCCTTCGGCAGCCATGTCCGCGCGGTGGCGCAGCGCCTGCTCGACAGCTTCGACCATCCCAAGTGCACCTACGGCACGCTGGTACGCGCGCTCCGCCTGCCGCGCGCCGCCAACCGCCTGCCGCTGACGGAGATCCAGTTCAACCTCGAACGCATGGGCGACAATCTCGACTTCGGCGGCCCCACGGTCGAGGTCGTGCCCAACGCCAAGGCGGCGGTGAACTTCGACATCTTCGTCAATGTGATCGAATCGGCCGCGGGCCTGCGGATCGATTGCGACTACAACAGCGACCTCTACGACGAAGCCACGATCGCCCGCTGGCTGGCGCACTACCGGCGCCTTCTCGACGCCATCTGCGACGCCCCACAGACGCAGGTGGCGGCGCTGCCGCTGCTTTCGGCCGAGCAGGAGCGCTTCGTCCTCGACACCGTGAACGACAGCGCCGCGCCCTATCCGGGCGAGAGCTGCATCCACGACCTGTTCGCCGCCCAGGCGGCGAAGACCCCCGATGCGGTCGCCTGCGTCGACGGCGCCGGCTCGATGACCTATGCCCAGCTCGACCGCCGCTCGACGCGGCTCGCGCGCGAGCTGCTGGGGCTCCATCACGCCCGCCGCGGCAGGGTCGCGGTGGCGATCGAGCGTTCCCGGGCTCTGCCCGTGGCGCTGCTGGGCGTGATGAAGTCGGGCCACGCCTATGTGCCGCTCGACGTGCATCAGCCGCTGGAACGGCTGCGCCAGATCGCGCTCGCCGCCGAGATCGACGGCATCATCTGCGAGGACGAGCGCATCCGCTCGATCGCCCCCTACGCCTTCGGGGTGCGCCTCGACCAGCTCGATCTCGACGACGGCGTGACGGGCCGGCCGCTGGTGCGCGTGCCGTCCGACGATCCGGCCTATGTCCTGTTCACCTCGGGCTCGACCGGTGCGCCGAAGGGCGTCGAGGTCGGCCATCGCGCCCTCACCAACATCATCTGCGACATCGCGCGACGGCTGGACGTCACCGCCGCCGACGTCGCCATCGGCTCGAGCGCCATCACCTTCGACGTGGCGGCGGCCGAGCTCTACACGCCGCTGATCGCCGGCGCGCGTCTGGTCGTGACCGAGGCCGAAGAGGTCAAGGCCGGCTTCGAGCTGGTGGCGCTCGCGGAGAGGGCCGGCGCCACGTTGATGCAGGCGACGCCAACCCTGTGGCGCATGCTGCTCGAAGCGGGCTTCTCCTCGCGTCCCGGCCTCAGGATGATCAGCGTCGGCGAGGCCATATCGCGCGACGTCGTCGACCGGCTGATCGCGGGCGGCGGCCGGCTGTGGAACCTCTATGGGCCGACCGAAACGACGCTCTACTCTTCGGGCCGCGAGATGCTGCCCGGCGAGACCGACGTCACCATCGGCAAGCCGCTCGCCAACAACCGGCTCTATGTCCTCGACGATCGCGACCAGCTCGCGCCGCCGGGCGCCATCGGGCGGCTGTTCATCGGCGGCGAAGGGTTGGCGAAAGGGTACTTCGACCGCAGCGACCTCACGGCCCAGGCCTTCCGCACGATCGCGCTGGCCGGTCGCGCGCCACAGCGCCTCTATTGGACGGGTGACCTTGCGCGACTGCTGCCGTCGGGCGAGTTCGAGATGCATGGCCGCGTCGACCAGCAGGTGAAGCTGCGCGGCTTCCGCATCGAGCTCGAGGAGATCGAGAGCGTGCTGCGCACCGCGCCCGGCGTGCGGGATTGCGCCGTGCTGCTGCGCGCCGATCCAGGCCGCGACCCCGGGCTCGTGGCCTATGTCGTCGTCGACAATCCCAGGCCGGCCGAGCTCTCCGCCCACCTCGCCAGCCGGCTGCCGGACTATATGGTCCCGACGCGCTGGGTCAGGCTGGAAGCGCTGCCGGTGACGCCGAACGGCAAGATCGATCGCAACGCCCTGCCGCCGCCGGCACCGGCCGTGCCCCCCATCGTGGCGGAGAAGGCGGCGCCGGTTGCCGCGCCTCCAAGGTCGCCGCTCGAGACCAGGATCGCCGCCGTGTGGGCCAATGTCATCGGCCTGCCGGATGTCGGCGTCGACGCGCCGCTGTTCGACCTCGGCGCCGATTCGCTGCAGGTCTTCCGCATCGCCGCCCATCTCGACCGCGACGGCATCGCCGTCAGCGCCCGCGACCTGATGAAGAACCCCACCGTCGCTGCCCTGGCGCGCGGGCTGGAAGGCAGGCCCGACGCACCACGCGAGGCGGCCCCTGTGAAGAAAGGTCCCTCGCTCGGCGACTTCCGGCGGGGCGCGCGGAGGCATATCCTCACGCCATGAACACCGGCACGCCCGACGACCAAGAGGCGCTCCTGGCCATCGCCGGCGGGGGCACGTTCCCCTGCACGCTGCTGCAGGAGAGTCTCTGGGCGCGACGCACCGACCGCCCGCAGGGGCTGAACATCGCCATGCGCTGGCTGATCGGCGGGAACCTGTCGCACGCCGCCGCCCAGGGCGCGCTGCAGTCGCTGGTGCAGCGCCACGAGATCCTGCGCACCAGCTTCCGCGAGATCGACGGCAAGCCGGTGCAGATCGTCCATCCGTCCTGCCCGCTCAAGCTGCGCGACATCGACCTGTCGTTCCTCTCGGCCGACCAGAGCGCGGCGCGCGCCGAGGAGATCGCCAGGGCCGAGGCCATCGAGCCGATCGACCCCACCCATGCGCCGCTGCTGCGCGCGACGGTGCTGCGCTTCGGCCCCGACCGCGGCGTGCTCATGCTCACCTTCCATGCGCTGGTGGCCGACGGCTGGACCACCGGCCTGGTGGTGAGCGAGTTCCGCGCCGCCGCCATCGCCATCGAATCCGGCGCCGCGCCGGACACGTCCGAGCCGGAGCTGCAGTTCGCCGACTATGCGCTGTGGGAAAGGGAATCCCTGGCGAGCGGCGGCTTCGACGAGGCGCGGGGCTTCTGGCGGCAGCAGTTGCGCAATGCCGTCGGCACCCAGGTGCCGCCCGACCGTCCCGCGACGACGGCGCACGGCCAGGAGCGCAGCTACATCACCTCGCTCCTCCTGCCCAACGATCTGCTCCAGGCGGTGGACGGCTTCGCCCGCCGCCACGACGCCACGCTCTACAGCCTCGCCGCCGCCTCGCTGGCGCTGCTGCTGCGCCGCGTCACCGGCGACCGCGAGATCGTGATCGGGTCGCAGGTCGCCAACCGCGAGGATCCGGCGTCGGAGAACCTGTTCGGGCCGACCGTCAACTCGATCACGCTGCGCCTGCCGGTCGACGACAAGGTCCAGCTCGGCGCTTTCGCCAGGACCGCGGCGGACACGGTGCGCGAGGCGCTCCAGCACCAGCGCCTGCCGTTCGAGATCGCCGAGACCTTCGCGCGCCGGCTCGACGGACGGCCGCTGCACGCCATCAACCTCGTGGTCCACCGGTCCTATTCGGGCATCGCCGACGCCGAGCGCGACAATCCCGGCCGCTTCAGCCTGATCTCGCTGCCGTCGTTCTCGTCGGGCATCCAGTGGCCGCTGAACTTCTACATGATCGGCCGCGACGAGGGCTGGCGCCTCTCGTGCGAGGCGGAGGGCGACCTCTTCGATCCGCAGACCGTCCAGGGGCTGCTGGAAGGCTGGCGTCGCTGCCTCGAAGCCTTCACGACCTCGGCCGACCGCAGCCTCGCCGACTGCCCGGCGCTGCAGGAGATCTCCTCGCGCGCCGCGGTGCGCCTGGCGGTGCCGCAGACAGCGAACGGTCGCGAGCCGATCCCTGTGCATGAGCCTGAGCGCCAGGTCGTCCGCTTCAACGAGGGCGGGACCAGGACGCCGATGGTCGTGCTCAACAACCGCTCGGTCTACTACCAGCTGGCGCGGCAGGTCGGGCCGGACCGGCCTTTCATCGACATGCTGATGTACCACCAGGATGCGCCGCGCGAACTCGGGTCCTACAGCTTCGAGGATTTGGGCACCTATGCCGTGCGGCTCATCCAGTGGGCGCAGCCGCGCGGTCCCTACATCCTGGGCGGTCACTGCGTCTATGGCGTGCTGGCCTTCGAAGCCGCGCGCCAGCTGCAGCGCATGGGCGAGGAGGTCTCGCTCGTCACGCTGTTCGACAGCTGGGGGCCCGGCTATCGCGAGACCATGTCGCCGTGGAACCGCTTCCTGCGCCGCCAGCAGCTGCGGCTCCATCGCTATGGCCAGCGCTTCCAGAAGTTCCGCCGCGGCGAGGTCGGGCTGGACGAGATGATCCGCAGGCCCATCCTGTTCCATCTCGGCCTGCTGCCGCCGGAGCAGGGACCGACGCGCCAGCAGCTCGCCGGCGAATGGTTCGACAGCTTCCTGTACGACAAGGTCGCCGTGTACCGGCCGACCCCCTACGACGGCAACGTGGTGCTGTTCCGCACCAGGGATCCGCTGCACGGCCGGCTGTTCGACGAGCGCATGGGCTGGGGCCCGCTGGTGTCGGGGAGCCTGGCGAAGATCGACGTGAACAGCGGCCATTTCGACATGTTCCGCGAGCAGCCCGCCGCCACGATCGCCTCCTTCCTGAAGCCGTGGTGAGCCTGCTGCGGCTCCTCGTTCTCGCCGGCGCCCTGCTCGTCGTCATCGCCGCCGTGGCCGGCTGGTTCGTGTTCGTGCCGCGCCCGCCGGCGCCCGGCGGTCCGCATGCCGTCGGCCGGATGGAGCTCACGCTGAACGATGCGCAAGGCCGGCCGCTGGCGATCACGGTCTGGTATCCGGCGCCGCGCGATGCCCGCACCCCTGCCCCGCTGATCCTGTACGCCCCCGGCTGGGGCGGCGTGCGCACGAGCAGCAGCCTGCAGACGGCGAACCTCGCCAGCCATGGCTTCGTCGTGGTGGCCTGCGACGACTTCGCGAGCGACCCCGCCCTCGACCCCGAGCGCGGCGTCTTCCTCGAGCTCGCGACCGATGCCGCGACCGCCGGCACGATCGAGCGTGCCGGGCGTCATGTCGTGACCCAGGCCCAACGTCTGCTCGACGTGCTGCGCGCGCTCGAGGCGGGCCGGGCCCCGCTCCTCGCCGGCCGGATCGATCTCAAGCGTGTCGGCGTGGTCGGCCATTCGATCGGCGGCTCGTCGGGCCTCGTCGCGGCGGCGATGGACCCGCGCATCGTGGCCGTCTTCAACCTCGACGGCGGGCTCTTCGGACCGGCTGCGGACGACATCGTGCCGCCCGCCTATTTCCTGCTCTCCAGCATCGAAGCCTTCCCGCTCGACTCGGAGCTCGCCTCGCCCGATGCCTACACCCGCAACTATGCCCTGATCAGCGCCCTCGACCTGCCGCGCAACCGGCGGCGCATGGAGCGGCCCGGCGGCTACTGGGCGCAGCTCCCCAGGGCCGAGCATGCCGATCTCGCCGACGCGCTGTTCACGCCGTCGCGCCGGCTGATGTTCCGCACCAACGTCGAGCGCCGCGCCATGAACGCCGCGATCGAGGCCTTCGAGGTCGCCTTCTTCCGCGGCGCCCTGCTGGGAGACCCCGCGCCGTTGAGCCGCCTCGCAGGCCGCAGCGATCAGACCGTGCGCTGGATCAGCCCGGCCTCGCCGCCGGCAAAGTAGTCATCCGGACCCCGGGCCTCCAGGCCCCCATCAAGCATCTGAGCGGGCCTGGAGGCCCGCGGTCCGCTTGAGTCATCGTCGTGCCGCCAGGACATGCAGCACGGCGCGGACGATGCCGCGGTATCCCGTGCAGCGACAGAGATTGCCGGCCAGCTCCTCGCGCACGCGCGCCTCGTCGGCGTCTGGCAGGCGCAGCACGATGTCGCGTGCGGTGACCAGCATGCCGGGCGTGCAGTAGCCGCACTGCAGGGCGTGCTCCTGCGAGAAGGCCTCGCGCAAGGCGGCCATCACCTCGTCGTCGTCGAAGCCTTCGATGGTGCGCACGGTGGCGCCGTCGCAGCTGCCGGCATGGGTGATGCAGGAGCGCGCCGGCACGCCGTCGATCTCAACGGTGCAGGCGCCGCACACGCCGTGCTCGCAGCCGATATGCGTGCCGGTGAGCAGCAGCGTGCCGCGCAACAGGTCGGCGAGATGCTCGCGCGGCTCGACCTCGACCCGCGCGGCCTCGCCGTTGACGGTGAGCGAGACGGCGATGCGGCTCATGGCTGGCTCGCCGCGGCGACGGCCTGCATCAACGCGGTCTGCGCCACCGCGCGACGCCAGTCGTCGAGCTCCGGGAAGCCCGACACGATGCGCGTGGCCTCGGCCTCGGTATCGGCCATCAGGGCGGAGGCATCGGCGATAACGCGCGGCGGCCCGTCGAGCGCCGCCAGAACGGCGCGCGGCGCGGCGCCCGGCACGGCGAGCACGCAGGCGGTGACCTTCGAGAATTCGCCGATCTTGCGGCAGAACTTCCAGTGCCCCCAGCCCACCGCATCGGGCAGCACCGGCACCTCGACGGCGCGCAGCAATTCATCGGACGCCAGCGCCGTTTCGAAGATGCCGGTCACGAACCCGTCGAGGGCGATGCGCCGTTCGCCGCGCGGGCCGAGCGCGATCGCCGTCGCGCCCAGCGCCGGCATCACCGCGACCCAGTCCGCCGCCGGATCGGCATGCGCCAGGCTGCCGCCGATCGTGCCGCGGTTGCGCACCGGGCGGTAGGCGATGCGGCGGGCGACACCAGCCATGATCGCGCCCGTGCGGCCGGGCACCGCGCCGTCCTCGATCGCCGCATGGGTCGTGCCGGCGCCGATGCGGATCGCGTCACCCGTGACGGTGACGCCGGCATAGTCCGGCAAGTGCCGCAGGTCGGCGAGCATGTCCGGCTGCGCGAGGCGCAGGTTGAGCAACGGCCCCAGCGACTGCGTTCCCGCCGCCGGTCGCGCGCCGGAGGCCACCAGCTGAAGCGCCTCCGACCAATCCAGCGGCCGCGCGTAAGCGAAGGCCGCGGGCTTCATCGCACACCGCCCTTGGCGGCATGGATCGCCGCCAGCACGCGCGACGGGCTCGCCGGCAGATCGAAGACCTCGGCGCCCAACCTCGCCAGCGCATCGTTGATCGCGTTCACGATGGCGCCGGGCGGACCGATCGCGCCGCTCTCGCCGATGCCCTTCTGGCCGAAGGTCGTCCAGGGGCTCAACGTCTCCATATGCTCCAGCCGCACGTCGGGCACGTCGGTCGTTCCCGGCAGCAGATAGTCGGCAAGCGTCGCGGCCAGAGGCTGGCCGTCGCGATCGTAGGGCATCTCCTCGTAGAGCGCGGTGCCGATGCCCTGCGCCAGGCCGCCCATCACCTGGCCGTCGACGATCATCGGGTTCACCAGCTTGCCGCCGTCCTCGACGATCACGTAATCCTCCAGCACGACCGCTCCGGTCCGCACATCGACGCGCGCGACGGCGGCGTGGCAGGCGTAGGAATGCGTGCCGGTATCGGGGTCCGGCCGGTAGCCCGCGGTGATCTCCAGCCCGCCCTTGTCGACGCCGGGCGGCAGGTTCTGCGGCGCGCGATACCAGGTGCGGGCGACATCGGCGATGGTCACGAACACATCGGAGTCGCGCCGCCGCACCTTGCCGTCGGCCACCTCGACCTCGGCCACCGACACCTGCATCAGCGCCGCGCCGATGGCAGCAACGCGACCGGCGAGCTGCCGGCACGCTTCGGCGACGGCGCCGCCCGCCATCACCATGGCGCGGCTGCCCCAGGTGCCGGTCGAATAAGGCGTCAGCGCCGTGTCGCCATGGACCACGCGGACCTTGTCGGGATGCACGCCCAGGATCTCGTTGGCGACCTGGGCGAGGGTCGTCTCCATGCCCTGGCCATGGCTGTGCACGCCGACGCGCAATTCGAGAACGCCGTCGGGGCTGAGCCGCGCCTGCGCCTGCTCGAAGCCCGGCACGAAGGGGATGCCCCAGGCGTGATAGACCGACGTGCCGTGCGCGCCCTGCTCGCAGAAGGTGGCGAGGCCGAAGCCCACCGCCTCACCGGCGGCCTGCCGCGCGCGGATCGCGTCGAGATCGAAAGCCGCCACGGCGCGGCGCAGCGCTTCGGGATAGTCGCCGCTGTCGAACACCTTGCCGACGAGATTGCGGTAGGGCATCGCGTCCGGCGGCACGAGGTTGGCCAGGCGAATCGCCTCGGCCGTGATGTCGAGCTTGCGCGCCAAGGCGTCGAGCGTGGTCTCCATCGCATAGCAGACGCCGGTCCGCGCCACGCCGCGATAGGGCAGGATCGGCGGCTTGTTGGTGCAGGCCGAGATCGTGTGGCAGCGCAGCAGCGGCAGCACGTAGGGTCCCGGCAGGATCGAGCCGACCTGCGCCGCCTCCAGGCAGGCGCCAAACGGGTACGACGAATAGGCGCCGGCATCGACCGTCGCCTCGCACTCCACGCCCAGCAGCTTGCCCGCTTTGTCGGCCCAGGCGGTGATGACGTAGTGATGCTCGCGGCAATTGGCGCTGGCGCTCAGATGCTCGAAGCGGTCCTCGAGCCAGCGCACCGGCCGTCCCAGCCGGATCGCGAGGCTCGCGCACACGATCTCCTCCGGCAGCAGGATGCCCTTGTAGCCGAAGCCACCGCCGACGTCGGGCGAGACGATCCGCACCTGGCCTTCGTCGAGGCCGAGGCAGTCGGCCAGGCCGGTCTTGGTCACATGCGGCATCTGCGTCGAGGTCGTGACGATCATCTGCTCCAGCCGTGGGTCCCATTCCGCCAGCACGCCCCGGCCTTCCAGCGGCGCCATGCACTGCCGCGAGGTGCGGAGCGTGCGCGTCACCTTGGCGGCGGCTACGGCATCGAGGCCGCTCACGTCGTCATTGCGACGCGTCTCTAGGAAGGCGTTCATCGTCCAGTGATCGTGGATCAGCGGCTGGTCGGGCAACGGCGCCTGCAGCATGTCGTGCACGGCGGGCAGCGCCTCGTAGTCCAGCACGCAGGCCGCTGCGAGATCCTCGGCAGCGGCCCGGCTCCCGGCCACGCAGGCGGCGATGGCCTCGCCGACATGGCGCAGGCGATCCTTCGCCAGCGCCGGCTGCTCGGAGACGCGAAACCCGGGCAAGGCGGAGTTGGCGCGGATGGTGCCGATGCCAGGGAGATCGGCCAGCGTGAAGACGCGCTTCTCGGCGCCCTGGGGCTTGGTCACGCCCAGCAGTCGGGCATGGGCGATGGGGCTGCGCAGGAACGCCACCTCCAGCATGCCGGGCCGCGTGATGTCGCCCACGAAGCGGCCGCGGCCGTGGAGGAAGCGAGCGTCTTCCTTGCGCCGGAGCGATGCGCCGACGCCGAACCCGCGCTGCTCCACGGTCATGCCGCGTCGGCCAGCATCGGCTGGGGCAGGATCACCGCATCTGAGTCGAAGCGCTTGCCGGCGCGCAGGCAGAAGACGGGCCGGATGAAATGCTCCGCCGTGACCTTGGTGTCCTCGTTGTCCTGCAGCACGAAGCGGCCGGTCTCGTCGGCCAGCACCGAGATGTCGGCCTCGACGCCCGGCCGCAGCGAGCCGATCTCGTCCCGCATGCCGAGCATGGACGCGCAATTGCTGGTGACCATGGGCACGACCTGCTCGATCGTGAGGCCGAGCGCCAGCATGCTGGTCATGGCGGAGGCCAGCGAGAAATTATGGTGGCCCGCGAACATGTGCATCTCTTCCTTGTCGGGATGCGTCTCCGGCGTGCCGCGCGGCTTGGGGATCGTCGTGTTGTAGCCGTGCATGTCGGCGCCCAGCGTGTCGGGCACGACGCCGGCATCGAGCACCAGCCGCGCCATCTTGAAGGAGAAGTGCGAGCCGTGGCCGACGTCGGTCTTCAGCCCCTGCGCCAGCGCCTCGCGCACGACAGGATGCAGCTTGCCGTGCTGGTCGACGAAGCCGCCGGGATGACGGGTGAAGGGATGCGCCAGGATATCGCCCGGCCGCAGGATCTTGAGCATGTCGGGCAGCACGGAATCGGCATCGTAGGGATGCTTGTCGTCCGGCAGCGGCCAGAGCTGGCCGAAGTGGATATAGAGCGGCAGGTCCAGCGCGCGGCCGATCTCCGACGCGCGCCGCATCGCCTCGTCGCCCCAGCGGGTGAAGCCGCCGATCTCGGCATGCCCCTTCACGCCGCGCACCAGGTCGGCGTTCTCGCGGGCCGCGCGCACCGTGTCGTCGACGGCGATGCAGTCGGGCCGATAGAGCTCGGGGTAGTAATGACCTTCGAGGCCGCCCACCATGTAGGCGGAGATGAAGGCGAGCACCCTGGAGGCCGCGGGCTTGGCGATATATTCGCGGAAGCCCGGGAAGGTGAGCACCGACGGCCCGCCCTGATCCACCAGCGTGGTCACGCCCGAATGGACGCCCACCATGTCGGCATCGAGGCCGAAGCGGCCGCTGACGTAGCGATAGACATGGGCGTGGGTGTCGATCATGCCGGGGAGCACGAGCTTGCCGCGCACGTCGATCGTTTCCTTCGCCGGTCCCGGCAAGGTCTTGCCGAGGGCGACGATGCGCCCGTCGCGCACCGCCACATCGAGGAGGCCATCGAGTCCCTGGGCCGGATCGATGACGCGACCGCCCCGCAGGACGAGGTCGTAGGGCTGGGATTGCACGATATCCATGGCGGGTCCCTCGCAAAAGCCGTGCTCGAGTTGGTAG
Source organism: Rhodospirillales bacterium (assembly GCA_947469635.1). Taxonomy (GTDB): domain Bacteria; phylum Pseudomonadota; class Alphaproteobacteria; order Reyranellales; family Reyranellaceae; genus Reyranella. Next base: position 1,814 of record CANIRG010000127.1, on the reverse strand, counting down.
CCGGTGGCGATCCGTGTCGGCAAGCCTTTTACCGGGCAACTGTGCCCAGCTGCCCATTTTGGCGGCACGGCGTTTGCTTGGATTCCCGGAGACCGCAGGAGCAGCAAAAATGCACACTGAGTGGCACGGCCATACGGCATCCGGACTCCGGCACGCGCTCGGCGAAGCAGGCCGATGGCTGCTCCAATGCATCGAGCGCTTCCCCATCCCGATCGAGGAAGCCCTGTGGATCGAGGCCTACGGCTCGTCCGAGGCCGCCCGGCGCCTCGCGAACGCGCAGGACATCTGGGAAGACCGGCGCCATGTCGCAAATCCTCGCTGAGATCGTTCGCCACCCGTCGGCCTGGTACGGACGGGATCTCGCCGCCGACACGTCGTGGATCGTCCCTCTCGAACCGCGGCATCTCGACGAGATCGCGGCCGCCCTCGCGTCGGTGAAGGCGCGCGGCCTGCCCTTCGCCGCGCTCGCAAAGCAGGATTTCCCGCTGCCCACCCTGGCGCCGCAGCTGCGTGCCTGGCTGGAGAACGTCACCACCGGCCGCGGCTTCGTCCTGCTGCGCGGCCTCAACGTGGCGGACTATTCCGACGCGGACGTCGGCACGATCTTCTGGGGCATGGGCCTGCATCTCGGCTACGCCGTCACCCAGAACCCGCGCGGCGACCTGCTGGGCCACGTCTACGATCATGGCCGCCGCTACGGCGATCTCGACGTGCGCGGCTACGAGACCAGCGCCCATCTGCCCTTCCATACCGATTCCGGCGACGTCGTCGGCCTGCTCTGCCTGCGCGCCGCCCAGAGCGGCGGCCTGTCGAGCGTGGTGAGCGCGGTCACCATCCACAACGAGATCCTGCGGCGCCATCCCGACTATCTCCCGCCGCTCTATCGCGGCTTCCACTACATCCGGCGCGAAGCCGCCCTCACCGAAAGCCCGGTCACTCCCCATCGCATCCCGGTGTTCGGCGCGCGCGACGGGCTGGTGAGCGTGCGGCTGGTGCGCAACCAGATCAACGCCGCCTGCACCAAGACCTGCATTCCGCTGAAGCCGATCGAACGTGCCGCGCTCGACCTGTTCGCCGATCTTGCACAGGACCCCGACATCCATCTCGACATGGACCTGCAGGTCGGCGACATCCAGTTCTGCAACAACTACGTGACGCTGCATTCGCGCACGAGCTACGTCGACTTCCCCGAGCCCGAGCGCCGCCGCCACATGGTGCGGCTGTGGCTGACGATGGACGAGCGCCGGCCGCTGGCCGACGGCTTCCCGCCGCAGAACGGCTACGGCGACCGCCAGCTTGTGGAGACGGCGCTGCAACCCGCCGAATAGACGCTGGGGATGCACCACTCCAGTGGCGCGATCTTCGGCATGTCGAGAGCATGACGCATACCTCAGAAACCTCCCCTTCGCGGAACTCGCGAAGGGGAGGTGCCCTCGTCTTACGAGGGCGGAGGGGTCATGAGCGCCAAATGGAACCTCCGACCCCTCCGTCAGCGTAAGACGCCGACACCTCCCCGCGCTTCGCGCAGGGAGGAAAGGCGTCCAGGCGACCTGCAGGAGGACTGACGGTTTTCGCCGTTTTAATACGGTGTCGCGACGGTCCATCGCCGGATCACCGGTAACCCATTGATCCGACACGAAACTGTGCCTCATCAATCGGTAGGGCTAAACGGCCATGACGGTGGGGAATCGGCGGATAATCGGTCGGCATTGGCGAGCCTCGGGGGCAGAGCGATATCCGCCATCATAAGCTCGCGCCGGCGCGCTCCCTATTACGGGTGCTACTCGAGCGGACCGCGGGCCTCCAGGTCCGCT
>CANIRG010000126.1 GCA_947469635.1 Rhodospirillales bacterium | reverse complement strand
GCCTGGTCGGGCGACGGCAACAACATGGCGACGTCGTGGATCCATGCCGCCGTGCAGTTCGACTTCGAGCTGCGCGTCGCCTGCCCGACCGAGCTGAAGCCGCCGGCCGACGTGCTGCAGTGGGCGGAGAAGTCGAAGGGCCGCATCACCATCGGCCACGATCCCGAGTCGATCGTGCGCGGCGCCGACTGCGTCGTCACCGACACCTGGGTGTCGATGGGCGACGAGGATCCGCAGAGCCCGAGCGCCGCGCGACGACACAATCTCCTGCGCGGCTATCAGGTCGACAAGCATCTGATGCAGCAGGCCAAGCCCGACGCCATCTTCATGCACTGCCTGCCCGCCCATCGCGGCGAGGAAGTGACGGTCGACGTGATCGACGGGCCGCAGTCGGTGGTTTTCGACGAGGCCGAGAACCGCCTGCACGCGCAGAAGAGCATCCTCGCCTGGTGCCTGTCGTGACGCCGGGATCGGATGGCGCCCCGCCGTCCGATCCGACACAAACCGACTGGGACCACGTCCTGCCCTTCCAGCTCGATGCGCTGGGCGTGCGTGGTCGGCTGATCCGGCTGGGACCCTCGCTCGACGCCATCATCGAGCGCCACGGCTATCCGCTCGCCGTGGCGCGACCGCTGGCCGAGGCGATGGTGCTGTGCGCCACGCTCGCGACCTCGCTCAAGTACGACGGCATCTTCACCCTGCAGATCACCGGCGACGGGCCGATCCGGCTGCTGGTGACCGACCTCACCACCGGCGGCGCGATCCGCGGCTATGCCCAGTTCGACTCCTGGAAGCTCGCGGTGGCGCTGGGCGCCGGCAACCACGACGCGCCCGACGGCTATGTGCCCAAGCTGTTCGGCCAGGGAAGGCTCGCCTTCACCGTCGACCAGGGCCGGCACACCGAACGCTACCAGGGCGTGGTGCCGCTGGAGGGCGCCACGCTGGCCGACTGCGCCCACACCTATTTCCGCCAGTCCGAGCAGCTGCCGACCGGCATCAAGATCACCGCCCGCCGCGACGAGCGCGACGGCGCGGCGCACTGGCGGGCCGCCGCGCTGATGGTGCAGCAGATGCCGGAGTTCGACGCCGGACGAACCTTCGTCGACCAGGAGCAGCGCGACGACGACTGGCGCAAGGCCATCATCCTGATGGCCTCGGCCACCGAGGCCGAGATGCTCGATCCCGGCCTGCCCGGCACGACGCTGCTCTATCGCCTGTTCCACGAGGACAGACCGCGCCAGTTCGAGCGCCGGCCCTTCGAGGCGCGCTGCCGCTGCAGCCGCGACCGCATCGACCGCGTGCTGCGATCGATCAAGCGTGAGGAGCTCGCCGACCTGCGCGACAGCCGCGGCCTGGTCTCGGTGAAATGCGAGTTCTGCTCGACCGAATACAATTACGAGGAAGGCGACCTCGACCGGGTCTACGCCTCCGCAGCGTGAGGCCTGACGGTTGCCGCCGGCCCATAGGCCGAGCCTTCCCGTCGTTTCCCGCGCTGCTCTACAAAAGATCCGCATGAGGATTGGCCGAAAAGCCCGATGCTGCGGGCTTTTAGCCGATTCCTCATGAGCCTCATGACATTCATGAGGCTCATGAGCCTCAAAGAAGGGCGCCTCGCGAGGATTGGGCTGGATCGCCGGCCGGCCAATCTTTTCGGCACTTCCTCGCGAGGCTCGCGAGACTCGCGAGTGGCGAGAGTGCTTGCAGGGCGATGATCCCAGATGCGGCGCATGCGGAAGCCACACCGGCGCCTCTGTCGTGGATCGCAGGAGAGCCAGAGCCATGGGGAATATCGAGGGCATCGCCGACTATTGCGATTTCAGCACCTGATGTCAACAGTATATTGCGATAGTCGCCATTTTGCCCACCTCGCCTCGTGCGCCGCTCGCCGACTTGCGCGATCCACGCTGACTTGTCGAGGTGAAGATCGAGTTCCGTTCGACAGAGTACAGCTACGACGAAGGCGATCACGTTTGCGCCCATGCTTGGCAACTTGCGCTCCGGCCGGAGCGTTGCCCCCGCACTTCGACATGAAGTGGCGTCTCAGGAGCATGCAGCATGGAATCGAACGGCAATAGCTATCTCGCGCCCGGGATGATGGCGCAGCCCAACGGGCTCTCCCACGAAAACGGAAACGCTACGACGAGCGGCGCGGCGAGCATCGGCCCCGCCATCCGCGAGCAGGCCGGCAAGCTCGCCGAGCGCTCGAAGACGGCTGGCGTCGAGGCGGCCGATGCCGTCGGCAAGGCCGTCGAAAGCGCCGCCAGCGCGCTGCAGGAGAGCGTGCCCCAGCTCGCGGGCTATGTCCGCAACGCGGCGAGCTACACCAACAAGCTGGCCGACAGCCTGCGCGACAAGAAGGCCGAGGACCTGATCGCGACCGCCGTCGAGTTCGGCCGCAAGCAGCCGCTGATGGTGGTGGCCGGGGCCGCCGTGCTGGGCTTCGCCCTCGCGCGCATCGTCAAGAGCGGCGCCATCGGGGCTGCGGTTGCCGCCGCGCCGAAGAGCGATGAGAGCATGACATGAACCGCGACACCGCCAACGAACCACGTGGCGTGATCGCCATGGTGGGGGATGCGGTCGGCCAGGCGGCCGAGCTCATCCAGCTCGAGTTCCGGCTGGCCCGGACCGAGATCGCCGAGAAGCTGACCGCGCTCCGTGCGGGCTTGGCCTTGATCGTGGTCGGCATCATCCTGATGACGGCCTCGCTGTTCCTGCTGCTGCAGACCGCCGTCTTCCTGCTCGTGCAGGCCGGCCTCTCGCCCACCGTCGCCACGCTGATCGTCGCGCTCGCCTGCGTGCTGGTCGGCTTTCTCTTCATCTCGAGCGGACGCAAGCACCTCGAACCCGAGGCGCTCGCTCCCAAGCGGACCATGAACGAACTCGCGCGCGACAGCGCACTGATCAAGGAGAAGCTGACATGACATCGAGCGCCCGCCTGCAGCACGAGGCCGACAGCACCCGTGCCGGCCTGTCCCACACACTCGACGAGCTGCGCAACAGCGTCACCACGGCGGCCCTCACCAACGGCGCCATGACCTTCGCCAAGGAAGGCAGCGCCACGATCGCCCGCGCGGCGATCGACAAGGCCGCGGCAAGCCCGCTCGCCGCGCTCCTGATCGGGGCCGGTGTGTTCATGCTGCTGACCAGCGACAAGAACTCGACCGCGGGCAACCTCGTGGATCGCGCCAACAGCGCCATCAAGGGAGCGGCGTCGGCTCTCGGCAGCGCTGCCGGCGCAACCGCCAGCGGCACCCGCGATGCCGCGTCCGGTGCCGTCTCCGCCGCCAAGCGCGCGGCTGATGGCGTCACCGACGCGGCCAGCGGGGTCGCCTCCTACGTCTCCGACACCGCCTCGGGCGCGATGCAGGCGGCGAACAGTGGCCTCGACAAGGCCAAGGGCCTGCTCGCCGACGGCGAAACGCGGGCGACCCAGACGCTTCATGATGCGGAGGACCTGATGGCCACGACCACCGATCGCTTCGTGAAGTTCGCCGAGGAGCAGCCGATCCTGGTCGCGGCCCTGGGCGTTGCCCTGGGCGCCGCCATCGGCTCGGCCCTGCCGCTCACCGACACCGAGAAGCGCTACATGGGCGAGGCTGGCGCCATGGTCACCGAGAAGGGTCGCGAGATCGCCTCGAAGGTGGCCGACACCATGACCGACAAGATCGCCGGCGCCGACGTTGGCGCCAAGATGGGCGAGATGGTCGATGCCGTGGCCAAGACGGTGACAACCGAGCTCTATCCCAAAGCCTGAAGCCTGATGCAGAGGGGGCCTGTCCCAAACCGGGGCAGGCCCTTTCTCATGCCCTGTATGCCGCCACGATCGCCGAGGCTTTTGCCCGCACCGTGACCGCATCGTCTCCCGGACGATAGAGCGATGAGCCCAGGCCAAAGCCGGCCGCTCCCGCCGCCTGCCACTCGCGCAGATTGCCGGCGCCGAGGCCGCCGACCGGGATCAACGGCGTGCCGCGCGGCAGCACGGCCAGAAGCGCCTTCACCACGGCAGGCGACGCCAGCTCGGCCGGAAAGAGTTTCAGCCCATGAGCGCCCGCCGCGAGCGCGGCAAAGGCTTCGGTCGGCGTCATGATCCCGGGCACGCTCACCATCCCTCGGCGCACCGTCTCGACCACGACCTCGCGATCGAAGTTCGGCGCCACGACCAGCTCGCCGCCGGCCGACGCCACCTCGCCGACCTCCTGCGCCGTCAGCACGGTGCCCGCGCCGACCAGCGCCTGCGGGAAGCGCTTGCGCAGCACCGCGATGCTGTCGAGAGGGCTGGGCGAGTTCAGCGGCACCTCGAGCAGCCGAAAGCCCGCTTCGACGAGCACGTCGCCGATCGCCGGCGCTTCGGCAGGCGTGAGGCCGCGCAGGATGGCGATGAGCGGCAGCTCGCGCAGCGCGGCCTGAAATCTCGCGAGAGGTGAAGCCGTCATGTCCGTCACCTTCACATTGCTGCGCGGAGAGACCGGAGGCCTGCCCACGTCGCCTCGGCGCCCAGCATGCGCGTCTCGACGCCGACTTGGCCGAGCGCCAGCGCGTAGCGCGCCGTAAGCTCGGGCGCGCCAATGAGCACGACCTCGCCGACGTCCTCCAGCGATTGGGTCCGCAGCTCCTCACCGATCAACAGGCCGGACAGGTAGCTCGCCGACGCCGGCGCCGACAGGCGCTCGAACAGGGCGAGCGCACGGACCCCGAAGGCATTGTGCAGCAGCCCTTCGCCGTTGCCGGCGCGCGTCACGCCTTGCCGGAACGCAGCCTCGTCGAGCGGTGCGTCGGCCTGCAGCGTGCGCGCCAGGATCGACTGACGGCTGAGCAGCCCATAGAACTCGCCGGTCATGCAGGTGCGGAAGCCGGTCACCCGGCCGTCGCGCACGGTGGCCCATTTGTTGTGCGTTCCGGGCAGCACGAACAGCCCGCTTTCGATGCCGCAAAGCCGCATCGCGCCGAAGATCTGAACTTCCTCGCCACGCATGACGTCGGGAACGCCGTCACGCTCGTCGCTCAGCCCCGCGACGATGGCGATGCGGTCCCGTTCGATCCAGCGAAGATGGTGCGCGAGATCGGCAAGCCCCGCCGGGCAGGCGACATAGGGCGCCTCGAGCCAGCCCTGGCGGCTTCCGGCCATGCCGGAGATCAGGCAGAGGCTGCCTGCGGGCCGCATCCAGTCGGCGAAGCACGACGCGAAGGTTCCGGCGAAATCACCGCCGGGAACATTCAGGATGCCGAGGGGCGCACTTTTTTCGTCGAGCACGCTCCCGTCATCGTCGAGAAGCGCTCCCCGCAGCGAGCTCGTGCCCCAGTCGACGGCGATCAGGCGCATGCGACTAAGGCCGCGACCTGCTGAACAGCACCGCGCCCTTGCTGCGGGCGAAATCCTGCGTGCAGACCGCACCCGTGCGGCCCTGGAGCTGCGGATAGCGCTGCACCAGCTCGGCCATCGACAGCGCGCCCTTCGTCCTCAGATGATGGACGCACACCGCACCTTCGGGACTCCAGCCGGCCTCGAAGATCAGGGCAGCATCGGCCCCGAAGCTCCTGATGCCCAGCGCATCGGCGAGATCCACCGGCACGTCGCGGCGGGCATTCACCTCGTCGTCGCCGCCGTAATCGGCGCGCACGAGGCGGGAACAGGCGGCATGCACCGGCTCCAGCGGCTTGCCGTCGGGTCCGTTGGTCCAGGGCCAGTAGCCCAGACGAACGCAGTGGCCAATCGCGCCCGACGTACAGGTGAAGTCGAGTCCGGCGGGGCTGTTGCCGAGCGGGAACCCTTGGCGCCGACCGTCGGAATCGGCGGAGCAGGGATTCTCCCAGCTCCCGTCAGGCTGGCGAACCTCGAGCGTATGCAGCCACAGACGACCGCTCCTGTCCTTGGGATCGGGCTCGACCGAAGCGATCCGCATCACGGCAGGCTTCTCGTCGAAGATCGTATCGAGCTGAGCCCCGGCCAGGTCCTTGCTGCGCAACACCTTGCCGTCATCGGTCTTGGCCATGAACTCCGCGCCCTCGATTGTGAAGGACGCGACCTTCGGCGCCTCGGCCGCCGCCTGAGCGCCGCCCAGTATGAGGGCCAACAGCGCGACGCCGCCGATCAGTCGCGGCACGCCCATTCCACCATGCGCCGCATGAAGCCTTCGCAGGCGTCGATTTGCGAGGCCAGCAGGAATTCGTTGGGCTGGTGCGCCTGGGCGATGTCGCCCGGCCCGCACACGACCGTCGGCACGCCCAGCGTCTTCTTGAAGATGCCGGCCTCGGTGGCATAGACGACGCTGCCCACCGTGTTGGAGCCGGACCAGTTGGCGGCCAGCGCCTTGGCGTCCTCGTTGCCCTCGGGCGAGAAGGCGGGCGTCGACGAACGGAACACCGTCTCGATGCTGGCGGCGGGATGCTTGGCCTTCATGCGCGGCAGAAGCTCGTCCTTGAGCCAGGCCTTGGCGCGTTCGCCCAGTTTCTCGATCGGCTCGGTCGGCAGCTCGCGATAGCCCCACAGCACCTCGCACTCGCGCGCCAGGATGTTGCCCGCGGTGCCGCCGGTGATGGTGCCGACGTTGAAGGTGGCCGCCGCCGGCATGAACTCGCTCTGCCGCGGCGCCGCCGCCTCGAGCTCCTCCTGGACCTGGTTGAGGTAGTGGATGAACTCGCCGGCGAAATGCACCGCGCTGACGCCGAGATGCGTCATCGAGGAATGCGCTTCGAAGCCGGTGAACTTGGTGATGTAGATCTGGGCGCCCTTGTGGGCATGCACGACGGTCATCATCGTGGGCTCGCCGATGATGATGGCCCGCGGCTTGGGCACCTCGCGCGCCATGGCGGCGGCGAGGCCATGCGCGCCGATGCAGCCGACCTCCTCGTCGTAGGAGAGCGCGAAATGGATCGGCTTCTTGAGCTTGGCCTTGGTGAACTCCGGCAGCATGGCGAGCGCGATGGCGTAGAACGCCTTCATGTCGCAGGTGCCACGGGCGTAATACTTGCCGTCCTTCAGCGTCAGCGTCCACGGGTCGGTGTCCCAGGGCTGGCCGTCGACCGGCACGACGTCGGTGTGGCCCGACAGAACCACGCCGCCCGCAACGTTGGGCCCGACGGTGGCGAAGAGATTGGCCTTCTTGCCGTCCTCGCTCGGCACCAGCTTCGAGGCGACGCCGTGGCTCTGCAGGTACTGCTGGACGTAATCGATCAGCGCCAGGTTCGAGTTGCGCGAGGTGGTGTCGAAAGCCACGAGACGACGCAGCATTTCGACGGAATCGACGATCTCACCAGCCAAGCGATGCTCCAATAGGACAGACGTGAAACGAACAGGCGTGAGCTAGAGAGAGGTGCGACCGATCATGGTCAGGAACTCGCGACGGGTATCGCCATTGTCGCGGAAGGCCCCCAGCATGCGGCTGGTCACCATGGTGACGTCGGACTTGTGGACGCCGCGCGTGGTCATGCACTCGTGCGCCGCCTCGATCACCACCGCGACGCCGCGCGGCTGCAGCACTTCCTGCAGCGTGTTGGCGATCTGCGCCGTGAGCTTCTCCTGGATCTGCAGGCGAAGCGCATAGGCATCGACGACGCGCGCCAGCTTGCTGATGCCGACGACGCGCTTATCCGGCAGGTAGCCGATATGGACCTTGCCGACGATCGGCACCATGTGATGCTCGCAGTGCGATTCGAGGCGGATGTCGCGCAGCGCCACGACCTCGTCGTAGCCCTCGACCTCCTCGAAGGTGCGCTGCAGCATGTCGCGCGGATCCATGTCGTAGCCGGAGAAGAATTCCTCGTAGGAGCGCACCACCCGGTCGGGCGTCCCCAGCAGGCCTTCGCGCTCGGGATTATCGCCCGCCCAGCGGATCAGCGTGCGAACCGCCGCCTCGGCATCCTCGCGCGTCGGCCGGGCAAGCCCGGTCGCCAGCGAGACGACGTCGCTTTTCTTCAGCGTCTTGTTCATCGTCGTTCGTTCCTCCGCGATGCGTTCAGTTAAGCTGTCGCGTCCCGCCGGGCGTGTCGAGAGAGAATGTCGGAATCTCGATGTCGAAATTCTCGCCGGTGTCGCTCACCATCTGATACGTGCCGCCCATGATGCCGGACGAGGTCGAAAGCGGCGTGCCCGAGGTATATTCGAACGATTCTCCGGGCTTGAGCCGCGGAGTCTGGCCGATGACGCCCGGCCCCTTCACCTCCTGCCTGCGGCCCAGCGCGTCGGTGATCCGCCAGTGGCGGCTGCGCAACTGCACAGCGACGTCACCCTTGTTCTCGATACGGACCTTGTAGGCCCACACGAACTGGGATTTCTCCGGATCGGACTGGTCGGGCAGATATTGCGGCCGAACGGTTACCCGGATGGCACGAGTGGTGGCTTCATACATTGCGGCATGATCCTCGCCGCCCGATGTCTGCGCCGCAACCCCAGAATCGGAGTGAATGTCAGATCGGGAATATCAGGCAGGTGGTCGTGCCGTGCGCCAGCAGCTTGCCCGCTGAATCGGTCAGCCGGCCTTCCGAGGTGGCGATACGGGAGCCGACGTTGATGACCTTGCCCTCGGCCTTCACCGGCCCGGTCTTGTCGCTCATGGCGCGCACATAGTTGATCTTGATCTCGACCGTGGTGTAGCCGGTGCCCGCCTTGAGCGTGGTGTGGACGCAGCAGCCCATCACCGAATCGAGCAGCGTGGCCGCGATCCCGCCATGCACGCTGCCCAGCGGATTGCAGTGGTCGACGCTCGGCGTGTAGCCGAACACGACCCGGCCCAGCTCGACCTCGTCCATGCTCATGCCGATCATGCCGGCGATCGGCGGCGCGGGGAAGCGGCCCGACACCATGCCCTTGATCAGCTCGATGCCGTCGAGGGCACGCGCGGTTTCGAGGGGGGTGACGCCATAGGTGATGTCGGCCACGTCTTCGCTCCAATCGAGATTTTGAGTGCATATACACGTTCGTGCTTGGCCGTCGCAAGACCCGGCGGTAGACTTGCGCCATGTCCAACCCGCCGCTGCGCCTGTCGCCCACCGAGTGCACGTGCTTTCGCGTGCGCGGCGCGGCGCGGCGCGTGACCCAGATCTACAGCCGGCATCTCGCGCCCACCGGGCTCAAGATCTCGCAATTCTCGCTGCTGGGCTTCGTCTCCGCCGAAGGGCCGGTCTCGATCGGGCGGCTGTCCGACCTGTTGGCGACGGACCGCACCACCCTCACGCGCAACCTCAATCCGTTGCTCAAAAGCGGGCTGGTCGAACGCTCGGTCTCCGACGACAAGCGACGTCACGAGCTGGCGGCAACGCTCGCCGGCCGTGCGATGTTCAAGCGCGCCCTACCGCTCTGGGCGGCTGCCGAGCAGGAGGTGCGCACGGCGATGGGCGCCAAGCTCACGTCCGACCTGCACGGCGCCCTCGAACGCTCGATGGAGAAGCTCGCGACGCTTTAGAGCCGGGGGCGCGCGCGCCAGCAGAGGCCCGCGGTCCCGTCAGAGATTGGCGTCGAAGAAGCCGTATTCGAGCTCCATCGCGCGACGGTAGTTGGCACGCACGGCATTCGTATCCGTTGCGTGCAGGTCGAGCAGCCCTTCCAGGCGGACAGCCAGGGCCTCGAAGCCGGGATCGGCATAGGTCTTCACCCACTCGGCATAGGGCGGCGCGACCTCTTGCCTTGCGAGCGCCTGGCCGAGACAGGCATAGAGCCGCATGCAGGGCGTCATGCCGGCGATCGTCTCGCCGAGATGGCCGCGGCGCGCTGCGCCCAGCAGGAAATCGACATAGGCCTGCGTCGCCGGCATCGGCGTCACGCCCGTCAACTCCACCTGCCAACGCTCGGCGTAGGAACCATGCAGCTTGAGCTCGTCGAGCACGCCCGCGATCAGCTCGGCAAAGCCGTAGAGATCCTCGCGCGACGTGCCGTTGGCCAGGCAGAAGGCATAGGCGCGGGCGAAGGCGTCGAGGAAGTAGGCATCCTGCGCGACGTAGCTCTTGAAGCTGGCGACCGGCAGGGAACCGTCGCCCAGCCCCTGCACAAAGGGATGCGCGAGAATTCGTTCCGCCCAGTCGCTGTTGACCTGCCAGAGGGTGCGGGAGAGCGGCATCGCCTAGAAATTCCCCAGGCCGCCGTCGATGGTCAGGTTCGCCCCGGTGACGTAGCTCGCTTCCGACGAGGCCAGGAACAACACGGCGCGCGCCACCTCGTCGGCATGGCCGAAGCGCTTCATCGGGATGCCGGTGGCCCAGTTCTCCTTCAGTTGCGAGATCTCGGGCGGCTTCATGCCCATGGCGGCGAAGATCGGTGTGTGGATCGGGCCGGGGCTCACGACATTGACGCGGATGTCCCGGCCGACCAGCTCGGCGCCGAGGCTGCGGCCGAGCGAGCGCACCGCCGCCTTGCTCGCCGAATAGACGGACGAATCGGGAGCGCCGATGCTGGCGGCGACCGACGCGTTGAGCACGATCGCACCGCCCTTGCCCATGAGCGGCAGCGCCTGCTGAACGGTGAAATAGAGGCCCTTCAGGTTGGCGTTCATGACGGTGTCCCAATCGGCTTCGGTGACCGAGCCGATCGGCCCGAAGCGCGTGATGCCGGCATTGGCGAACAGCACGTCGAGCCGGCCGCTACGCGCCTTGATACTGGCCATCAGGCTCTCGATGTCGGCGAGCTTGCCGACATCGGCCACGATCCCCACGGCCTTGCTGCCGATGCTCGCGACGGCCTCATCGAGGGTCTGGCGGTTGCGGCCCGACACGATCACCTCGGCGCCCTCGCGGGCGAAGGCCCGCGCCGCCGCAGCGCCGATACCGCCATTGCCGCCCGTCACCAGGACGATCTTGCCGTCGAAGCGGCTCATCCGCCCAGCGCCTGGACGAGGTCGGCGATGATGTCTTCGACATCCTCGAGGCCGACGCTGATGCGCACCGTGCCGTCGCCGATGCCGAGCTTGGCCCGCTCCTCGGCGCCGATGCGCATGTGGGTCGTGGTCGCGGGATGGGTGACCATGCTCTTGGCGTCGCCGAGGTTGTTGGAGATGTCGACCAGCTTGAGACGATTGAGCGTCTCGAACGCCGCCCACTTGCCGGCCTTGAGGTCGAAGGTGACGACGCCGCCGAAGCCCGACATCTGCTTGGCCGCCAGCGCATGCTGCGGATGGTCGGGCCGGCCGGGATAGAGCACGCGGCCGATCGCGGGATGGGCGGCCAGCGCATCGGCCACGCGACGGGCGTTGGCGCAGTGGCGCTCGACGCGCAGGCCCAGCGTCTCCAGTCCCTTGACCAGCACCCAGGCATTGAAGGGGCTGAGCGAGGGGCCGGTGTTGCGGATGATGGGCTGCAGCTTCTCGAGGATGAACTCGCGGCTGCCCAGCACCGCGCCGCCCAGCGTGCGGCCCTGGCCGTCGATATACTTGGTGGCGGAGTGCACGACGATGTCGGCGCCGAACTCCAGCGGCCGCTGCAGCATCGGCGTCGCGAAGGCGTTATCGAGCACCACCTTGGCGCCGGCCTTGTGCGCAAGGTCGCACACCGCCCTGATGTCGACGATGTCGAGCATCGGGTTGGAGGGCGATTCGAACAGCACGGCCTGGGTGGGCTTCGACAGCGCCTTCTCCCATTGCGCGAGGTCGCCGCCGTCGACGAACTCGCCGACGATGCCGTACTTCGGCAGCAGCTCGGCGATGATGTAGTGGCAGGAGCCGAAGAGCTGGCGCGCCGCCACGATGCGGTCGCCCGACTTCAGCAGCGCCAGCAGCGTGAAGAACACCGCCGACATGCCGGTCGAGGTGGCGCGGCAGGCCTCGGCGCCTTCGAGCGCGGCGAGGCGGTTCTCGAACATCGAGACCGTGGGATTGCCGAAGCGCGAATACTGGAAGTGCGTGCTCTCGCCCTTGAAGGTGGCCTCGGCCTCCTCGGCACTGGGGTAGGCGTAGCCCGAGGTCAGGAACAGCGCCTCCGACGTCTCGTCGAAGTTGCTGCGCACCTGGCCGCCACGCACCGCGCGGGTCTGCGGCTTCCAGCTCTTGATATCGGGTGCTGCCTTCTTGTGCGCGCTCGAACCGTCCATCTCGCTCTCCCTCGTGCGCGCCCCTCTGGCCGAGCCGACGCGCAACAAAAAACCCCCGACCTGGAAGGGCGGGGGCTTTTCGAAAAGCACTCCGACCTTTTAGCGATTTTTAACGTGGTCGCAAGCCGGTCGGCTCAAATTCCACGAAGGCCTCTATAGGAGCGAAGATGGCCGCGCGCAAGTGTGTTCTCAGTCGGGCTTCACGTCGGCCGCCTTCGCCACCTCGGTCCATTTCTTGAGCTCGGCCGCGGTATGGGCGGCAAGCTCGGCGGCCGTCGAGGGCGCGAGCTCGTAGCCCAGCTCGGTGATCTTGCGGGCGTTGTCGGGATCCTTGAGCGACCTCAGCAGCTCGGTGTTCAAGCGCTGCACGATCGCCGCCGACGTGCCAGCGGGCGCGTAGAGGCCGGCCCATGTGTAGGCCTCGACGCCGGCGATGCCTTGCTCCCCGATGGTCGGCAGGTCGGGCAGCGCGGGCGAGCGCTTGGCCATGGCGAGGCCGAGCGCGCGCAGCTTGCCCGCCTTGATCTGGCCGATCGCCGGCGGCAGCGCGTCGAACACGACATCGACCTCGCCCGACAGAAGCGCCTGCAGCGCCGGCGCCGAGCCGCGATAGGGTATGTGCTGCATCTTCACGCCGGTGCGCAGCTTGAACAGCTCGGCGGTGAGATGAAGGATCGAGCCGTTGCCCGACGAGCCGTAGTCGAACTTGGGGCTGCTCTTGATCAGCGCGACCAGGCCGGCGATGTCCTTCACCGGCGACTCGGCGCGCACCAGGGCCACCATCGGCACCACGGCGGCGAGGCCGATCGCGGCGAAGGAATTCGGATCGTATTTCAGCGACGGGTTGACCGCCGGCACGATCGAGAGCGTCGAGACCGTGCCCATCATCAGCGTGTAGCCGTCGGGCGCCGCCTGCGCGAGCAGCTGGCCAGCGAGACCACCGCCCGCGCCCGGCTTGTTGTCGATGACGAAGCTCTGGCCCAGCCATTCGCTCATTCGCGGCGTCACGAGACGCGAGATGATGTCGGGCACGCCGCCCGGCGCGAAGGGGATGAGCACGCGGATCGGCTGCGCCTTGGGCCATTCCGTCTGGGCCCGTGCCGCCGGCGCAAGCGCCAGCAACGGTGCCGCCAGCGCGGCGCGTCTGGTGATGGGCATTTAGCCTCCCTGGAGTTTCTTAGCTAAGTTAGCTATATTGAGACATCATGAAGCGCGTCAACACCCACGAGGCCAAGAGCCAGCTTTCCAAGCTGATCGCTGCGGCGCGCGCGGGCGAGGAAGTCGTCATCTGCCAGTCTGGCAAGCCGGTAGCACGCCTGACCGCCTTCGAACCCGAGCGCAAGAAGCCGCGCCTTGGTACCGGGAAAGGCAAGGTCGTGCTCCATCCCGGCTGGGATTCCTCCGAGACCGACGCAGAGATCGAAGCGATGTTCGACGTACTCAAGGAATCCGGCGGCCATTGAGACTCCTGATCGACTCGAACGCATTCATCTGGGCCTACGTTCGACCGGCAGAGCTGTCGACGGCGGCGCGGCGCGCAATCGACGATCCCGCACACGATCGCTTCGTCAGCATCGCCGCCATTTGGGAAATCTGCATCAAGCTCTCGACCGGCAAGCTCTCCATGCCTGGCGGCCCGTCGGGCGCAATCGAAGATCTGGCGCTCGATGTGCTGCCGATTTCGCTCGAGCATTCGATGCGCGTCCAGCACCTCCCCCACCACCATCGCGACCCGTTCGACCGGATGATGATCGCGCAGGCGATGGAGGAAGGGCTGACGATCGTCACGCGCGATCGTCAGTTCCAGGCCTATGGCATTCCGCTGCTGATCGCGTGACGCTCAGGCGAGCTTCTGGCGGGCGAGCGACTGCTCGCGCAGCTGCGTGAGGGTGATACGCGAGGTCAGCGCCTCGGCATCGGTCTTCACATGGATGATGGCGGGCTTGCCCGCCGCCAGCGCACGCTCGAAGGCCGGCTCGAAATCGGCCGTGTGCTCCACCGTCTCGCCGTGGCCGCCGAAGGCGCGGGCATAGGCGGCGAAGTCGGGGTTCTTGAGCTCCGTGCCGTGCACGCGCGTCGGATACTCACGCTCCTGATGCATGCGGATGGTGCCGTACATGCCGTTGTCGATCACGGCGATGACGATGTTGGCGCCGTGCTGGACCGCGGTCGCGAACTCCTGGCCGTTCATCAGGAAGCAGCCGTCGCCCGCCAGCGACACCACCATGCGGCCGGGCTCGGCGATCTTGGCCGCGACCGCCGCCGGCACGCCGTAGCCCATGGCACCGCTGGTGGGCGCGAGCTGGGTCTTGAAGCCGCGATACTGGAAGAAGCGGTGAAGGAAGGCGGCATAGTTGCCGGCGCCGTTGGTGACGATGGCATCGTCGGGCAGGCGCCTGTTCAGCCAGGCGATGATCTCGCCCATGTTGACCGAGCCCGGCAGCG
>CANIRG010000125.1 GCA_947469635.1 Rhodospirillales bacterium | reverse complement strand
TTCGGCATCCAGCCCAAGGTGGCGCTGCTGTCGCACTCGCTGTTCGGCAGCTCCGACCATCCCTCGGCGCGCAAGATGGCGGCGGCGGTGAAGATCCTGCACAAGCGCGCGCCGACGCTCGAGGTCGACGGCGAGATGCATGGCGACGCCGCCCTCGACCCCGAGATCCGCCATACCGTCTTCCCCAACTCCCGGCTGAAGGACGCGGCCAACCTGGTGATCTGCCCCAGCCTCGATGCCGCCAACATCGCCTTCAACCTGCTGAAGACGGCCGCCGATGGCCTGCATGTCGGGCCGATGCTGCTGGGCACCGCGCTGCCGGCCCATGTGCTCACGCCCTCGGTCACCGCCCGCGGCATCCTCAACATGACGGCCCTCAGCGTCGTCGAGGCGCAGCGCCTCGCGGAGCATCGCGGGTGAGCGCCGACGGCAATGTGCTGGACGAGGTGACGCCGGAGCTGATCCGGCGCATCGAAGCAGCACTTGCCGAGGGACGGACGGACGAGGTCAAGGCGCTGCTGGCCGTGCTCAGCGCCCCCGGCCAGGCCTGGGTGCTGGAACAGGTCGCCGAGCCCGAACGCGACGCGCTGGTCGGCTTGCTCAGGCGCAACCTCGATCCAGAGACCCTGACCGAGCTCGACGACGAGGTGCTGGACGACGTCCTCGACCAGCTCGACAGCAAGGACATCGCCGCCGCGGCCCATGAGCTCGAGGCCGACGACGCCGCCAACCTGCTCGACGAGCTGCCCGAGGACGAGCGCCGCGAGGTCCTGGCGGCGCTGCCGGCCGACGAGCGCGCCGACATCGAGAGCGCGCTGGCCTATCCCGAGGACAGCGCGGGCCGCCTGATGCAGCGGTCGCTGGTCCAGATTTCGGACGGCTGGAACGTGGGCCAGGTGATCGACCATTGCCGCGAGGCCACCGACCTGCCCGACGACGTCTACGATATCTTCGTGATCGATCCGGCCGGCCGCCTGCGCGGATCGGTGCCGCTCGGCCGCATGCTGCGCAGCAAGCGGCCGGTGCCGGTGCTCGACATCGTCGACCCCGACATTCCCTCCGTGCCGGCGACCGCCACGCGGGACGAGGTGGCGCATCTCTTCCGCGACCAGAACCTGGTGTCGTGCCCGGTGGTGGACGAGGGCGGGCGGCTGCTGGGCGTGATCATGGTCGACGACGTGGTCGACGTGATCGATGCCCAGGCCGAGAGCGAGCTCATGCGCATGGGCGGCGTCGGCGCCTCCGACATGCACGCCACCACCGTGCGCACGGTGCGGCTACGCGGCCTGTGGCTCGGCATCAACCTGCTGACGGCGGTGATCGCCTCGCTGGTGATCGGCCAGTTCGAGGGCGCCATCGAGAAGATCGTGGCGCTGGCCGTGCTCATGCCGATCGTGGCCTCGATGGGCGGCAATGCCGGCACCCAGACCGTCACGGTGGCGGTGCGGGCGCTCGCCATGGGCGAGCTGACGGCGACCAACGCGCTGCGCTTCATCCTCAAGGAATTCGCCGTGGGTGGCCTGAACGGCATCATCTTCGCCGTCCTGATGGGCGGCGCCGTGGTGATCTGGTACCAGGACTGGCGACTGGGCGCGGTGATCGGCGCCGCCATGATCTGCAACCTGCTGGCCGCCGCGCTCGCCGGCACGCTGATCCCGATCGGGCTGGAGAAGTTCGGCGTCGACCCCGCCGTCTCGTCGACGGTCTTCTTGACGACGGTGACCGACGTGATCGGCTTCCTCGCCTTCCTCGGCCTGGCGACGCTGTTCCTTCTGTAGCTCCCCAAGTTTCCCTCCCATTCAAATGGGAAGGTGTCGCGTCATACGCGACGGAGGGGGCATGAGCGCCAAATCGCAGCCTCTGACCCCTCCGCCCTCGCAAGACGAGGGCACCTCCCCATTTGAATTGGGAGGAGAAGAAGTACCGTGCTCCTGAAATGACACGCGCCGCAGCGGCAGCTATCGTCCGCCCCAAGGAAACGTCCTCTCAAGAATCGGGAAAGCCATGCTCCCCAATGCCATGCCGCCGTTCGACTTCGGCCTCGGCGAGACGGCCGATGCGTTGCGCGATCAGGTCCAGCGTTTCGCCGCCGATCAGGTCGCGCCCATCGCGGCCGAGATCGACAAATCCGACCGCTTCCCGCGCGAGTTGTGGCCCAAGATGGGCGATCTCGGCCTGCACGGGATCACGGTGGAGGAGGAATACGGTGGCTCGGGCCTGGGCTACCTCGAGCATGTCGTGGCCGTCGAGGAGCTGAGCCGCGCCTCCGCCGCGGTGGGCCTGAGCTATGGCGCGCACTCCAATCTCTGCATCAACCAGATCCGTCGCACCGGCAGCGATGCGCAGAAGAAGAAGTTCCTGCCCAAGCTGATCTCGGGCGAGCATGTCGGCAGCCTCGCCATGAGCGAATCGGGCGCAGGCTCCGACGTGGTGTCGATGAAGCTGCGCGCCGACAAGAAGGGCGACCGCTACGTGCTGAACGGCACCAAGATGTGGATCACCAACTCGCCCGACGCGCAGGTGATCGTGGTCTATGCCAAGACCGATTCCGCGGCGGGCTCGCGCGGCATCACCACCTTCATCGTCGAGACCGACCGCAAGGGCTTCAAGGTGGCGCAGAAGCTCGACAAGATGGGCATGCGCGGCTCGTCCACCGGCGAGCTGGTGTTCGAGGACTGCGAGATTCCCGAGGAGAACGTGCTGGGCCAGGTCGGCAAGGGCGTCAACGTGCTGATGAGCGGGCTCGACTATGAGCGCGCCGTGCTGGCGGCGGGGCCGCTCGGCATCATGCAGTCGGCGATGGATATCGTCGTGCCCTATGTCCACGAGCGCAAGCAGTTCGGCCAGGCGATCGGCGAGTTCCAGCTGGTGCAGGGCAAGCTCGCCGACATGTACACCACGATGAACGCCTGCAAGGCCTATGTTTACGCCGTCGCCAAGGCCTGTGATCGCGGCCAGACCACGCGCAAGGATTCCGCCGGCGCCATCCTCTACGCCGCCGAGAAGGCGACGATGGTGGCGCTCGACGCCATCCAGCTGCTGGGCGGCAACGGCTACATCAACGACTATCCCACGGGCCGCCTGTTGCGCGATGCCAAGCTCTACGAGATCGGCGCCGGCACCAGCGAGATCCGCCGCATGCTGATCGGTCGCGAGCTGTTCGCCGAGTCGGCGTAGCAAGGGGTCTCCATCTCTGCTGCAGAAAACTGATGGAACGGTCCCTGAATTGACCGCATGATATTCGCGATGACGGCCGCTCCGCGCATCGGGGAACAAGAGGCGGTTCTCCAGATCCTCCTCGATAACGTCGCCGTCGGCGTCATGATGGTCGACGCCGACATGCGGGTGAGCGTCTTCAACACCGAGCTCCAGCGGATGCTGAAGCTGCCCAGCGACCTGCCTCGGGTCGGCCAGAAGCTCGAGGATTTCCTCAAGCTCATGCTGCGTCGGATCGGCATCGATGACGAGGTGCAGCGCGAGCAATTCGTCCAGGCCTATTTCGAGACCATCCGAACACGCGACTTCTGGGAGAGAGTCCTCCAGGACGGCACGGCGCTGGAATTCCGCCGCAAGTTCCTGCCCGACGGCGGATTCGTCTCTATCTGCACCGACGTCACCGAGCGCAACCGCGCCCAGCAGAAGGTTCGCGACAACGAGCGGCGCCTCTCCGCCGCGCTGGACCGGCAGACCGCCACGGGCGCCATCCTGCGCACCATGGTCGGCTCGCCCACGGACACGGCGCCTGTCTTCGCGACCCTGCTCGAGCACGCGGCCGAGCTGTGTGGCGCGACGACGAGCGCGCTTTACCTCTACGACGGCGAGCTGCTCCACAACACCGCAACCTACAACTACCGCCCCGAAGCGCTGGAGGTGGCGGCGCGCCTGTTTCCCGTGGTGCCGCATCACGGGTCGCTCGCCAGCCGGGCGATGCTCGATCGCACCGTCGTCAATGTCGGCGACCTGCAGGAGGAGCCCGGCTACTCGGAGCGGCATCAGGATCTCACGAGGGCGGCGCGGGTGCGCGCCGTGCTCGCCGTTCCCATGCTGCGCGGCGAGGAGGCCATCGGCTCGATCACCATCCACCGGGAGACGCCCGGCCGCTTCCCCGACCATCAGGCCGAGATGCTGCAGACCTTCGCCGACCAGGCGGTGATCGCGATGGGCCACGCCAGCCTGTTCGAGGAGCTGCGCGTGGCCAAGGAGCGTGCCGAGGCGGCGGCGCTCGCCAAGTCGACCTTCCTCGCCACCATGAGCCATGAGATCCGCACCCCGATGAACGGCGTGCTCAGCATGCTCGAGCTTCTGCAGGCAACGCGGCTGGACGAGGAGCAGCGCGAGCTGGCCGACGTGGTGCGGGACTCGGCCTCGTCGCTGCTCAAGATCATCGACGATATCCTCGACTTCTCGAAGATCGAGGCCGGGCGCATCGAGATCGAGCAGGTGCCGATGTCGCCGCTGGCCGTGGTGGAAAGCGTCGCCGATGCGCTGGCGCCCCAGGCCCACAAGAAGAAGCTGCAGCTCACCACCTTCATCGACGCCTCGGTGCCGCCGATGGTCGAGGGGGACCCGGTGCGGCTGCGGCAGGTCCTGTTCAACCTCGTAGGCAATGCGATCAAGTTCACCGGACGGGGCGACGTGAGCGTTCACATGTCCGTCGCGGAAGCGAGCTCCGGCGGCCTTACGCTGACGACGCGGGTGATCGACACCGGTGTCGGGATGGATGCGCAGGCCATCTCGCGGCTGTTCCAGTCCTTCATGCAGGCCGACAATTCGACGACACGCCGCTTCGGCGGGACAGGCCTCGGACTTTCGATCAGCCGTGGCCTCGTGGAGCGCATGGGCGGCAGCATCGAGGTCGACAGCACGTCCGGCCAAGGCTCGACCTTCTCCTTCACCATCGCGGTCGGCACGAGCTCGGCGGCGATGCCGGAGGAACCCGATCTGTCCGGCCTCAGCGTCCTGGTGGTCGAGGACAACCCCATCCTCCAGGACGCACTCCGAAACTATCTCTCGCTGGCGGGCGCGCAGGTGGATCTTGCGCGGAGCGGTGAGGCGGCTCTCGCGCTGCTGCGGCGCTATGCCGAGGCCGAGATCGCTGTCGATGTCCTGCTCGTCGATTTCCGGTTGCCCGGCATGAACGGCCTCGAGCTGCGCCGCCGGCTCGACGCCGAGCCGACGTTCGCCGGCAAGCCCTGCATCATGCTGACGGCCTACGACGAGGCCGAGCAGCGCCGTGAAGCGCTGGCGGTGGGATTTGCCGCCTATCTCACCAAGCCCGTGCGCCGGGGAACGCTCCTGCGGGCCATTGCCGCCGCCTGCGGCCGGGGCGCGGCGCCCGCCGACAAGGTGTCGCCGCAGGGCACGAGGCTAGCCCTCCAGGCTCCCGACCGGGCGTCGGCGATCACGGCTGGCGTGCTGGTCCTGGTGGCGGAGGATAACCCGACGAATCAGCTGGTCATCACGCTTCAGCTCTCGCAACTCGGCTACACGGCCGATCTCGCCGCGAACGGGCGGGAGGCATTGGAGATGTTCAAGGAGACGCCCTACGGCCTCGTCGTCACCGACATCCACATGCCGGAGATGGACGGGCTGCAGCTTGCCGCGGAGATTCGCGAATTCGAGCGGTCGCGGGGCGGCGCTCCGGTGCCGCTCGTGGCGCTCACCGCCGATGTGCTGAGCGCAGATGCCGAGCGCTACATGGCGGCCGGCATCAATGAATATCTGCGCAAGCCGGTGGAGCTGGCAAAGCTCGGTGATGTCGTCGGCCGCCTGTTGCCGGTCCATGTCGCGCTGCCGCCGGGAGCGGGCGACGCCGGCCTGCCGGAGGAGCCGCCTGTCGAGGGAGAGCCCGCCGTTCTCAATCTCGACCAGCTGCGCCGGAATTTCGGCACCGACAACGCCATGACCCGCCAGCTTCTGCGGCGCTATATCGAAAGCACGGAGCGGCTGCTCGTCGATGCCGAGCGGGCACTGGCGGCGCGCAATGCAGGCGATCTGCGCGATGCGGCCCATTCGATGGTCGGGGCATCGCGTACGGCGGGCGCCGACCAGTTCGCCCTCCTGTGCGCGGATCTCGAAGCAGGGATGAAGAAGGACGCCTGGGACGACGCCGTCGCGCTGCAGGCCGAGCTGGCGCCGGCCTTCGCGCGCGTTCGCAAAGCCGTGGCCGAGGTGGTTGTCCAGGGTGCGGGCCCATGAATTCGCTGGAAACCCGGAGGCTCGCGTGAAGTTCGGCGTTCACAATCCATCCTGGCTGTTCGGATCCGACCCCGCCGGCATCTTCGAGGCGGTGAAAACGAAGGCCCAGTGGGCCGAGAACAATGGCTTCACCTGGTTCTCCGTGATGGACCATCTCATCCAGATCGCCAATGTCGGCGCGCCCGACGAGCCGTTCATGGAGGGCTGGACGATCCTGACGGCGCTCGCCGCGGTGACTGAGCGCATCCGCCTCGCGACGCTCGTTTCCTCGGTCCACTACCGCAATCCCACGCACCTGGCGAAGATCGCCGCGGGCGTCGACCAGATAAGCCGCGGACGCCTCACCTTCGGCATCGGGGCGGGCTGGTTTGAGACCGAGTACCGGCAATACGGCTGGGAGTTCCCGCCGCGGCCGGCCGTGCGCATAGGGCAGATGGAGGAGGCGGTCCGTCTGATCAAGTCGCTGTGGACGGAGAAGCGCACGACCTTCCATGGCAAGCATTTCCATGCCGAGGACGCGATCCTCGAGCCCAAGCCCGTGCAGAAGCCGCATCCGCCGGTGATGATCGGCGGCGGAGGCGAGCAGCTCACCCTGCGCGCCGTCGCACGCCATGCCGATGCCTGCAATGTCGGCGGTACACCCGAGCAGGTGCGGCACAAGTTCGACGTCCTGCGCCGCCACTGCGAGGCGGAGGGCCGGAATCACGACGAGATCGAGCGGACCAACATCATCAGCTTCGTGCTGGCACGTGACGAGGCAGCACTGGCCGCCAAGCGCCGCAAGCTCGCGGTGCCGGAGCAGTTCTACGGCTTTGCGGGGACCGTGCCGCAGGTCACCGACCTGATCGGCCGATACCGGGAGGCGGGCGTCCAGCTCCTCATCAGCAGCGCCTACAGGAACGACGTCGAGACGCTCGAGCTGCTGGCCGGTGACGTGATGCCGGCATTTGCGGAGAAGGCGACGTGATTGCCCCCGAGACCGATCGCGTGCTGATCACCGGGGCGGCAGGGGCCGTCGGCACGGCGCTGCGCCTGGGCCTGCGCGACCGGTGGCGCCATCTCCGCCTGACGGACGTCCGGCCCGTGTCTGATCTGGCCGCCAACGAGGAGCAGGTTGTCGCCGATATCGCCGACCGTCCCGCCCTCGAGAGCATGATGCGCGGCGTGAAGGCCGTCGTGCACCTTGCCGGCGTCGTCGGCACCTACACGCTGGAAGACCTCTTCCGCGTCAATGCGCGCGGCCTGTTCGACGTGTTCGAGGCGGCGCGCATCGCCGGCGTGGAACGCATCGTCTTCGCCAGCAGCAACCATGCCTTCGGCTGCTACCCCATCACCGAGAAGGTCTCGCCGGCCCTGCCGCCGCGGCCCGACAGCCTCTACGGCGTCTTCAAGGTCCTGGGCGAGACGATGCTGCAGCAATACTTCGATCGCTACCGCATGCGGTCGGTGTCGCTGCGCATCGGCACCTTCCGCGCGCAGCCCGTCGACCAGCGTTCGTTGGCGACCTGGCTCAGCCCCGCCGATGCAGCACACCTGGTCGACGTCTCGCTCAGTCATCCCGATCCCGGCTGCATGGTCGTCAACGGCTATTCCAACAACAGCCGCCTCAAGACCTTCGACCCCAACTGGGCGACGCTCGGCTACCGGCCGAAGGACAATGCCGAGGATCATCGCGAGAGGTTGCGGGCCGAGGGCATCGACGTCGATGCGCCCGACCGCGGCGAGTGGGAATGGCCGGAGCATGGCGGCTCGTTCGTCCGCCTGCCCGAGCGCCCGGTTCGCTAGAGAATCGCGGCATCTCCCTGCGTCATGGCGACGGCCGGTTCCGCGAGGCGTTCGCGCGTGATGCCGGCGGCCTTGGGAATGATCTCCGCGCGGCGGCGCTGCGTGCCGGCGACGATCCTTGCGGCTTTGGCTAGACTGATCGGCATGTGGATCATGATAGCCGGGCCCTACAGAGCCGGAGCCCCCAGCCCCGCGGCGCAAGCGGCGAATTTGAAGACACTGAACGAAGCGGCCGTAGCGCTGCATAGGGCGGGTCACGTTCCCATCATCGGCGTGAACATGGTGCTGCCGATGATCGATGCCGCAGGCGGCACATCCGCTGCCTATGACGAGCTCATGGCGCCTGTGTCTCTCGCCCTTGTCGAGCGTTGCGACGCGTGCCTTCGCATCGGCGGCCTTTCCAGCGGCGCCGACGACGAGGTGAGGTTGTTTCAAGCCAACGGCCGGCCCGTCTACCGCTGCCTCGCCGATGTACCTGTTCCGTAGCGCTGGGCTGAAGCAGAGATCAATTTGACCTCGGTGTTGTTTTCCTACACACTGTGTATGTAAGCTCATGCCGCGCTATCTCACCGAACAAGACATCGCCGATTTCCGCGCCGAGCTGTGCCGGGTCGCGACCGAGCGTTTCGCCCGCTTCGGCTACGAGGGCGTCACCATGCGCCAGCTCGCTGACGCGCTGGGCTGCAGCCCCAAGACGCCCTACCGCTACTTCAAGGACAAGGCCGATATCCTCGCCACTGTGCGGGCGCAGGCCTTCGCGGGCTTCGCCGATGCGCTGGAGAAGGCGGCGTCGGGAGCGACCGATCCGCTCGACCGCGGCCGTCGCACCAGCGAGGCCTATATCGCCTTCGCGCTGAAGAACCCGCATGCCTACCGCATCATGTTCGACATCGATGCGCCGATCGACGAGACGCATCCCGAGCTCGCGCCGCAGGCGGAGCGGGCGGCGCGCTACATCACCAAGGGCGCGGAGAGCCTGGCCGAGGCCGGCGTCATCGACGTCGATGCGAAGATGTTCGGCTGGGGCATGTGGGCCATGCTGCATGGCACCGTCATGCTGCATCAGTCCGGCATGCTGAAGCACGGTCCCGGCTACGGCACGCTGCTGCCCTTCGTTGCCAGGCTGATGATCAAGGGCGCCACCAAGAACGCGCCCAGGGAAGCGCCGAGGGAAACAAAAGGGAAGAGGAAATGACAGCGGGCGTCACCGCCGGAGATCGCTTCAGGAGCTGGGCCGATATCCAGGCCAATGCGGCGCGCGGCGCCGGCGGGCTTTCGTCCTTGGGCGTGGCTGAGGACGACAGCGTGGCGCTGATGCTGCGCAACGACTTCGCCACCTTCGAGGTCAACATGGCGGCGAGCCAGCTCGGCGCCTACGCCGTGCCGATCAACTGGCATTTCACGCCGGAGGAGGCGGGCTACATCCTGCGCGACTGCGGCGCCAAGGTGCTGGTCGCGCACGCCGATCTCTACGCCCGGATCGCGCCGGGCGTGCCGGCTGACGTGAAGGTGCTGGTGGTGCCCGTGCCCGAAGAGATCGGCGATGCCTACAGCTTGCCGTCCGAGCGTCGCGCGGCGCCAGTAGGCCCGCAGACCTGGGATGAGTTTGTCGCTGCCTGCGCGCCGAATGCAGCGCCGCCCAGGCTCTCGCGTGGCAGCATGATCT
Source organism: Rhodospirillales bacterium (assembly GCA_947469635.1). GTDB lineage: Bacteria > Pseudomonadota > Alphaproteobacteria > Reyranellales > Reyranellaceae > Reyranella. The sequence goes on along the minus strand of CANIRG010000125.1, from coordinate 4,829 downwards.
ACACATCGGGCACCACGGGCCGCCCCAAGGGCGTGCGCCGTCGGCCCTCGACGCCGGAACTGCAGGCCGCTGCGGCGGCGGAGATCGGCAAGTATTGGGGCCTCGTCGCCGACCCCTCGATCGTCGTGCTGATGAACGGCCCGATGTATCACTCCGCGCCCGCGGCCTACGGCATGGGCAGTGCGCGGCTCGGCCTGAAAGTCGTGCTGCAGCCGCGCTTCGATGCCGAGGAGATGCTGCGGCTGATCGACAGGCATGGCGTCACGCACATGCACATCGTGCCCACCATGTTCGTGCGCTTGCTGCGCCTGCCCGAGGAGGTGAAGCGTCAGTACGATCACGGCTCGCTGCGCTGGGTCACCCATGGCGCGGCGCCCTGCGCCCCGGCGGTGAAGCGCCAGATGATCGAATGGTGGGGACCGGTCATCAACGAATACTACGGCGCCACCGAGACCGGGGTCGTGGTCTGGCACAACTCGCAGCAGGCGCTGGCCAAGCCCGGCACCGTGGGGCGCGTCGTCGAGGGTGGGCTCATGCGCATCGTCGACGAGCAGGGGCAGGACGTGAAGACGGGTGAGGTCGGCGAGATCTACCTGCGCGGGCCGCACCTGTCGGAGTTCACCTACAACAACGACGATGCCAAGCGCCGCGAGATCGCGCTGGGCGAGCTCATGACGGTGGGCGACGTCGGCTACCGCGATGCCGACGGCTATGTCTTCCTGTGCGACCGCAAGCGCGACATGATCATCTCGGGCGGCGTGAACATCTATCCCGCCGAGATCGAATCGGTGCTGATCCAGATGCCGGGCGTGCGCGACTGCGCGGTGTTCGGCATCCCCGACGAGGAGTTCGGCGAGCAGATCTGCGCCCACATCGAGCCGCTTCCCGGGGCGATGATCGATGCCGCCGCCGTGCGGGCCTTCCTCGGCCAGCATCTCGCGCGCTACAAGGTGCCGAGGGTCGTCGAGTTCGCCGCCGCCATGCCGCGCGAGGATTCGGGCAAGATCTTCAAACGCAAGCTCCGCGCCCCATATTGGGAGAAGGCGGGTCGCACCATCTGAGGCGTTCATGGCGGAAGACGACGTCACCCTTTTCGGCAAGCTCAAGAGCAAGCTGATCGACACCAAGCAGAAATGGGCCGAGGACGGCCGCCTGCTCACCGGCAAGACGGCGGCGCATTCCCAGCGCCTGCCGCCGGGCCAACGCAAGGTCGATACCTGGCCGGTGCTCGATCTCGGCGTCCAGCCGGAGATCCCGCTCCATGCTTGGCGCCTGTTCGTCGATGGCGAGGTCGAGGCGCCGACGACCTGGAAGTGGGGCGAGTTCACCGACCTGCCCAAGACCACGCTGACCACCGACATCCATTGCGTGACCGCCTGGTCGCGCTACGACAACAAATGGGAGGGCGTGAGCGCGCGCGACCTGGTCGCCCTGGTGAAACCCAAGGCGGAGGTCCAGCACGTCATCTTCCACTCCTACGACACCTACAAGACCAACGTGCCGCTGGCCGACTTCGCCGCCGAGGACGTGCTGCTGGCCTGGAACTGGAACGGCGAGCCGATCAGCCGGGAGCACGGCGGGCCGTTGCGCGTTGTCATTCCCAAGCTCTATTTCTGGAAGAGCGCGAAGTGGATCAAGCGCGTCGAATTCTCGGTGCTCGACAAGCCGGGCTTCTGGGAAGTGCGCGGCTATCACAATTACGGCGATCCCTGGCTGGAACAACGCTACGATGAGGAGACGTGATATGGCATCCGCACACGATTTCACCTTCACCACCATCGACGGCAAGGCACTCGACCTGAAGAGCTACGCCGGCAAGCCGGTGCTGGTGGTCAATGTCGCCTCGTTCTGTGGGCTGACGCCGCAGTACAGCGACCTGCAAAAGCTGCACGAGACCTACGGGCCCAAGGGGCTGGTGGTGCTGGGCGTGCCGTCGAACGACTTCGGCGCCCAGGAGCCCAAGAGCGAGGCCGAGATCGCCAAGTTCTGCGAGACCTCCTTCGGCGTCACCTTCCCCATGACCTCCAAGCAGAAGGTCGTCGGCATGGATGCGCACGGCCTCTACCAGTGGATCGCGGGCGAGGCCGGCGAGGGCGCGACGCCCAAGTGGAACTTCCACAAGTACCTGATCGGCAAGGACGGCAAGCTGGCCGGCACCTGGCCCAGCAAGACGGGCCCCCTCGCGCCCGAGATCACCGGCGCCGTCGAGATGGCGCTAGCCGGCTAACGCGCGCCGCATGTTGGCGCGCGCCGCGGCCTCGAAGCGATCGACGAAATAGTCGGTCGCGAACAGGCGCGGCTTGGCCAGCATCGATTCGTAGAAGGAATTGCGTGCGGCCCAGAAGGCCGCCTCATTTGCTTGCAGGTGAAGATATTCGTGGCGGATGCCCCGCGCGTGGCGCTGGAAGTCTTCCCACGGCGCGGCGAGCCGCCAGAGATCGAGGTCGCAGACCCGTGCTGCCTCGGCCGGCGGCGGAGCGGCGTGAGTGGTGGCCTCGATGATGCGGCCGGCGCGGTCGAGGTCGATGCCACCAACACCCAGCGTCGCAACGGTGGCGCGCATCAGCAGGGCCGACAGGCGCTCGTTGTCGCCACGCGGGGCGCCGGGGACATAGACGGCATCGTGAAACAGGATGGCAAGCTGCTCGGCCTCGTCGAGATCGACTGTGTGCTCGCGGGCGAGGACCAGCAGCTCGTCGAGATGACCGACATCGTGGTAGCCGCGGTGCGGCTGGGCGTAGTGCAGCCGCGCGGCCTCGACCAGCTGCGGGATCGCGAACAGCCTCATGCGCCGTCGAGGCTTTTGCGGATTTTCCGGAACACGTCGTGGAACATCTCGACGGTGAGCCGGCCGGTGTTCGTGTTGTAGCGCGAGCAGTGATAGCTGTCGGCCAGCGTCAGCCCGGTCGGCAGCGTATGCAGGCGGCTATGGATGAATGGGTAGGCGCCGGCGGGCCGCACGGTGAGTGCGCGCAGGATCTGGTCATGCGCGCCCTTGCCCAGCGCCATGATCACCTCGACCTTGGGCATCACCGCCAGCTCGGCCTGCAGGAACGGCCGGCACCGGGTGAACTCGACGGGCAGCGGCTTGTTCTCGGGCGGCAGGCAGCGCACGGCATTGGCGATGCGGGCTTCCACCAGCTGCAGCCCGTCGTTGGGATCGGCCTTGAAGACGCCTTGCGCGAAGCCGAACTTCAGCAGCGTCGAATAGAGCAGCTCGCCGGCATGGTCGCCGGTGAAGGGCCGGCCGGTGCGGTTGGCGCCCTTCATGCCGGGCGCGAGGCCCACGATCAGCAGGCGGGCGTCGAGCGTCCCGAAGGAGCGGACGGGCGCGTTGTTCCAGTCGGGGAACCTGGCCCTGAGACCGTTGCGGAAGTCGACGAGCCGGGGGCAGCGCGGACAGTCGAGCGGCGGCTCCTCGAACGCCACGAAACGCCGGCTCAGGCCGAGCGCATCAGATGCTCGGCCGGCGCATCGTCGACCTCGGGGGCGGCCGGACGCGGCGTGCGCTCGGACGGGTTGCGGGCGATCAGCGGCGCCAGCTCGGCCAGCTCGACGAAATCGTCGGCCTGGCGGCGCAGCTCGTCGGCCACCATCGGCGGCGACGACTTGACGGTGCTGACCACCGAAACCCGCAGGCCCTTGCGCTGGACTGCTTCGACCAGCCGGCGGAAGTCGCCGTCGCCGGAGAACAGGATCACATGGTCCAGATGCTCCGCCATCTCGAGCACGTCGATGGCCAGCTCGATGTCCATGTTGCCCTTGATCTTGCGGCGGCCCATGGCGTCGGTGAATTCCTTGGTCGGCTTGGTGACCATCGTATAGCCGTTGTAGTCCAGCCAATCGATCAGCGGCCGGATCGGCGAATACTCCTGATCCTCGACCAGAGCCGTATAGTAGTAGGCGCGGACCAGCCGACCCTTCTCGCGGAACACCTTCAGCAGGCGGCGATAGTCGATGTCGAAGCCCAGCGCCCGGGCGGCCGAGTAGAGGTTGGCGCCGTCGATGAAGAGGGCTACGCGCTCGTTTTCGTAAAAGTTGCCCTTCATGGCGAAAATCCTTTGGCAAAAATGCACGTGGGGAGGCGGAACAATGTACTAATAGTAGGCATTCGGGCGATTGTTCACAAGGGGTGGAGGAGTGCGCGCAATCTACATTGCACTGGGAGCAAATCTCCCCCATCCCGTCCACGGATCGGCCCAGGAGACCCTGACGGCAGCCCTTGTCGAGCTGGATCGCCGCGGAATCGAGAGTATCTGCCTGTCGCGATGGTACCGCAGCGCTCCGGTACCTGCCTCGGACCAGCCCTGGTACATCAACGCCGTCGCCGAGGTCGCCACGCATCTCGGCCCGGATGCCCTGCTGGCGCAGCTCCATGCAGTGGAAGAGGTCTTCGGGCGGGTGCGCACGGTGCCGAACGCCCCGCGCCTCATCGATCTCGACCTCCTCGACTACCGGGGAGAGATCGCCGCCGGCGGCCTCGGCCGGGCGACCCTGCCGCATCCCAGGATGGAGAACCGGGCCTTTGTCCTGAAACCCCTGGCCGATGTGGCGCCGGACTGGCGGCATCCCGTCTCCGGAGTTTCGGTCGGTGCCCTGCTGGCCGCAATGTCGCCGGACGATGTCGCTTCTTGCGTTTTGAGCTGAGGCGGGTATAACCCGCCGCTCCCCGCCGAAATCAGAGGTCTCCATGGCCCGCGTTACCGTCGAAGACTGCATCTTGCAGGTGCCCAACCGTTTCGAGCTCGTCCTGTTCGCCGCCCAGCGCGCGCGCGACGTCTCGGCCGGCGCCCTCATCACCGTCGATCGCGACCGTGACAAGAATCCCG
>CANIRG010000124.1 GCA_947469635.1 Rhodospirillales bacterium | reverse complement strand
TGTCCGCAACCGTCTCGGAGGTTTGTCCGTATGAGCACCGTGGACCACATCGAAGCCCTCAGGGCCAAGCACGCTACCCTCAAGCAGGCGATCGATCGGGAAAGTTCCCGCCCGTGTCCCGACGACGACGCGCTCTGCAGCCTCAAGAAGCGAAAGCTACGCCTGAAGGATGAGATCACCCGGCTGAGCACGAGGCCGCCGACGTCGCACTGACGTTCGCTTTCTCGGCTGGCGCTTTCTCGGCTGGTCAGGGAAGGCCCGCCCAGCGGGCCAGTGCCACGGCGCCGACGGCTGCGAACAGGCCGCCGGTGAGGCCGCCGACCAAGCGTGTGACCACGACACCCGCGACGGCGCCTGCGATGAAGGCGCCGCCCATCTGCACGAGCGGAACGACCGCGGCCGACGCCAGCACGGCGCCGGGCGCATGCTGTAGCATGGCGCTGACGAAGCGATGGCGGCCGAGCCAGCGCATGGCCACGAATCCACCGCCTTTCGCTGCCATCGCGGCCAGCGCCATGACGAAGATGGCGATGAGGTTCTCAGGATTTGCGGACATCGCGCCAAGCTCCATAGAGGCCGCCGGCGAGGCCGCCGATCACGATGTACCAATTTCCCTGCATCGCCCATTTCGAGGCGAGCGCGGCCACGATCGCCACCGCCCAGGGAGCGAGGTCGCGCTTGCCGCGAAACAGCAGCGTCGCCACCACGACGAACACCGCCACACCCACGAAGTCGAGCCCCAGGCGCTTGGCGATGCCCGGGTCGGAGAGCAGGCCGCCCGCGGCGAGATGGCCGAGCAGGCAGGAGCCCGGCCAGATGCAGCCCATCATGAAGCCGCCGCCCAGGAACTTGCCGAGGTCGCCCTTGCCGCGGCGATACTCTTCGATGTTGACCGCCCAGTTCTGGTCGACGGTGACGTACCAGACGGGCGGCTGAAGATACCAGGGCAGGTGCGGGAGGTAAGGTTGCAGCGCCGCACCCATCACGAAGTAGCGAAGATTGGCCGCGAACACGGAGACCGCCAGGGCGAACAGCGGCAGCGGCTGGGCCCACAGGTCGAGCGCCACCATCTGGCTGGTGCCGGCCATCACGGTGACGCTCATCAGAGTGGTTTCGAAGGCGCTCAAGCCCTTCTGGGCCGCGGCAACGCCGAAGCCGATGCCGAAGGGAAAGGAAGCGAGGCCTGGGAGGAACATGCGCAAGGCGCCGGCCTGGAAACTGCGCCACGTCACGCGCGCGGAGAGGGACAACGGGCGCTCCTTTTACATGATCACCGCACCTGAGGAGCGCCCGCAGGGCGCGTCTCGAAGGGTCGGCAACAGGCGCGGTGCGTGGGGCCCATGCTTCGAGACGCCACGCTTCGCGTGGCTCCCCAGCATGAGGTTGATTTTGCTCCTAGACTGCTAGACCGCCTTCGCCCACTCGCGCAGCACGAACTTCTGCACCTTGCCGGTCGAGGTCATGGGCAGGTCGCGGAAGACGATGAAGCGCGGGCACTTGTAGCCCGCGAGGTTGGCGCGGCAATGCGCGATCAACTCCTCAGGCGTGGCGCTGGCGCCGGGCTTCAGCACGACGAAGGCGCAGGGCGTCTCGCCCCATTTCTCGTCGGGCTTCGCCACAACGGCCACGTTGGCGACGGCGGGATGCTTGATGATCACCCCTTCCACCTCGATGGTGGAGATGTTCTCGCCGCCCGAGATGATGATGTCCTTCGAGCGGTCGCGCAGCTCGATATAGCCGTCCTCGTGCAGCACGCCGAGGTCGCCCGAATGGAACCAGCCGTTCTCGAAGGCGTCCTTGGTGGCCTTCGGATTCTTGAGATAGCCCTTCATCACCAGGTTGCCGCGGAACATCACCTCGCCCATCGTGGAGCCGTCGCGCGGCACCTCCACCATGGTGATGGGGTCCATCACGGTGACGCCATCCTCGGCCGTGTAGCGCACGCCCTGACGCGCCTTCAGTCGCGCCCGTTCGCCCGACGGGAGGGCGTCCCACTCGTCGTGCCAGGAGCAGATCGTGGCCGGGCCATAGACCTCGGTCAGGCCATAGACGTGGGTGACGCGGAAGTTCTCCCTCTCCAGCGCCTCGAGCACGGCGGCCGGCGGCGGCGCGGCGGCGGTCATGAACTCGACCTTGCGCGCGAGCGGCCGGCGCTCCTGCTCGGTAGCGGCGATGATGAACTGCATGATGATCGGCGCGCCGCACATGTGCGTCACGTCGTAATCGGCCAGCGAATCGAAGATCGTCTTGGCCGAGGCACGGCGCAGGCAGACGGAGGTGCCGGCGACCAGCGCCAGCGTCCAGGGGAAGCACCAGCCGTTGCAGTGGAACATCGGCAGCGTCCACAGGTACGTCGGGTGGTTGCCGATCGGCCATTGCGTGGCGTTGCCGTAAGCCGAAAGCGCGGCGCCGCGATGATGGAACACCACGCCCTTGGGATTGCCCGTGGTGCCCGAGGTGTAGTTGAGCGAGACCGCGTTCCATTCGTCGGCGGGATAGTCCCACACATGATCGGCATCGCCAGTAGCGATGAACTCCTCGTAGGTCGTGTCGCCGATCTGGGCGCGGTCATCGCATTGCGGGTCGTCGATATCGACCACCAGCGGCTGGACCTTGGCGATGCTCAGCGCCTCGGTCGCCACGCGATGGAACTCGCGATCCACCAGCAGGACCTTGGTCTCGCTATGGTCGAGGATGAAGGCGATCATCGCCGCGTCGAGCCGGGTGTTGAGGGCGTTCAGCACGCCGCCCGTCATTGGCACGCCGAAATGCGCCTCGTACATCTCGGGAATGTTCGGCGCCATGATCGCCACCGTGTCGCCGACACCGATGCCAACCTTCTCCAGCGCCGAGGCAAGCTGGCGGCAGCGCGCGTAGGTCTCGGCCCAGCTCTGGCGGCGGCTGCCGTGGATCAGCGCCACATGGTCGGGATAGACGCTGGCGGTGCGCTCGATGAACTGCAGCGGCGTAAGCGGGGCATAGTTGGCGGCCGTCTTGTCGAGATCGCGTTCGTAGATGTTGTGGTTGGGCGGCGCCGACTTGTGCGGCGCCGGGCGGGCCGCCGGCACGCGGGCGACGAGCGGACGGGTCTTTGCCGGTCGCCGGACAGGCGCGCGGGCAACGACGGTCTTCGCGACGGGCTTGGCGGGCTTGGTGATCGCAGCCTTCTTCTTGGCGGCGGGCTTCCGGGCAGCAGGCTTGCGCGCCTTGGCTGCCTTTGGCTTCGGCGCCTTGCCGCCTTTGCCTTTGCCTTTGCTGGGTGTCTTCGACTTGCCCTTGGCCATGTTCCTGCCCTGTTTGCCTCCCGAACCGTCACTTTCTCACGAAACAGAGCTGCGAACACCTGCCCGAATTGCGCACAAGGATGCGAACCATGGCTTGAATCATGGTGATATCGGCCTAACTTGACGCTCGTTGGCAAAGTCCGACAACAGGGGTGCTTTATAATGAAGAATGTTCGTTGGCTTGCGGTGGTTGCTGCATTCGTTCTCGTGGTTCCGTCATTGGCTGACGCGCGCGTCGGCGGTGGTCAGAGTACAGGTAGCCGTGGCGGCAAGACCGACCACGCTCCGGCGCCGACCCAGACCGCGCCGAACGCCAAGCCCATCGAGCGGACCACGACTCCGCAGCAGAAGCCCGGTCTCCAGACGCCGGCCACCGCGCCGCAAGCCGGCGGCTTCATGGCTCGCAATCCGTTCCTCTCCGGCCTGATGGGCGGCATGCTCGGCGCAGGCCTCATCGGCATGATGTTCGGTGGTGGCTTCGGCGGCGGCCTTGCCGGCGGTGCAGGCATGCTCGGGTTGCTCATCCAGGTGCTGCTGATCGGCGGTATCGGCTACTTCGGCTATCGCCTCTATCGTGGCTGGAGCGCGTCACGGGGCCAGCCGGCCGGTGCGGCCTACGCCTACTCGGGCGCGACGCCTGCCTCGGCGATGCAGCCTGCCGGAATGCAGCGCATGATGGACGCTCCGGCGGAGCGCTCGTCTATCGGATCCAGTGGAGGATTTGGCGGCGGCAGCGGCCCCGGCATGGCGCCGCTCAGCGTCGGCCCGGATGACTTCAAGGCCTTCGAAGGCGTGCTGGTCGATCTCCAGGCTGCCTACAGCAAGGGCGATCTCACCAAGATGCGCGGCCTCGCCACGCCCGAGATGGTGGGTTACTTCTCCGAGGAGCTTTCAGGCAATGCCAGCCGCGGCGTCGAGAACGTCGTGCAGGCGGTGAAGCTCGAGCAAGGCGACCTGTCGGAGGCCTGGAGCGAAGCCGGCCTCGACTATGCCACGGTGGCCATGCGCTTCAGCATGATCGACGTCACCCGCACGATCGCCGACGGCAAGATCGTCGAAGGCAACGACCAGGTGCGCACCGAGGCGACGGAGATCTGGACCTTCCTGCGCAGCCACGGCGGCAAGTGGATTCTCTCGGCCATCCAGCAGGCTTGAGGAGAAGTTTCCGGGGGCTTCGGCCCCCGGCAACTCACTCCAGCTTGATATCGAGTTCCTTGATCAGGCCCGCGAAGAACGTTCTGTCGCGGGCCACCTGATTCGCGAACTCCTGTGGCGACTGGTGGTGCGCGGTCTGCGCCACCAGCGTGACCTTCTGCTGGATGTCGGGCTGGGCGGCGGCTTTGGCGGCTTCGTCGGAGATGCGCTGGGCAATGGCGACCGGGGTGCCCTTGGGCGCGAACAGGCCAAACCAGTTGCTCTCGCCAAACCCCTTCAGATCGAGACCGAGTTCGCGCGCTGTCGGCACGTCCGGCAGATCGGGGAAGCGCGTGGGGCCGTCGGTAAGAACCACGCGGCACTTGCCTGATTTGGCGTAAGGCACGAAAGACGGGTCGAACACCATCTGGATGCGCCCGTCGAACACGTCACCCACGGCATCGACGATGGTCTTGTAAGGCGAGTGCTGCATCTTGATGCCGGCGGCTCGCGTCAGCACCTCGCCGGTGAGATGGGTGACGGTGCCAGGGCCTGACGAGCCATACCAGTATTGGCCGGGGTTCTGCTTCGCCAGCGCCACGAACTCCTGCCAATTGGTAGCGCCGAGCTTGTTGGTGATGGTGGCGCTGAGCAGCGGCGTCGACAGCCGCGTCACCGCCATGAGGTCGTCGGGATTGTACGGCACCTTGCGCACGAAGGGCGTGATGGTGAGGATCGCGCTCGGCGCCAGCAGCAGCGTGTAGCCGTCGGCCGGGGCCGCCGTCACCATCTGCGCACCGACGCCGCCCGAGGCGCCCGGCTTGTCCTCGACGACGATCTGCTGGCCGAGAGTCGCGCTCAGCCGCTCGGCATAGATACGCGCCACCTGGTCGGCCGAACCGCCGGGCCCGTAGGGTACGATCAGGCGGATCGGCTTGTTGGGATAGGCGCCCTGGGCCGAACCCGAGCGCCCGGTCATGGCGAGAGCCGGAGCGATTGCCGATGCTGTCAGCAACATCCTGCGCTTCATCATCTTCCTCCCTTGCTTGTCTTTCCCCGATGCTAGCGCATTTGCCGGTGCGTCATCACGCCTTCGGTGACAGGGCAACCCGGGGAAGTCCGGGCCCGTTGGAGGTATGGGATATTCCCCTGAAAGGTTTTCGATGAAATCACTCCTGGCTGCGACGGCCGCTCTTCTGCTTGCGGCGGCGGGCTCCGCTCATGGGCAGCCTGCGGCTGCGCCGAAGATGCAGGACTTCATCAATGCGGCGGCGATCGGCGCTCTGGTGGAGATCGAGACGAGCAAGCTCGCTCTCATGAAGGCGGACAATCCGAAATCGAAGCAGTTCGCGCAGAAGATGATCGACGACCACACCGAGACGTCGAAGGAGCTCAAGGTCCTTGTGAGTGGTGGTAAGGTCAAGGCCACGGTGCCGACCGCCTGGGACAGGGCGCAGCAGGCCAAGCTCGACGAGATGAGCAGCCTAAAGAGCGCCGAGTTCACCAAGCAGTACAACGCCATGCAGCTTGCGTCGCACAAGGACGCGGTGTCGTTGTTCGATCGCTACGCCAAGGGCGGCGACAATGCCGAGCTCAAGGCGTTTGCGACCAGGCATCTGCCGCATCTCAGGGAGCACCTGAAAATGGCCGAGGCTCTCGACAAGTAGCAAAGCATGCGCGGCTGTGTCCTGACGGACACAGCGAGATGCGAAGCAGCCGAATTGACGCCTTCGATCTTGCACCTGTGACGGCGCGCGTTTAAAAGCCGCGTCCTCATCGGGCCGAAGGTGAAGGTTACCGCTGCACAAATCGGGGTCGACAGACCTCCTTCGCCATATCATGTCCGTTGAGGAATCGGCGCGGGCCGATGTGACTGGGTTATTGCCAAGGTGAGGGTTCCGGGTTCGATTCCCGGCGGTGGCGACACCGTAGCTCAACGGGAGAGCATCATCGGTGCCGAAAGGCACCTCTCCCAGTCCGAACCATGTCCGCGCCGTCTTCTTATTGCGTCAGGGGATCGATGATCGTGTCAGTCGGTAGAATTCATTCAAGGACAAGCAACGCCGCCGCCGCGGTGTAGCGCTGACTGACGTCTGTGCTGCCCCTCGGCCGTTTCGTGTCGAGGTGGGTAGCATGAAGAACATCCTGAAAATGTTGGGCTGGAAGCAGGCGGGGCAGCAGGCACCGCTGGCCGGCGAAGCCATGGTCGCGAACGACGCGGGCGGATACGTCCATGCGCTCGACGACTGGGCGCGGCTCGACCGGTTCCTGATCCTCGGCACCGAGGGCGGCACCTACTACGCCAGCGAGGCCAGGCTCACGCGCGAGACCACGCAGGTCGTGGCGCGGTGCATCGACACCAACGGCGCCCGGGCGATCGCCCGGATCGTCGAGCTGAGCACGTCCGGCCGGGCGCCCAAGCAGGACCCGATCCTGTTCGCTCTGGCGCTTGCGACGGCGGCAACCGATCCGGCGACCCGGGCGGCGGCTTTGGCCGCGATCCCGCGGGTGGCGCGGACCGGTGCGCAGCTGCAGCGGCTCGTCGGCTACATCGACGGGCTGCGGGGCTGGGGCCGGGGACTGCGGCGGGCGATTGCCCGGTGGTACCTCGACCAGCCGCTGGGCGAGCTCGAGCTCCAGGCCTTGAAGTACAAGGCGCGGGGCGAGAAGGGCCAGCGGTGGTCGCACCGGGACATGCTGCGGCTTGCCCATCCCTTGGCACCGGCGGAAGACCGGGCGCGGCGGGCGCTGTTCGATCGCATCGTACGGCCGGACAGCACTGACGATCTGCCGGGCGAACTGGCGCGGTTCGCCGCGGCGGAGCGGCTGGCGCGCACGTCGGATGCCGACGAGGCGGTGCGGCTGATCGTGGATCACCGGCTGCCACGCGAGACCGTGTCGACCGGGCTGCTCAGGGAGCCGAAGGTGTGGGAGGCCCTGCTGGCCGAGATGCCGATGACCGCGATGCTGCGGTCGCTCGGCAAGCTCAGCCAGGTCGGGCTTCTCGTGTCGGGAAGCGCGGCGGAGCGGCAGGTCGTGGCACGGCTCGGCGATACGGGGCGGTTGAAGCGGGCGCGCGTGCATCCACTGCAGGTGCTCACGGCACTGTCCGTCTACCGGACCGGCCATGGTTTGCTGGGTAAGCTCGCGTGGCTGCCGGCGCCGGCGGTGGTGGATGCGCTCGACCGGGCCTTCTACGCCGCGTTCGCGAACGTGACGGCGACGGGCAAGCGGATGCTGATCGGCCTCGACGTGTCGGGCTCGATGGGCGTGGGCACTGTCGCGGGCTCGCCACTCACGCCGTGGGAGGCCGAAACGGCGATGGCGCTGGTGACGCTGGCGACGGAGCGGGACGTGCAGGTCGTGGCCTTCCAGGACCAGCTCGTGCCGTTGGCCCTCTCGCCGCGGCAACGGATCGACGATGCGATGCAGGCAATGTCGAACCTGCCGTTCGGCCGGACCGACTGCGCGCAGCCGATGCTGTATGCGATGGAGCGAAAGCTCCAGGTCGATGCGTTCGTGATCTATACGGACAACGAGACCTGGGCCGGCAACGTCCATCCGTCGGCAGCTCTGCGGCAGTACCGGCAGCAGAGCGGTATCGCGGCGAAGCTGGTGGTGGTGGGACTCACCTCGACCGGCTTCACCATCGCCGATCCGACTGATCCGGCGATGCTGGATGTGGTGGGCTTCGACGCCGCCGCACCGGCGCTGATCGGCGACTTCGTCGCCGGCCGGCTGTAGCTCTCAGGTGGTGAGGAGGGCGAACGACTCGAGGGACCGGCGGGCGTCGGGATTGTTTTCGATCCCGGCCCCGCCGGTCACCATGAGCTGGTAGAGGCGTCCGCGGACCCAGTAGAGCCGCACCGCCGTGTTACGGCCGTTGGGCTCGACGACGACGAACTCGCGTCCGGAGAAGCGGCCGAGCGTGAGCTGCTTCTCGGTGCGATAGGAGCTGCCGGCGGCCATCTTGTTGCGGAAATTGTCGAGCAGCACGTCGGTCGCCGCCGACTGGCCGATGCGGCGCGGATAGCTGATGTAGGAAACCTGATAAGAGGCCTGGCGTGTCGCCATCTGCGCCTCGATCATCGGTGCGGTCTCGTTGTTGCCGATCGGGATCGCCACCGTGTTGAGCTTCGGCAGGCCGGGCATCTCGATGCGAAGGTTGCCTTCCTCGCTGCGATACTCGCTCCAGGTCTGGGCCCAGGAGCCGCCGGTCAGCAGCAGCATCAGGCTGGCAAGCATGGTCACGACAGCGACGCGCATAACACCCTCTCTATGGACGACATCATTGGCAGACGCGATGATACGACCGATGACACACATGAAGATATGGGGCTTCGCGCTGGCCTTTGGCCTCACGGCCAGTGGGGCGATGGCGCAAACGTGGCCCGACAAGCCGGTCCACATCGTCGTCCCGCTGACGGCGGGAAGCGCCACCGACGTGATGGCGCGCATCGTGGCCCAGCGCCTCTCCGAGCAGCTGGGCCAGCCCTTCATCGTCGAGAACAAGCCGGGGGCGGCCGGCACGATCGCCACGGCCGCCGTCGCACGGTCCAAGCCCGACGGCTACACGCTGCTGGTCCAGTCCTCGTCCTACACGATCACGCCGATCACCTATCCCAACACGCCCTACGACACGCAGCGCGACCTGGTGGGCGTGACGCCGCTCGCGCTGCTGCCGCAGGCGCTGGTCATCGCGCCCTCGAAGGGTATCGGTTCGGTCGCGGCGCTGATCGCGGCAGCCAAGGCCAAGCCGGGCTCGCTGAACTATGGCTCGGCCGGCGTCGGCACGGCCAACCAGCTCAATGCCGAGCGGTTCCGCGTGGGAGCCGGCATCGACGCCGTCCATGTGCCCTTCAAGGGCACGCCCGAGGTCGTCTCCGAAGTGCTGGCGGGGCGCATCGACTATTACTTCTGCCCGGTGAATGTCTGCGTGCCGCTGATCAACGAGAAGCGCGTGCTGGCGCTGGGCATGGGCAGCAGCCGGCGGTCGGCCGCGCTGCCGGACCTGCCGACCACGGTCGAGCTCGGCGTGCCCGAGTCGGACTACAATTTCTGGGTCGGCATGTTCCTGCCGGCGGCGACGCCGCGCGACATCGTCGACAAGCTCCATCGCGAAACCGCCCGCGCGCTCGCCAATCCGGCGGTGAAGGAGAATCTCGCCAAGCTCGGCGCCGAGCAGAACCTGATGGAGCCGCGCGCCTTCGACGCGGAGATCCGTCGCGAAATCTCCGCCAACGCCGCGCTGGTGAAGGCCTCGGGCATTCCGATAAGTTCCCAGTGAAACCGGAGGAACAATGTCGACGGGTGACACATACCGCGCGCTTCACGCGCGCTCGCTGAACGATCCCGCCGGCTTCTGGGCCGAGCAGGCCGAGGCGATCGACTGGACCCGGCGCTGGGACAAGGTGCTCGATGACTCCACGCCGCCCTTCTACCGCTGGTTCCCCGGCGGCGAGCTCAATGCCTGCCACAACGCGCTCGACCGCCATGTCGACGGCGGCCGCGCCGATCAGACGGCGCTGATCTACGATTCGCCGGTCACGGGAACGAAGAAGAGCTTCACCTATCGCGCGCTGCGTGACGATGTGGCCAGGCTCGCCGGCGCCATCGCGGCCCAAGGCGTCGGTAGAGGCGACCGCGTCATCCTCTACATGCCGATGATCCCCGAGGCGGTGATGGCGATGCTCGCCTGCGCACGCCTGGGCGCGGTGCATTCCGTCGTCTTCGGAGGCTTTGCCGCCAACGAGCTCGCGACCCGTATCGACGATTGCACACCCAAGCTCATCATGACGGCCTCGTGCGGCATCGAGCCGGGTCGTGTCGTACAGTACAAGCCATTGCTCGATGCGGCGATCGGGCTCGCCAAGCACAATATCCCACGCTGCCTCGTCTTCCAGCGTCCGCAGGCCGCGGCCACGATGGTCGCCGGCCGCGATCTCGACTGGAGCGAGGCGGTGGCCGCCGCGACACCCCATGCCTGCGTGCCGGTGAAGGCGACAGATCCGCTCTACATCCTCTACACCTCCGGCACGACCGGCCAGCCCAAGGGCGTGGTACGCGACACCGGCGGCTACTGCGTGGCGCTGCAGTGGTCGATGAAGAATCTCTACGGTGTCGCGCCGGGCGAGGTCTATTGGTGCGCCTCGGACGTAGGCTGGGTGGTGGGCCACAGCTACATCGTCTACGGCCCGCTGCTCTACGGCGCGACGACGATCCTCTACGAGGGCAAGCCGGTGGGCACGCCGGATGCCGGCGCCTTCTGGCGCGTGATCTCCGAGCACAAGGCCGTCGCTCTGTTCACCGCGCCCACCGCCTTTCGCGCCATCAAGAAGGAAGACCCTGACGGCAAGCTTCTGAAGCAGTACGACCTGTCGAAGTTCCGCACGCTGTTCCTCGCGGGCGAACGCGGCGATCCGCCGACCATCGAATGGGCGCAGAAGCTTCTGGGCGTGCCGATCGTCGACCACTGGTGGCAGACCGAAACGGGCTGGGCGATCTGCGGCAACTTCGTGGGCCTCGACCCGATGCCGGTGAAGCCGGGCTCCACGTCCGTGCCATCTCCCGGCTGGCATCTCGACGTGCTGGACGAGCGCGGCAACAGGATGAAAGCGGGCGAGGTCGGCGCGCTGGCGGGCAGGTTGCCGCTGCCGCCCGGCACCTTCCCGACCCTGTGGAACGCCGACCAGCGCTACAAGGACGCCTACCTCGCCGAGTATCCCGGCTACTACAAGACCGGCGACGCCGGCTTCATCGACGCCGATGGCTATGTCTCGGTGATGACGCGCGTCGACGACGTGATCAACGTCGCCGGCCACCGTCTCTCCACCGGCCAGATCGAGGAGGTGCTGGCCTCGCACAACGACGTCGCCGAATGCGCCGTGATCGGCGTTGCCGACGAGCTGAAGGGCCAGGTGCCGTTCGGCTTCCTGGTGCTGAAGGCCGGCATCGACCGCCCCCCGGCCGACACGGTGCGCGAGGTCGTCCTGCTGGTGCGCGACCGCATCGGCCCCGTGGCCTTCTTCAAGACCGCCATCGTCGTGCCCCGCCTGCCCAAGACGCGTTCGGGCAAGATCCTGCGCGGCACCATGCAGAAGATCGCCGACGGCCAGCCCTGGACGCTGCCTGCCACCATCGAGGATCCAGCAGCGCTGGAGGAGATCAAGGGTGGGCTCAAGACGGCGGGGTATGCGACGAAGTCATAGTTGCCCACCCTTCGAGACGCACGCCTGCGGCGTGCTCCTCAGGGTGAGGTAATATGTTGCAACGAGTTAACCTCATCCTGAGGAGCCGCGCGGAGCGCGGCGTCTCGAAGGATGGGCCACAGAAAAGGACGGCGCTATGACTCTCGACATCAACCGCTCGGACCTCTCCGTGGGCGTCGTCGGCACCGGCGCCATGGGCCGCGGCATCGCGCAGGTGACGGCGCAGGGCGGCATCAAGGCGGTGCTGTACGACGCCGCGGCGGGCGGTGCGGCCAAGGCGAAGGCGGCCATCCTCGACACGCTGAAGGGGCTGGTGGCCAAGGGCCGTCTGACCGACGCTGATCTGGCCAAGACCGAGGCCAACCTCGCGGTCGCCGAGACACTGGCTGATCTCAAGGGCTGCCAGGTCGTGGTCGAGGCCGTGTTCGAGAATCTCGAGGTGAAGCAGAAGCTGTTCGGCGAGCTCGAGGCCGTCCTGCCGGCCGATTCAATCATCGCCTCCAACACCTCGTCGATCCGCATCGCCTCGATCGCGCGCGCGCTCAAGCATCGTGAGCGCGTCTGCGGCATGCATTATTTCAATCCCGTGCCGCTGATGAAGCTGGTCGAGGTCATCCGCGCCACCGACACCGCGCAATGGGTGGTCGACGCCATGGTGGCGCTGGGGAAGCGCCAGACGCGCGTGCCCGTGGTGGTGGGCGACACGCCGGGCTTCCTGGTCAATCTCGGCGGCACGGCGATCGGCACCGAGGGTCTGCGCATCTATCAGGAGGGCAGGGCGAGCCCGTCGCAGATCGACGCCGTGATGCGCGACAGCTGCGGCTTCCGCATGGGACCGTTTGAGCTGATGGACCTCACCGGCATCGATGTGAATTTCCCGGCACGCAAGATCATCTACGAGGGCTTCTTCCACGACCGGCGCATGACGCCCAGCCCCTATCATGAGAGCCTGTTCCACGCCGGCAAGCTCGGCCGCAAGACCGGCGGCGGCTGGTACAGCTATGACGCCAAGGGCGCCAAGATCGATCCCGGCGCCGACCACATGCCTTCGGTGATACCGGCCGCCAGCGTCGTGGTCATGGACACGCACAACGAGAAACTGGTCGCCTTGGTGATGGCGTCGGGCGCCAAGGCGCTGGGCGCCGATGACGGCAGGAGCCCGATTCTGGTCGCGCCCATCGGCAAGGACTGCACCACGACGGCAGTGGAGCGCGGGCTCGATCCAAGGCGGACGGTCGCGGTCGACCTTACGGGCGACACGGCCAAGCGCCTCACGATCATGACCGCGCCGGGCGCCGACGATCTGGTGCGTGACTCGGCGGCGGCGATCCTGGGACGCAGCGGCGCCAAGGTGACGCTGATCAAGGACTCGCCCGGCTTCATCGCTCAGCGCATGTGCGCGATGATCGCCAACCTCGGCTGCGAGATGGCGATGATCGGCATCGCCTCGGCCGCCGACGTCGACACCGCCATGACGCTCGGCCTCAACTACCCGCGCGGGCCGTTGGCCTTGGCCGACTGGCTGGGCGTCAAGGAATGCCACGAGATCCTGCTGCAGCTCCAGTCCATCACCGGCGACGACCGCTACCGGCCGAGCCAGTGGCTACGCCGGCGGGCGATGCTGGGGATGAGTGCGACGACGGTGGAGTGAGGACGCGGCGCGACCATGCCTCTGCGAAAGACCATTGAGGTCATCGTTAAGCTCGTCAACGAGGGTGTAATCGGCCAGTACGCAATTGCGGGCGCTGTCGCCGCACTGAACTACATTCAGCCGACACTGACGGAAGACCTGGATGTGCTTGTGTCTTTGGGAGGTTTCGAGCAGCGGAGATCGGGCCTGATCTTGCTGACGCCCATTGAGGAGGCTCTCGGAAGGCTGGGATACACTGAAAGGAGCGACGTCGGTGTCTGGGTTGAAGGATGGCCGGTGCAGTTCCTGCCGGCGGCATCGCAGCTCGACGAAGAAGCTCTGTCGCTTGCGACAGAAGTCGAATTTCATACCGGCGATGAGCCCGCCGTCAGGGCGCGGATATTGACGGCGGAGCATGTGGTTGCGACGGCGCTGAGGCTGGGCCGATTGAAGGACTTGGCGCGGGTCGATGCCTTTTTGGAGCAAGGAGTTGTCGATCTACCGAAGCTCAAGGCTATTCTGCAGCGTCATGACCTGATGCCGGCGTGGAAGCTCTTTCTCTTGAAGTCTGGAAATCCGGACCTTTTAAGCTAGATTGCATATATGGAACGGCTACCTACCTATCCGGATATCGGCGATATCATTGCCCGAAAGGCAAAAGGTCGGATCGAGCGTGCGCGCTTGAGCTTCGGCGAAAAGCTGGAAATTCTCGATAGGATGAGAAGCGACGTTGCCCCGATTGTTCGGTCGAGGCAGGCGCGCGCCCAGGCATTGCGGGAAGATATTCGGCGAGCGGATTACACGGACGAGTAGGCCGGAAGATTGTCGTCGTCGTAGCGATCAATGCCTTTCACCCCATTCCACCTAGGACCGGGAGCGGCGTTCAAAGCCATTGGTGGCCGACGTTTCAGCTTCATGGTCTTCGGCGGCTCACAGGTGCTCATGGACATCGAGCCGCTTGTCGGGATCCTGGAAGGAAGGCCGATTCTTCACGGCGTCACTCACACAATTCTCGGCGCCCTCGTCATAGGGTTGGTTGCGGGCGTCATCGGCCGTCCCATCAGCGAACTCGTGCTGAAGTGGCTGAGGATCAAGCATCATCCCATGACGTGGACGGCCTCGCTCCTGAGCGGGCTCGTCGGCACCTTGCGCGGCGACAATCAAGGTGAGAACCCAGCGTCAATCAGGATGAGAAAGCGCTGGCGGGGGCCGGTCGAAGGGAGGGCGTAGCCCGACCGGAGAGCGGCCCCCGCC
>CANIRG010000123.1 GCA_947469635.1 Rhodospirillales bacterium | reverse complement strand
GTGAGCGCTGCCAGGGCGACGGAGTCATCAAGCTCGACATGCAGTTCATGCCCGACGCCTATGCGCCGTGCCCCAGCTGCGGCGGACGCCGGTTCAACCGCGAGACCCTGGAGATTCTCTTTCACGGCAAATCGATCGCCGACGTGCTCGACATGACGGTCGACGAGGGCTGCGAGCTCTTCAAGGCCGTGCCGGTCATCCGCGACAAGCTGCTGACGCTGCAGCAGGTCGGCCTGGGCTACATCCACATCGGCCAGCAGGCGACGACGCTCTCGGGCGGCGAGGCGCAGCGCGTGAAGCTCGCCAAGGAACTGTCCCGCCGCGCCACGGGACGCACGCTCTACATCCTCGACGAGCCGACGACCGGCCTGCATTTCGAGGACGTGCGCAAATTGCTGGAAGTGTTGCATCGCCTGGTCGAGACCGGCAACACGGTGCTGGTGATCGAGCACAATCTCGAGGTCATCAAGACCGCCGACTGGGTGCTCGACCTCGGGCCCGACGGCGGCACCGGCGGCGGCCGGCTGGTGGCCGAGGGCCCGCCTGAGGCGATCGTCAAGGTGGCCGACAGCTACACCGGCCAGTATCTCGCCCGCTACCTGCCGCGTAGCGCCGCTGCCGCCAAGAAGCGGGCCTGAGTGTCGACGGAGGCGGATATCGACGGCCGGCACGCCCGCAGTGCCCGGACGCGCCGGCTGATCGTCGAGGCCTTCATCGCCCTCATGCGCGAGAAGCGCGAAGTGCCGACGGCAGCCGAGATCGCCAAGCGGGCGCGCTACTCCGTGCGTTCTGTCTTCGAGCGCTTCGCCGATTTCACCGAGCTCGCCGTCGCGGCCTTCCAGCATGTCGCCGAGCAGGGCTTTTCGACGCCCGTTGGCGACAAGGCGGCGGGCGACCGTCCGACGCGCCTTGAATTCCATGTCAGCGTCCGGGCGCGCAGTTGCGAGAAATGGCTGCCACTGTGGCGCCTCCTGATGCAGTCTCCATACGCCTCGAAGGCCCTGGCGCCCCAGATCGATGCGCTTCGCGAGGCGTCCCGCGCGCGGATTTCCCTCATGTACCGACCGGAGCTCGAGACCTTGCCGGCGCCCAGGCGCAAGGCGACCCTGATTGCCATCGAAGCCCTGATCGACTTCGAGAGCTGGGGGCGCATGCGCGAGCACCACGGGCTGTCCTTCGAGGAGGCTCGGGAAGTCTGGATCTCCATGATCGACCAGCTCCTGCCGCCCACGCCCAAAGCGAAGCGGCGCGCCGCGTAGCCGGCGGCGGGACTGCCTGCTCTCCCAGGCTGCGAGCACCCGAGCGGTGAGCGCCAGGTGGTAGCGCCGCCCATCGCCATGCAGCACGAACTCCGCCAGCACCTTGTCGCGGATCGCGGGCCATCCCTCGCAGGCCCCGCTGTGATTGGCGAGCCAGCGCTCGTCGTCGGGCACCGAGCCCGCCGGCGACTGATGCCAGGCCACGCACCACAGCAGCACCATCGCTCGGAACAACGCGGGATCGCCCAGCACCAGCTTGCCGTCGCGCAGGTCGCGCACCTCGAACGGGCATCGCACGAAGCTCCCGCAGCGTCGCCTCGGGCGGGATCGGTGGTGGGGGAAGAGCGCCTGACATGTTCATGGCCCCCATTTTACAGGGGGCGCTCGGAATCAACGATTACGGTCTCTACTGGCGCCCCTCGGGGCCGAAGAACGTAGTTCTTCGGAAGATTCTGATTTGATGTCTTGTCGTCGTCCCATTCCGTTGGAATTCCGCCGGAACGCTCCCGGAATCCCGTCGGACGTCACTTTCGCTTCCAGCCTATGTCGCCCAACGCATAGCCGAACTGGCGTTCCACCAGCTCCGGGGTGGCGTCGGACGCGTCACCCTTGCGGGCGGCGATGCGGGCCTGGGCCACTTCCTTCGGCACATCGAGCCAGATGCCTTCGAAGGGCACGCCGACCTTCCGCCCGATCTCCTCCGCCGCCTGCCGTTCCTCCGGACGGGCGAACACCGCATCGAGCACGACGCTGTGGCCGGCACGCAGCAGGCGCTCGGCCCGTGCGAAGCAGGCGGCATAGATCCTGGCCGAAGAATCGGGCGTGTAGCTGCCGGCGGGCATTCGTTTGTCCAGCACCACGCCTGCCTGGCGCTTGCGCTCGACGTCGGTGCGCACCACCACCGCGCCGGGCGATCGTCCGATCTTCGGAGCGAGCTCGAGCGCCAGCGTGGTCTTGCCGCTGCCCGAAAGGCCGCCGACCGCCGTCAGGCTGGGCGGCGCGGGCTGGAGAAAGCCCAGCGCCGTCCGCTGATAGGTTCGCGCCGGCGCATTGTCGCCGCCGCTCACGGCCGAGATCGACGAATCGACATAGGCGCGGATCGCCGCCCGGCGCGACAGGAACATCGGCAGCAGGGCCAGCGCCTCGTCATGGTCGCCGGCGATGCGCCACAGCCATTCGTTCAACAGGCGATTGGCGAGCGGCCGCAGGTCGCGATGGCAGAGATCCATCAGCGCGAAGGCAAGATCGTAGAGCACGTCGATGTTGGCGATCTTCTCGGAGAACTCGATCGCATCGAAGGGCTCGGGCTTGCCGTCGATCAGCACGATGTTGCGCAGATGCAGATCGCCGTGGCAGCGGCGGATCGCGCCGGCAGCCACCCGACGCGTCACCAGATCGAGAAAGGGTTCGAGCGAGGCGGGCATCGCCTCCGCAAGCGTCGCGCTCGCGGCCGGGTCGAGCCGCTCGCCCTGCTCGCGCATCTGTCGCACATCGGCCGCGACCGAGTGGCGATAGTCCTCGGGCCGGCAGAAGCCCGACAGGATCGGCTCCAGCGAGTCATGAAAGCGGGAGATGCGCCCCGCCAGCGCCGCCATCATCTCAGGCGTGAGCGCCCGCCGCTCGGCCAGCCGGTCGAGCAACCCCTCCTCGTCGAAGCGGCGCATGACCACCAGCCAGTCGACGGCATCGTCCGGCGTCTCTCCGATCTCGCCCAGCACCAGCTCCGGCATGCGCCGCACCGGCACCACGCCGAGATAGATTTCAGGTGCCAGCCGCCGGTTGACCTCGATCTCGGCCGCGCACATGGCGGCGCGCCGCTCGGCCGTAGAGAAATCCATGTAGGGAAACTTCACCGCGCGCTTGAGCTTGTAAGCACGCTCGCCCGACAGGAAGACGACGGCCCCGTGCGTGTCGATGCGCCTGGCCGGCGCCAGCCGCTTCTCGAGAAAGCCGATGACCTCGGACTGGTCCTCGACGACGAAGGATGGCCTGCTCGCGACCGCGCCTGGATCGGGGCTCAAGGATAGAGCGTGCGCGTCGACCACGACCCCTCGGACGTCCGGCTGTATTCCAGCCGGTCGTGCAGGCGGAAGGCGCCGTCCTGCCAGAACTCGATCAGCGTGGGCTGCAGGCGGAAACCGGACCAGTGCGGCGGCCGTTGAATGGAGCCGATGACGTGGCGGGCCGTGAACTCGGCCACCCGCTTCTCCAGGGCAAAGCGGCTCTCCAACGGGCGCGACTGTTCCGACGCCCAGGCGCCGATCTGGCTGCCGCGCGCACGCGTGGCGAAATAGGCATCGGCCTCGGCCGGCGTCGTCTGCGAAACGGGCCCTTCCAGCCGCACCTGCCGCCGCAGCGACTTCCAATGGAACAGCATGGCCGCCTTGGGATGGTCGATGAGCTGCCGGCCCTTGCGGCTTTCATAGTTGGTGTAAAATACGAAACCCGCCGAATCATAGCCTTTCAGCAGCACCATGCGCGCCGACGGCGTGCCGTCGGGCCCCACGGTCGCCAGGGTGAGCGCCGACGGATCGTTCGGCTCGCTCTTCTCGGCCTCTGCAAACCATTCGGCAAAGAGGGCCAGCGGATCGGGCTTTTCACGGATCATGCGCCACAATATGCAGGGTCGCCAAAGCCGTCCACCACCGCTATCTTGTCGAAATGAACGAGCCCCGTTAAGAGCAACGCATGACAACAGCCACGAATTTGATGGCCGGCAAAAAAGGCCTGGTCATGGGGGTCGCCAACGAGCGATCGATTGCCTGGGGCATCGCCAAGGCGTGCCACGATCAGGGCGCCAAGCTCGCCTTCACCTTCCAGGGTGATGCGCTGGAGAAACGTGTGCGGCCGCTCGCCAACTCCATCGGCAGCGAGATCATCATGCCGTGCGACGTCACCAACGCCGCCAGCATCGATGCGACCTTCGCCGAGGTCGAGAAGAAATGGGGCGGGATCGACTTTCTCGTCCACGCCATCGCCTTTTCCAACAAGGACGAGCTACGGGGCCGTTACATCGACACCACGGCCGACAACTTCGCCCTGACGATGAACGTGAGCTGCTACTCCTTCACGGCAGTGGCGCAGCGCGCCGTGCCGTTGATGAAGGACGGCGGCAGCCTGCTCACCCTCACCTACTACGGCGCCGAGCGCGTCATCCCGCACTACAACGTGATGGGCGTGGCCAAGGCGGCCCTCGAGGCCAGCGTCCGCTACCTCGCCGCCGATCTCGGCGAGAAGAAGATCCGCGTCAACGCCATCTCGGCCGGCCCGATCAAGACGCTGGCCTTCGCGGGCATCAACGACGGCCGCTATATACTGAAGTGGAACGAGCTCAACTCGCCGCTCAAGCGCAACATCACCACCGAGGAAGTCGGCAATGCCGGCCTCTTCCTGCTGTCCGACCTCGGCACCGGAGTCACCGGTGAAGTGATGCATGTCGACGGCGGCTATCATGTCGTGGGCATGATCAACACCTCGTCGGCCAAGCAGATCGCCGAGCTGCTCGGCAACTTCGAGGGCGAGTAAGCGGGCCGGCGGTCATGGCCGGCAGCAGCTTCGGCACCCTCTTCCGATTCACGAGCTGGGGCGAAAGCCACGGGCCGGCCATCGGCTGCGTGGTCGACGGCACGCCGCCGCGCATCGCCTTGACCGAAGCCGACATCCAGGTGTGGATGGAGAAGCGCCGCCCGGGTCAGTCGCGCTTCGTCACCCAACGTCAGGAACCTGACACAGTGAAGATCCTGTCCGGCGTGTTCGAAGGCGTCACGACCGGCACGCCGATTGCGCTGCATATCGACAATGTCGACCAGCGCAGCCGCGACTACGGCGAGATCAAGGACCAGTTCCGGCCCTCCCATGCCGACTACACCTATTTCAAGAAATACGGCGTGCGCGACTATCGCGGCGGCGGTCGCCAGTCGGCCCGCGAGACGGCGGTGCGCGTCGCCGCCGGCGCCATCGCCCGCAAGATTTTGGGCGACGAGGTGAAGATCCGCGGCGCCGTGATCCAGATCGGCACCCAAAGGATCGACCCCGGCAAGTGGGACTGGGACGCCACCGGCGACAATCCCTTCTGGTGCCCCGACCGCCAGGCCGCGCAAGTCTGGGAAGGCTATCTCGACGATGTCCGCAAGCGCGGCAGCTCGTGCGGCGCGGTCATCGAGGTCGTGGCTTCCGGCATTCCCGTCGGGCTGGGCGATCCTGTCTACGACAAGCTCGACGCCGACCTCGCCAAGGGGCTGATGAGCATCAACGCGGTCAAGGGCGTGGAGATCGGCGACGGCTTCGCCACGGCCGCCATGAGCGGCGAGGAGAACGCCGACCAGATGCGCATCAGCGACGGCGAGCCGTCCTTCCTCAGCAACCATGCCGGCGGCATCCTGGGCGGCATCTCGACCGGCCAGGACATCGTCTGCCGCCTCGCGGTGAAGCCCACCAGCTCGATCCTGTCGACGGTGCAGAGCGTCGACCGCTTCGGCAACGACGTCGAGCTCCGCACCAAGGGCCGCCACGATCCCTGCGTCGGGCTGCGTGCCACGCCGGTCGCCGAGGCGATGGTCGCGGTCGTGCTCGCCGACCATCTGCTGCGCCATCGCGCGCAGTGCGGCTGATATGGCCAAGGCCGAAGGACGCAAGGTCGATGGGCGGGTGATGGAGGCGCGCCATTCGCGCCCCCACAATGCCGGCATGGCGATCCTCGCCGTCGGCATGGCCATCTCTGCCGCCGCCGTCTTCTATCGCGACGGGGCGGGTCCGCGGACCGTCCTGCCCAACGATCCGCGCTCGGTGCTGTTCTTCATGCTGGTGCTGACGATGGGGTTCTATTCCTTCATCGGCCTCAAGCGCTTCCGCGACCGCACCCCGCAGCTGGTGATCGACGCCAACGGCATCACCCTCGGCTTCGGCCGCAACCGCCGCATCGCCTGGGACGACATCCAGTGGGTGCGCCTGCGCCGCCTCGCCTTCCGGCCGCAATTGCAGATCGGCATGGAGCCCCAGGCCTTCTTCGCCGCCGATCTCAGGCTGTCGATATGGAGTCTCGACGACGCGCTGCGTCCCGTCCGCGGGACGCCGGCTGCATTCCTCGTGCGGGACAACGGGCTCGACACATCTGCAACGACGATGCTTGACGCCGTAAGGGCGTTTCGTCCCAATCTCCTGAAACCTTAGTTCCGTATCGGAGAATCGCCATGTGGCGATATATCGTCGGCCTGCTCGCCACCATCGGCCTGCTGACCTTGCTGGCCGTCGGCGGTGCCGTCTTCCTCTTCACCTCGAGCCCGTTCTCGGCCAAGCCATTGCCGGCCTCGATGGTGCTGTCGCTCGACATGCGCAAGGTGCCGTCGGAGACCTCCTCGACGAGCCTGCTCGGCGGGCTGTGGAGCGGCGGCTCGCGCGACATCGTCGACGTGGTCGAGCTGCTGTGGCAGGCGGCCGACGATCCGCGCGTCGTCGGCATGCTGGTCGACATCGGCGACGAGGATGCCGGGCTCGCCCGCGTGCAGGAGCTGCGCCAGGCGATCGCGCGCTTCCGCGGCAAGGGCAAGTTCGCCATCGGCTTCGCCGAGTCCCTCGGCAGCGCCGCCAACCGGGTGTCCGACTACTACCTCGCCTCCTCGCTCGACCAGATCTGGCTGCAGCCGAGCGGCGGCTTCGCCGTGGCCGGCATCGCGCTCGAGACGCCGTTCGTGAAGGGCGGGCTCGACAAGCTCGGCGTGCGCATCGAAGGCGGCAAGCGCTACGAGTACAAGAGCACGCCCGACAGCGTCACCGAGACCGGCCACAGCGCCCCGGCCCGCGAGAACCTGCAGCAGCTCATCAACGGCCTCTATGGCCAGTTCATCGAGGAGGTGGCGCGCGAGCGTCGCCTCACTCCGGCCAAGCTGCGCCAGCTCGTCGATTCGGCCCCCTTCGATTCCGAGCGCGCCCGGCTGGAAGGCCTGGTCGACAAGATCGGCTATCGCGCCGATGCGCTGGAGGAGATCCGCCAGCGTGGCGGCGCCGCGCGCGAGCTCGTCAGCCTCGGCGACTATGCCGCCGACGAGTCGCGTCCCAAGCCGCGCGGCGAGGTGATCGCCGTGGTCCGCATCAGCGGACCCATCATGTCGGGCACCGGTGGAGACAATCCCTTCGACGACGATTCGATCGCCACGGCCGAAGACGTGGTGGGGGCGCTCGAAGCCGCGACCCGGGCCAAGGAGGTGAAGGCCATCGTCCTGCGCATCGATTCGCCCGGCGGCACCTTCCCCGCCGCCGACGCCATGGCCGATGGCGTCGCCCGAGCGCGCGCCTCTGGCAAGCCGGTGGTCGTGTCGATGGGCGACATCGCGGCGTCGGGCGGCTACCTCGCAGCTGTTCGCGCCGACGTGATCGTCGCCCAGCCCACGACCATCACGGGCTCGATCGGCGTCTTCAGCATGTGGCCGGTGGCTTCCGATCTCATCGCCTCGCTCGGCGTCAACGTCGAGCGCATCAGCGTCGGCGCCAACGCCGGCATGTATTCCTTCTTCCAGGCGCCGACCCCGGCGCAGCGCGCGGCGGCCGGCCGCGAGCTCGACAATGTCTATGCCGACTTCACGCGCCAGGTCCGCGAGGCGCGCAAGCTCGATCCCACGCGGCTCGATGCCGCCGCGCGCGGCCGGGTCTTCACCGGCACCGAGGCTAAGCGCGCCGGCCTCGTCGACGAGCTGGGTGGCCTGCAGCTCGCCCTCAGCATCGCCAAGGCCAAGGCCGGTATCGACGAGAGCCGCGGCATCGAGATCCGCCGCTACCCGATCGAGGGCGATCGCTGGCAGAAGGTGATCGACCGTGTCCTGCGGCTCACCGGCATCGACGCACGCGGCCCGCAGCTGCGTGCGCCGCGCGAGGTCCGCGACACCCTGGCGCGCCTCGGCATCGTGGCACGGCCGGGCAACGTCCGCCTGCCGCCCCTGCCGCCGCTCTGGCACTGACTCACAGCGTTCGCGTCGCCAAGGTTGCGAGCGCGTCGCGCTCCCGGCGCAACAGCGCCAGTTCTTCCACGCGCCCCGTCATGGGCAGGTGCTGGCGCTCGACGATGCGAGCGACGTTCTCGGCTTCGGCAGGACGGCTGAACCGTCCCAGGGTGATGTGCGGCTGGAAGGGCTCGCTGCCGGGGACGGGATTGAACGTCTCGTAGAGCTCGACGAGCTCCGCAGCTCCGTCTGCCGGTTCGGCGAACAGGTAGGTGTCCGAGCGCACGATGCGCTCGAGCACGAACCAGAACGGCCGACGGGCGATGCCGTCCAACGCGACGCGCAGCTCGGGCTCACGATCGAGTGGCGCCCCGAACACCAGCGTGAAGTGCGGGCCGATCAGGCCGGCCTCGTCAGGATGATACTGCGCCCGCAGCCGGCGCAGCGCAGTGTCGTCGGCCTTGCCGAGCAGCGGCCAGGCGACGACATAGAGCATCGCTAGCTGTAGCTCTTGGCCATGCCGAACGCCGGATCCATCGCCGCGCCATAGGGCGGGAAGGGATAGCGCAGGCCGTTCTTGCCGAGATGTCCCATGCCCTCGATGGCGCGCAGGAACTCGTCCGGGGGACAGGCCATCAAGAGCTCGTCGTCGGCCACACCGCCGTAGCGGCGCTCGGCGTAGCACGGCAGCGACAGCGAGGTCTGGCGCGTCGCAAGCGCGCGGCCCCAGGAGTCGGCGCAGGCGCTCTCGCCGGTCACGGTGAAGTCGTAGCGGCGGTAGCGGTGATACTGCAGGCCGTTGATGAAATAGATCATCTGGCCAGGCGAGCCGTAGAACAGGCAGATGTCGGGCGGATCGAGGCGGCCCGAGCGCAGCGGCGCGACCACGAGCCCGTTGTACTTGCCGTCGGGCACGCGCGGCATCTGCGCCTGATGCGCCGCCGACGCCTCCTTGTTGCCGAACCACACGCCGTTCATGTGATCGCCCGAGAGGAAACCCTCGCCCGGATGGTTGAGCCCGACCACGCCGCCGCAATTGCCGCCGCGCGTGTTGTCGACGGTGATGCCCAGCGTGAAGCCGTACCAGCGCGACTGCGTCACCATCTGGCACATGGTGAACTTGAAGCCGTCGGTCGGCTTGCGCACGCCCTGGATCTTCTCCATGTCGGCGGGATCCTCGAACAGCTTCATGCCGATCGGCTGGGTGCGGATGCGCAGCAGCTCGATGAGCTTGCCACTGGCCTCGGCCATCATCGCGCCGGTGATCTTATCGGGCGGCGTCCATGGCGCGGTCTTGTAGCCCGGCGGCAGGGTCTGGACGTTCATTGTTGTTTCCTCCGTGTCTGGCTAGGTGAGGTTCAGCCCACCATCGGCGATGACGATCTCTCCGGTAACGTAGTCGTTGGCGACCAGGGCGGCCACAAGGTCGGCGATGTCCTCGGGCCGGGCGGCGCGGCGCATCGGCGATTTGGTGTTCCACAGCTCGGTGGCCTCGGGCCAACCTGCCGCCATTGGCGTCTCGACGAGCCCGGGCGCCACGCAATTGACGCGGATGGCCGGCCCAAGGGTCAGCGCGAGCAGGCGGGTCGCATGATGCAGGCCGGCTTTGGCGACGGCGTAGGGAATCGATGCTCCCTTGGGGCGGACTCCGGAATGCGTGCCGATGTTGATCACGCAGGCCGGCCGCCCACCTTCGGCCGATGTGCGCAGCGCCGACTCGGCTTCCGTGATCAGAACGAAGGGCGCAATCAGGTTGACGTCGAGCATGCGCCGCCACACGGCAGGCGTCGCGGCCTTGAGGTCGGCATGCGGGATGCGGATCGATTCTCCGGCATTGTTGATCAGCACATCGAGGCGGCCGTGATGCGCCACGACCGCGGCCACGAGTCCCCGTAGCGCAGCCTCGTCGGCGAGATCGGCCTGATGGTAGGACGCGCCCGGCAACTCGGCCGCCATCTGCTTTCCGACATCCGCCGAGCGACGCGAATGCAGCGCCACCTTATAGCCGTCACGCGCGAGACGGCGCGCCGTGGCGGCGCCGATGCCCGAGGTCGAGCCGGTGATCAGGGCAACGCGCTCAGACATAGTCCTTCAAAGCCTCCAGCGTCTCGTCGGGCCGCTCCACCATCATGATATGCCCGCAGTTGGGGATGACGACCGTCTTCGATCCGGGGATGGCGCCAGCCAACGCCTTCGCCTTGGCGCTGGGCGTCATCAGGTCGCCGTCGCCCAGCACCAGCACCGTCGGGCACGTCACCTGCCTCGCCCGCTCCAACGCATCCTTGTAGGCATTGCAGGCCGCGAGATCGGCATGGATCACATCGGGCTTGTTGCCCGCCAGCACGGCAAGCGATTCGCGTCTCAGCCACAGTCCTGGCGAGACCATGCCGCCCTTGTGCAGCGCGTTGCCGATGCCCCAGAAGGTGATGAGCTCCTGGGCCTTGAGCGTGTTGGCCTTGGAGGACTCCAGCATCTCGGGATGCACCGGCATCTCCGTCGCCACGCCGCACAGGCCGAGCGCGCGCACCTTGCTCGGATGACGCGCGGCGCAGTCGAGCGCGACCAGCGCGCCCATCGAGTGTCCCACGAGCGCCGCCGACTCGAGCCCTGCGCCCTCGATCAACCGCGCGGTCCAGTCGGCCATTGCGGCAATCGAGTCGAGCGGCTTGCCCTCCGACCAGCCGTGCGCCGGAAAGTCGACCGCCAGCACGGATCGGCCGTGATGGGCGAACCAGCGCGTCTGCAGGCGCCAGGTGGTGCGGTCGAAGCCCGCGCCATGCAGGAAGACGACGGCGGGCTTGGCCGGATCGAACGGCGCGCCGCCCGAGGTTGCGAAGGCCTTCAGGCCATCGACGGTGATATGCATGGCTCAGGCCTTGTAGGCGGCGCGCAGCGCCTGGCCGAGATCGTCGAGGATATCCTCGGGATCTTCCAGGCCAACCGAGAGCCGGATCATGCCTTCGCCGATGCCGGCCGACGCGAGGCCCGCGGCATCGAGCTGGGCGTGCGTGGTCGACGCGGGATGGATCACCAAAGACTTGGCGTCGCCGACATTGGCGAGATGCGAGAACAGCTTCAGCCGCTCGATGAAGCGACGCCCGGCCTCGCGGCCGCCCTTGATGTCGAAGCTGAAGATAGAGCCCGTGCCCTTGGGCAACAGGCGCTTGGCCAACTCGTAATCGGGATGCTCCGCCAGCTCGGGCGAGGCGATGCGCTCGACGGCCGGGTTCTTCTTCAGGAAGTCGATGACCTTGCGCGCATTCTCGCCATGGCGAGCGATGCGCAGCGGTAGCGTCTCCAATCCCTGAATCAGATAGAAAGCCGTCTGGGGCGCCATGCAGCAGCCGAAGTCGCGCACGCCCTCGGTGCGCGCCCGCATGATGAAGGCGTGCGGGCCGAATTCTTCCGCGAAGTCGATTCCATGATAGCCGGCATAGGGCTCGGTAAGCGTCGGGAACTTGCCCGAGGCCTCCCAGTCGAAGCGACCACTTTCCACGATCACGCCGCCGATCGCCACGCCATGGCCGCCGATGAACTTGGTGGCGGACTGGAACACGATGTCGGCCCCGAGCGTCAGCGGCCGGCACAGGATCGGCGAGGCGAAGGTATTGTCGATCATCAGCGGGATCTTCGCGGCATGCGCGATGGCCGCGATCGCCGGGATGTCCAGGACCTCGCCGCCGGGATTGCCAATGGTCTCGCCGATCACCAGCCGCGTGTTGGGCCGGATGGCCTTGGCAAAGCCGTCGTGATCTCGCGGATTGACGAAGGTCGTCTCGATGCCGAAGCGCGGCATGGTGAGGGCCAGCATGTTGCGCGTGCCGCCGTAGAGCGACGTCGATGCCACGATATGGCTGCCCGCATCCATCAGCGTGGCGATGGCGATGTGCAGCGCCGCCTGCCCGCTCGAGGTCGCGAGCGCGCCCGTGCCCTCTTCCAATGCCGCCACGCGCTCCTCGAACACCGACACCGTCGGGTTGGAGATACGGCTGTAGATGTGGCCGCCAACCTCGAGGTTGAACAGGCTCGCGGCATGATCGACGTCACGGAACACGAACGACGTCGTCTGGTAGATCGGCACCGCCCGCGACCCCGTCACGGGGTCGGGATGCTGGCCCGCATGCAACGCCAGCGTGTCGGGCTTCAGGAACTTGGCTTCGGCCACAAGATCTCCTATTGCGCGGTCCAGCCGCCGTCGGACACGAGCTGCGTGCCCTGCATGTTGGACGCCGTGTCGGAGGCCAGGAACAGCGCCAGCCCCGCGATCTGCTCGGTGGTCGTGAACTGGAGCTGCGGCTGCTTCTCGGCGATGAGGTTGCGCGCGGCCTGCTCGGAAGAAATTCCCTGCTCCTTGGCGCGCGCGTCGATCTGCATCTGCACCAGTGGCGTCAGCACCCAGCCAGGGCAGATGGCGTTGCAGGTGACGCCGGTGTCGGCACATTCCATGCCCACCACCTTGGTGAGTCCGACGATGCCGTGCTTGGCCGCGACATAGGCCACCTTCTGCGCCGACGCGACCAGCCCGTGCGTGCTGGCGATGTTGATGATGCGGCCCCACTTCTTCGCCTTCATCAGCGGCAGGGCGGCCTGGATGCCGTGGAAGGTGGCGCTGAGGTTGATGGCGATGATGGCGTCCCACTTCGCGGCCGGGAACGATTCGATCGGCGCCACATGCTGGATGCCGGCGTTGTTGACGAGAATATCGACGCTGCCCAGCTTGGCATTGGTCTCGGCGACGAGGGCCGCGATCTCCGCTGGCTTGCTCATGTCGGCGCCGTTGTACTCGACGCGCACGCCATGCTTCGCGGCCATGCCCTCGCGTTCCTTGGCGATGGCATCGGCGGGACCAAAGCCGTTCAGCATGACGTTGCAGCCTTCGGCCGCGAACGCATAAGCGATGGCGAGGCCAATGCCGCTGGTCGATCCGGTGACGATCGCGACTTTACCTTTGAGCGACGAGGATGCCATGCGGGGTACTCACTTCTTGAAAAAGGACGCGGCCGCCGCGGCGTGGCTCTGCTTGGCTTTCATCTTCTCCTCGACGCGCACGATCTCCGCCTTCAGCGTCGCGACATATTCCTGAAGCTCCTCGATCGACATCGGATCGAGGTTCCTGGGTGGCGACTTCTTCTTGAGCGGTTCGAGATCGTCGGTTTCAAAGGCCATGGTGCGTCTCCACGGAAGCGGCTAATCAGACCTACCATCGCTCCCCCCGCTTCGAAAGGCCGACCATGAGCACGCTTCCCGCCACCATGACCTGCGTCGAGATCAGGACTCCGGGCGGACCGGAAGCGCTGGTGCCGACGACTCGGCCCGTGCCGCAGCCCCGGGACGGCGAGATCCTGATCAAGGTGGCGGCCTCGGGCGTCAATCGCCCCGACATCGCCCAGCGCGCCGGCCATTATCCCGCGCCTCCCGGCGCCTCGGACCTGCCGGGCCTCGAGGCCGCCGGCACGGTCGCGGCGCTCGGCGCCGGCGTCACCGACTGGAAGGTGGGCGAGGCGGTGTGCGCGCTCACACCCGGCGGCTCCTATGCCGAGTATTGCACCGTACCTGCGCCGCAGTGCCTGCCGCCGCCCAAGGGCTTCGACATGCTGCACGCCGCAGCCCTGCCGGAGAACTACTTCACAGTCTGGCACAACCTGTTCGAGCGCGGCCAGCTCAAGGCGGGCGAGTCGGTGCTGATCCATGGCGGCGCGAGCGGCATCGGCACGACCGCGATCCAACTTGCCAAGGCTTTCGGCGTCACGGTCTTCACGACCGTGCGCAATGCCGAGAAGGCGGCGGCTGTGACCAAGCTCGGCGCCGATCACGCCATCCTCTACAAGGACAACGACTGGGCGGCCGAGGTGAAGAAACTGTCGGGCGGTGTCGATGTCGTGCTCGACATGGTGGCGGGCGACTACATCCCCAAGAACCTGGCCTTGCTGAAGCAGGATGGCCGGCTGGTGATCATCGCGCTTCAGCGCGGGACCAAGGCCGAGCTGAACGCCGCCGCGGTCATGGTCAATCGGCTCACCATCACCGGCTCGACGCTGCGCCCGCAGAGCGTCGCCAGCAAGGGCCGCATGGCCAAGGGGCTGAAGGAGCAGGCCTGGCCGCTGCTCGAGAGCGGCAGGATCAAGCCGATCATCTACAAGACCTTCCCGCTCGCGGACGCCGCCGGCGCCCATGCCGAGCTCGAACGGGCCGACCACGTCGGCAAGATCATGCTGTCGGTCTGACCGCGATTGCCGGTCGGTTACGAGAAGTAACGCTTTAAATAACATAGAGGCTCATCAGGAAATCGAGTGGGTAAATCCAATGGGGAATGCGGCTTGAAAGCCGACCGGGATTGAGTTTCCCGGGTTTTACAAGGCTGCCGAATTGGGCATCATTTCGCGATGGCCAATTCATCGAAACGACAGCGGCGCCTTTG
>CANIRG010000122.1 GCA_947469635.1 Rhodospirillales bacterium | reverse complement strand
GTGTCGGAGCTGGCGCCTGAGCGGCCGTCGGCATGGCGACCCGGCCCGTCGGCGGACCGGTAGGGCGGCTGAGCGCCGGCTGGCCGGTCTGCATCGGCCGGTTCATGTCGAGCGACAGGAAGTTGTGCGCCGGCTGCTGCGCCGCCATGGCGGCGATGCCGGTGGCGACCACCGACACGCGCATGCGGCCTTCCATCGTGGCGTCGAAGGTCGAGCCGAAGATGATGTTGGCGTCGGCGTCGACTTCCTCGCGGATGCGATTGGCCGCCTCGTCGACCTCGTGCAGGGTCATGTCGAGGCCGCCGGTGATGTTGATCAGGACACCCTTGGCGCCCTTCATCGAATGGTCTTCCAGCAGCGGGTTGGAGATCGCCGACTCGGCAGCGATGCGGCTGCGGTCCGGTCCTTCAGACTCGCCGGTGCCCATCATCGCCTTGCCCATCTCGCCCATGACGGTGCGGATGTCGGCGAAGTCGAGGTTGATGAGGCCGGGCATGATCATGAGATCGGTGACGCCGCGCACGCCCATGTGCAGCACGTCGTCGGCCATCTTGAAGGCGTCCGCGAAGGTCGTCTTCTCGTTGGCGATCTTGAACAGGTTCTGGTTCGGGATGACGATCAGCGTGTCGACCACCTTCTCCAGCTCCAGGATGCCCTGCTCCGCCGACTGCATGCGGCGGCGGCCCTCGAAGTGGAACGGCTTGGTGACGACGCCGATGGTCAGTATGCCCTGCTCGCGCGCCGCCGCCGCGATGACCGGAGCGGCACCTGTGCCCGTGCCGCCGCCCATGCCGGCGGTGACGAACACCATGTTGGCGCCTTCGAGCAGATTGAGGATCTCGGGCAGCGCCTCCTCGGCGGCCTGGCGGCCGACCTCGGGACGAGCACCCGCACCCAGGCCCTGGGTGATGGTGATGCCGAGCTGCACGCGACGGTCGGCCAGCGACTGGCCGAGCGCCTGCGAATCGGTGTTGGCAACGATGAACTCAACGCCTTCGAGCGAAGCGCTGATCATGTTGTTGACGGCGTTTCCGCCTGCACCACCGACTCCGACGACGGTGATCCGCGGCTTAATCTCCGACTCCTTTTGAGGGAGACTCAGATTGATGGTCATTCGGCTTCTCCACGCAAACGAGGGGGGGTATCTGCCCGGAGTGTCAGCGTGAGCCAGGTTTTTAAGGTAAGGCCCTGAACTGCCACCGGTTTTTATCGTTATCTACAGCCTGTTGGGGGATAGCCATTCCCCAACAATATATTGCCTAAAAATTCTCCCTAATCCAACTGCCAATGCGGCCAATTCGGCTGGAAGGGGCTTCCGAAGCAGGCGTTTGAGCCTGGGTGACGACGTGATTCTGCTGCGCGAAGGCCAGGAGGCCGGCGGCGGCCGAGAACGCCGGACCGCCTGTCGAATCGGCGAGGCCGGCCAGCCGGAGCGGCGCGCCGGTCCGGACCTTCTTGTTCAGGATGGCGGCAGCGACTTCCTGCACGCCGTCGAGCTGGCAGCCGCCACCGACCAGGACCGCCCGGCCGCCCGCCAGCTTGTCGACCCCGCTCGCCTCGAGGCGGCTGCGCACCAGCTCGAAGGTCTCCTCGATGCGCGGCCGGATGATGCCGACCAGGATCGAGCGCGGGATGTGGTTGGGCCGCGTGCGGTCCTCCTCGCCGATCAATGGCACGTCGATGATGTCGTACTCGTCGTTGGGCTTGGCGACGGCCCGGCCGATCTGGGTCTTCATGCGCTCGGCATGGGCCACCGGCGTCGACAGGCCGCGGGCGATGTCCTTGGTGACATGGTCGCCGCCCACCGGGATCGAATCGACGTGCATGAGATGGCCTTCGTAGAAGACCGCGATCGAGGTGGTGCCGCCGCCCATGTCGATCAGGGTGACGCCGAGGTCACGCTCGTCGGCGACCAGCGAGCTGAGGCCCGCCGCATGCGACGTGACCACCCGCTCGGAGATCTCGAGATGGGCGCGGCGCACGCAGACCTGCAGGTTGCGCATCGCCCCGCTCGCCGCGGTGACGAGGTGGACGTCGACCCCCAGCCGCTCGCCGAACATGCCGCGCGCGTCGCGCACCGGCGTGCCGTCGACCGAGTAGCCGATGGCGGCGGAATAGATGATGTCGCGATCGGCCGTCTCGATCGGCAGCTGGATATGCTGCTGCACGCGGCGCACGTCGCGCTCGCCGATCTCGTGATGGCCGACGGCGACCTCGAGGTTCTGGTTGTGCGACGCGGGCGAGCCGCCGCTCACGCCGACGATGACCTCGCGCACGTGCTCGCCGCACATCTCCTCGGCCGTCGACACCGCCGAGGAGATGGCGCGCGTCGCCGCTTCCATGTCGACGATGTTGCCCGAGCGCATGCCGAGCGCCGCCTGATGGCCGATGCCGACCACGCGCAGCCCCTGCCCGTCGACCCGCGCCACGAAGCACACGACCTTGCTGGTGCCGATATCGAGCGCTGCGACGACTCCGTTTCTTGCTTTTGCCACGTTCTCCCCCGTGCTGACGCTACGTACCCGGTTTCGTGGGCATCATGCCGGCCCGGGCGTGCTGTCGCCGCCCGCTCCGCGCCGTCTCAAGTAAAGCTTGTCAGGCAGCCTGAGATCGACGACGCCGAACTCACGCGACAGAAGCTTGTGCTGGGCATCGAGCTTGGCCAGCCGGTGGAACGCCGCCACCGCATCGTCGGCCGGCAGCCAGATCTCGACGCCATTGCTCAGGATCAAGTTCCAGCGCCGCTGGCCGACCCATACCGCGGCCCGCAGCTGGCGGGAGATCGCGGGCTCGTAGGCCAGCAGCAGCAACAGCTCGCCGACATGGTCGGGCGCCGCGACGCCGCCCAGCAGCAGCAGCGTCTCGGCACCGGGCGGCATGCGCTTGGCGCGCACGGTGCGGCCCTGCTTGTCGATCAACGTGTATTCGTTGCCGTTCTGCCAGATGGCGACGGCGCGGCGCTCGGTCAGCGTCACGAAGAGGGCGTTGGGCAGGCGCCGCTCGACCGTGGCGCTCTCCACCCAGTCGATCGCTTCGAGCCGCTTGCGCGCCGCCTGCAGATCGATGGCGAGCAGCGAGTCGCCGGTCTTCACGTTGAGGGCGGCCCGGATATCGTCGGGCTCGACATAGTCGCGACCGCGCAGCGTCACGTCCGCCAGCTTGAAGGGCGTCACCACCGCGACGATGCGGCGGCCGACGCCTTCGATGGCATCCTGCACCGTGCCCAGCCAACCCTCGTGCCAGGCGAGCCAGCCCGTGCCACCGCCGCAACCCAGCGCCAGCACGACCATGCCCAGCACCATCGGCTGGCGCCAGACTACGCGCCCGGCCTTGCGCACCAGGCCGCGCCGCTTGCGGCGGTCGTAGTCGCGCCGCGGCGCGGCGGGCCTGCGGGGAGTCGGCTCGGGCCTGAGGCTCATGCCGGCCGCCTCGCATGGTCGACCATCCAGGTCATCAGCTCGGCCCAGGAAATGCCGGCCCACTTCGCCTGCTCGGGCGCCAGCGACAGCGGCGTCATGCCCGGCTGGGTGTTGAGCTCGAGGATCACCAGGCCGGTCGTGCCGGGCCGCGAATCGTCCCAGCGCATGTCGGCGCGGCTCAGTCCGTCGCAGCCCAGCGCCTGGTGCGCCGAGAGCGCCCATTGCCTGGCGAGCTCGTAGACCTCGGCCGGGATCGGCGCCGGGATCAGATGCTCGGTGACGCCGTCGGTGTACTTGGCCTCGTAGTCGTAGAAGCGCGTGCGCGGGCGCAGCTCGGTCACCGCCACGGCCTTGTCGCCCATCACCGCGACGGTGAGCTCGCGGCCGGGGATGAACTGCTCGATCAGCACGCGCTCGCCGAACGCCGCTTCGGCAACCTCGATGGCGCCGAGATTGTCGCCGTCGCGCACGATGTGGACGCCGACGCTGGAGCCCTGGTCGATCGGCTTCACGACATAGGGTCGCGGCATCGGATCGCCTGACGCGAGCGTGCGGCGCTCGATCACCTTGCCCAGGGCCACGCGCATGCCGAGCGAGGCGAAGACGTGACGCGACATCTCCTTGTTCATGGCGATGGCCGAGGGCAGCACGCCGGAATGGGTGTAGGGCACCGCCAGGATCTCCAGCACGCCCTGGATGCAGCCGTCCTCGCCATACTTGCCGTGAAGCGCGTTGAACACCACGTCGGGCCCGCCGCCCGCGGCTGGACGCAAGAACTCGACCAGCGCGCGCAGGTCGCGCTGCACGTCGTACTCGACGACCGTGTGGCCGCCCTCGCGCAACCCTTCGGCGCAGGCCTTGCCGCTCACCAGCGACACCTCGCGCTCGGGCGACCAGCCGCCCATCAGAACCGCGACCACGGTCATGGCGTTTCCCCGATGCGCTTGATCTCCCAATGGAGCTGCACGCCGCTCGCAGCGAGCACGCGACGGCGGACTTCCTCGCCAAGCGTCTCGATGTCGGCCGCCGTGGCGCCTCCGAGGTTGATCAGGAAGTTGCAATGCTTTTCCGACACTTGAGCGTCGCCGATTTTCAGGCCGCGGCAGCCGGCGCGATCGATCAGCTCCCATGCCTTGTGGCCGGGCGGGTTGGTGAAGGTCGAGCCACCGGTGCGGCTGCGCGGCTGGGACTCGGTGCGGGCCGAATCGATCTCGGCGATGCGGCGCGCGATGGCGAGCTGGTCGCCCGGCGACGCCTTGAGGCGTGCCGAGGTGAAGATCCAGTCGGCCGGCGCCTCGCCATGACGATAGCCGAAGCCCAGCTCCTGCGGCGTGACACGATGAACCTTGCCGGCGCGATCCACCGCTTCCGCCGAGACAAGCACCTCGGAGAGATCGCCGCCGTAAGCGCCCGCATTGGTGGCGAAGGCGCCGCCGATCGTGCCGGGAATGCCGCTCAGGAATTCGAGGCCGGCCAGCGCATGGTCACGCGCCGTCAGCGCCACGTTGAGATCGGGAGCGCCGCCACCGGCCACGACCTCATGACCCTCAACGGTGATGCCCGTGAAGCCGCGCATCAGGCGGATCACCACACCCCGGACTCCGCCGTCACGCACCAGCAGGTTGGAGCCCACGCCCAGCACCATCACCGGCACATCGGCCGGCAGCGCCGCCAGGAAAGACGACAGATCCTCGACATCGGCTGGCCGGAACAGCACCTCGGCAGGCCCGCCGGTGCCGAACCAGGTCTGCGGTCCGAGCGGCGCATCGGCCGTCAGGCGGCCGCGCGGCTTGGGCAGCCGATCGATCAGGTGAGGACGCGAGGTTGCCAGCGCCATCATGCTGCCGAGCCAGGATCATTTGCGATGGCGCGCGGGCCGGCACGGTCGGTGGCGATCTGCTGAAGCTGGCCCGGCAGGGCATGCGCCCAGGCGGTGATGTTGCCGGCGCCGAGGCAGACCACGACATCACCGGGCCGCGCCATCTTCCAGACCAGCGCCGGCAGCTCGGCCGGCGAGCCGAGCGACGTGACGTCGCGATGGCCGGCGCGCAGCACCAGCCCGACCAGCATGTCGCG
Organism: Rhodospirillales bacterium; assembly: GCA_947469635.1. GTDB lineage: Bacteria > Pseudomonadota > Alphaproteobacteria > Reyranellales > Reyranellaceae > Reyranella. The sequence goes on along the minus strand of CANIRG010000122.1, from coordinate 9,144 downwards.
ATTGACGCCGGCGATCGGCGCCTCGCCGGCCGCATAGACATCGGCCACGATCACCGCGTCGGCGTCGGAGAAGCAGGTGGCGAACTCGTTCTTGAGCGAGGCGAGCCGCGTGTAGCGATGCGGCTGCATGACGGCGATCACGCGGCCGGTGCCGCCATAGGCCTGACGCGCGGCGCGCAGCGTGACCGCGATCTCGACCGGATGGTGTCCGTAGTCGTCGATCACCGTGATGCCGTGCGCCTCGCCGGTCTTGGTGAAGCGGCGCTTGACGCCGGCGAAGGAAGCGAGCGCACGGCGGATCGTGTCGTCGGGCAGGCCCATCTCCTGCGCCACGGCGACTGCGGCGAGCGCGTTCAGCACATTGTGCTGGCCGAACATCGGCAGGCGCATGCCTTCGATGGTGCGCGACAGGTTGGTCGTGCGGTGCTCGATCAGCACGTCGAAATCGGCGCCGCCGCGGTCGAGCCGCAGGTTGATGGCGCGGACATCCGCATTGACGCCCAGCCCATAGGTGACGATGCGGCGGTCGGCGATGCGCGGTATCAACGCCTGGACCTCGGGATGGTCGACGCACAGCACGGCGAAGCCGTAGAACGGGATGTTCTCGACGAAGCGCACGAAGGCGTCGCGCAGGGCGTCGAACGTGCCGTAATGGTCGAGATGCTCGGGATCGACATTGGTGACGATGGCGATGGTCGCCGGCAGGCGCAGGAACGAGCCGTCCGATTCGTCGGACTCCACGACCATCCAGTCGCCTTCGCCGATGCGCGCATTGGTGCCGTAGGCGTTGATGATGCCGCCGTTGATCACCGTGGGATCGAGGCCGCCGGAATCGAGCATTGCCGCCACCATCGACGTGGTCGTGGTCTTGCCGTGCGTGCCGCCGATTGCGATCGACCATTTGAGCCGCATCAGCTCGCCCAGCATCTCGGCCCGACGCACCACCGGCACGCCACGGGCGCGCGCCGCCAGGACTTCCGGGTTGTCCTTCTTCACCGCCGACGAGACGACCACGACCTGCGCGCTGCCGACATTGTCGGCCCGGTGCTCGATCATGACCTTGATGCCGAGCTCGGCCAGGCGGCGCGTGTTGGGACCTTCGGACAGGTCGCTGCCCTGCACCTTGTGGCCGAGATTGTGCAGCACCTCGGCGATACCGGACATGCCGATGCCGCCGATGCCGACGAAGTGAACGAGACCGATGTCGAGGGGCAAGGTCCTCATGCGGCGGCTCCTGAAACCGAAAGCGCAGGCGCTGCGATCAACCCGACGACCAGGTCGGCGAGGCGCGCCGCGGCATCGGGCCGGGCGGAAGCATGGGCGGCCTCGGCCATGGTCGCGAGCTGCTGCGGCATCTCGAACAGCGATTGAAGGTGGCCGGCGAGCGTCGCCGCCGTGAAGGACTGGTGCGGCACGACGATGCAGGCGCCGGTCGCCGCATAGGCCCGCGCGTTGGCGGTCTGGTGATCGTCGGCGGCATAGGGATAAGGCACCAGGATCGAAGGCCGGCCGATCGTCGCAAGCTCGGCAACGGTCGAGGCACCCGACCGGGCCAGCACGAGATGCGCCGCCGCCAGACGCTGCGGCAGGTCGGCGAAGAACGGCGCAAGCTCGGCCACGATGCCTGCCTGCGCATAGACGGCGCGCACGCGCTCGATATCCTCCGGGCGGCACTGCTGGACCAGTCGCAGGCGTGCACGCAATGGCGCCGGAAGGGAAAGAATGGCTAGCGGCACGACGGTGCTGAACGACGCGGCGCCCTGGCTGCCGGCGAACACCAGCATATCGATGACCCGGTCAGCGCCGGGCGGACGATAGGGCGAGCTGCGCAGCTTCTGCACCGGCTCACGCACCGGATTGCCGACGAAGCGGGCGCGACGGTCGTCGGCGCCGACGAAGCGCGTCGGCATGAAGGAGGTGCCGACATAGGCGGCGGCGCCCTGGACCATGCGGTTGGCCTTGCCCAGCACGGCGTTCTGCTCGTGCAGCATCGAGGGCACGCGTCGCAGGCGGGCCGCGATCATGGTGGGCACCGAAGCGTAGCCGCCAAAGCCCACGACAGCGGCCGGGCCGACGCGACCCAGCACGCGCCAGGCGTCGAACAGGCCGAGGCCCAACGCCAGCAGGCCGAGGATGCGGCGATGCAGCGGGCCGGAGGGGCTCGCCGAGCGAATGTAGTGGATGGGCCGGCGCGACAGCGCGCCCTGCCATTGCTTGCCACGCGAATCGGTGACGAGCGCGAAGGGAACGCCGCGCGCCTCGAGCTCGCCGGCCAGCGCTTCGGCCGGGAACACATGGCCGCCAGTGCCGCCTGTGGCGAGCACGACGGGGCCGAGGGGAGAATGCGCGCTCGCCATCACACCGCCTCCCTCAAGCCGGCATGCTCGCGCGTCAGCGACAGCAGCATGCCGACGCACACCGCCATCGCGAGTGCCGACGAGCCGCCGTAGGAGATGAAGGGCAAGGTCATGCCCTTGGCGGGAATGAGCTGGACGGTCGAGGCCATGTTGATCGCGGCCTGCAGGCCGAACTGCACGCCGAGCCCGGTGGCCGCGAGGGTGACGAACAGGCTGGTTTCCTTCGAGGCCCGGCCCAACGAACGCAGGGTCACGAAGGCGAACAGGCCAAGGATGATGAGGCAGACGACGAGGCCGAACTCCTCGCCCGCGACAGCCATGACGAAATCGGTATGGGCATCGGGAAGCTGCGCCTTCACCGTGCCTTCGCCCGGGCCGCGGCCGAACAGCGAGCCGTTCATGAAGGCTTCGAGCGCGGTGTTGACCTGGTAGTTGTCGCCCGACGAGGGGTCGAGGAAGCGGTCGAAGCGGCTGCGCACGTGGCTCAGCGCAAAGTAGGCACCGACCAGGCTCAAGGCGCCACCGATCAGGCCGACACCGGCAACCCACATCGGCATGCCGACGACGAAGAGCTGGGTCGCCCACACCGCCGCCACCACGATGCTCATGCCGAGATCGGGCTGGACCACCAGCATGGCGATCACGATGCCGACGAGAAGGGTCGACAGGAGATAGCCTGGCGTCCGCCGCTCCGCGCGGCTCTGCGCCAGCAGCCACGCCGAGATGACGGCAAGGCTCGGCTTGACGAACTCCGAGGGCTGCAGGGTCGTGAGGCCAGGCACCGAGACCCAGCGCCGCGCGCCCTTGATCTCGATGCCGATGATGAAGGTGGCGGCGAGCAGCAGAAGGCTGCCGCAGAACACCACCAGCGCCAGCCGCCGTACGTGACGCGGCGACACCAGCGAGATCGCCAGCATGAGCGTGAGGGCCATCGGCAGGAAGACGAACTGGCGCTTGGCGAACATGAAGGAGTCGGCGCCGAGACGTTCGGCGGCCGGCGGCGAGGCGGCCAGCGTCAGCAGCACGCCGAACGCCATGATCGCCAGGATGGCACCCAGCGACCAGCGATCCACCGTCCACCACCATTGACCGATCAGGCTGCGGTCGTCGCGCGGAACCTGGATCATGCGGCCCTCCCAAGGCTCTGCGCACCCGGCAGCGCGCGCGCCATGGCGCGGAAGGCATCGCCGCGATGCTCGTAGCTCCGCCACTGGTCCCACGAGGCGCAGGCGGGCGAGAGCAGGACGATGCCAGGCCCCTTGCCCTCTTGCATGTCGCGCTGCGCGCGCTCGTGCGCCGCGTCGAGGGCCGACTGGAGATCGCCGCAGCGACTGTAGGGAAGCTTGCCCTCGAGCTGGTCCGCGAACATCTCGGTCGCTTCGCCGATCAGGAAGGCGTGGCGGATACGGTCGAACCAGGCAGCGAGCGGCGTCACGCCGCCCTCTTTCGCCTGACCGCCGAGGATCCAGTAGATGTCGCGATACGACGACAAGGCGCGCGCCGTCGCGTCAGCGTTCGTTGCCTTGCTGTCGTTGATGTAGACGACGCTGCCAACGGCGGCGACCTGCTCCTGACGATGCGGCAGGCCGGGATAGCTGCGCAGGCCCTCGGCGATCCTGTCACGCGGCACGCCGAGCCAGCGGCAGGCGGCCCAGGCGCAGGCGGCATTCTGGGCATTGTGGTCGCCCGGCAGGGTCGGCACCTCCGCGAAGTCGACCTTGTAGCCATCGGCATCGACCAGCAGGCCGGCATGGAAAGACACGCCGCGCGCGACAGCCCGATCGAGCGCCACCGGCACACAGGCGATGCCATGGCGCGCGACGATCTTGTCGTAGACGGCACGAGAGTAATCGTCGTCGACGCCGATCACCGCGCAGTCGCGGGCCTTCTGGCGATCGAAGATATGCTCCTTGGCCGCGACATAGCCCATCATGTCGCCATGACGGTCGATATGGTCGGGCGTGACGTTGAGCCAGACCGCGACATGGGCGCGGAAGGTTTCGAGCAGCTCGAGCTGATAGGATGAGAGTTCCAGCACATAGACGCCCCCGTCACCAAGGGGCGCAAGATCGAGTGCGCCGCGGCCGATGTTGCCACCGACCTGGCACGGCACGCCCGCGCCTTCCAGGACATGGCCGATCAACGCCGTGGTGGTCGACTTGCCGTTGGTGCCGGTGATGCCGACGTAGCGCGCCGCCGGCCGGGCCCGCGCCAGCAGCTCGACGTCGCAGATCAGCGGCTTGCCCGCGGCCCGCGCCGCCGCCGCTACCGGATGCGGCTCGGGCAGAAGATTGGGAATGCCGGGGCTGATGATCAGCGCGTCGACCCTCGACCAGTCGATCGCGGCGGGATCGGCAAGGGTCGCGCCCAGCGCGACGGCCGCCTCGCGCGCCGGCGCATTGTCGTCCCACACGACGCAGTCGATCCGCGCCGCCAGCAGGGCGCGTACGGTCGCCAGGCCGGAGCGAGCGAGCCCCAGCACGACGAACGACGAACCCTCGAGGACGGCGAGATCGATCATTCGCTCACCGCAGCTTCAGGGTGGCGAGGCCGATCATCGACAGGATGGCGGCGATGATCCAGAAGCGGAAGACGATGGTGGGTTCGGCCCATCCCTTCTGCTCGAAATGGTGATGCAGCGGCGCCATTCGGAAGATGCGTTTGCCCGTCCATTTGAAGGACAGGACCTGCACGATCACGGAGATGGTCTCGAGCACGAACAGGCCGCCCACGATCGACAGCACGATCTCGTGCTTGGTGACGACCGCGACGGCGCCGAGCGCGCCGCCGATCGACAGCGAGCCGGTGTCGCCCATGAAGACCATGGCGGGCGGGGCGTTGAACCACAGGAAGCCAAGGCCCGCACCCACCAGCGCCGCCATCATCACCGCCAGCTCGCCCGACCGCGGCACGTGCGGCACGAACAGGTAGCGCGCGTAGATCACGTTGCCGACGGCATAGGCGATCAGCGCGAACACCGCCGACGCCATGATCACCGGCCCGATGGCCAGGCCGTCGAGCCCGTCGGTCAGGTTGACGGCGTTGGAGGTGCCGACGATCACCAGCACGGCGAAGGCGATGAAGCCGACCAGGCCCAGCGGCACGAAGACGTCCTTGAGGACCGGCACGGCCAGCATGTAGCGCAACGGCGTCGGCGAGACCTGGGCAACGGCGTAGGCGGCGCCGGCCGCGATCACGATCGAGATGGCGAACTTCACCTTGCCGGCGACACCCTTGGGATTGCGCTTGGTGACCTTGAGGAAGTCGTCCCACATGCCGATGGCGCCGAAGCTGACGGCGACGCCGAGCACGATCCAGATGTAGCGGTTGGTGAGATCGGCCCACAGCAGCGTGGCCACCGACAACGCGATCAGGATCAGCAGGCCGCCCATGGTGGGCGTGCCCTTCTTGGTGACGACGTGGCTCGCCGGACCATCCTCGCGGATCGGCTGGCCCTGCCCCTGCTTGCTGCGCAGCCAGCGGATCAGGCCGCCGCCGATCAGGAAGCTCAGCACGAGCGCCGTGAGGAACGCGCCGATCGAGCGGAACGTCAGGTATCGGAACAGGTTGAACGGGGTGAAGACATCCGCCAGCGGATAGAGAAAGTTGTAGATCATCCTGCACGTCCTGCTTGGCCACCGCTTGCCGCCAGGACGGCATCGACGACAGATTTCATCTGCGAGCCCAACGAGCCCTTGATCGCAATCACATCTCCGGCCCGCAGCGCCGTCGCCACCTCGGGCGCGAGCGCTGCCGAATCGGGCCGATGCACGCCCTGCTGCCCAGCCGACAGACGCCGCCACAGCGCCGCCATGTGCGGGCCGCACAGGAAGACCTGCGCCGCACCGCTGGCCGCGACCGCGTCGGCGAGGCCGGCGTGATAGGCATCGGCCCCATCGCCCAGCTCGCGCATGTCGCCCATCGCCAACAGGCGCCGTCCGCCTGGCGCCGGCTCGGTCCTGGCCAGCACGGCCAGCATGGCTCGCACCGATGCCGGGTTGGCGTTGTAGCTCTCGTCGAGCAGCTCGATCGTGCCGGCGCCGAATTTCAGCCGCCGCCGCGCGCCGCGCCCCGGCGAGGCCACGACCTCGCCGAGCGTCGCCGCCGCGCGTCCCACATCGGCGCCCAGCGCCTCCACGACCGCGAGCGCCGCCAGGCTGTTCAGCACCCAGTGTTCGCCCGCCGCGCCAAGGCGATACTCGATCCTCCGGCCATGGATAGAGGCCACAACGTCGCTGCCCGAATCCTGCAGGTTGCACGCAAGGAGCCGCACGTCCGCGGCGTCGCTTCGGCCGAATCCGACGACGCGCGCCACGCCAAAACGCCGCGCATGTCCGGCCAGACGCTCGTAGTGGCGATTGTCGCGATTGAGCACCGCGACCGCATCGGGCTGCATGCCGGCGAACAGGCAGGCTTTCTCGTCGGCGATCGCCTCTTCCGAGCCCATGTAACCGATATGCGCCGGCTCGACGTTGGTGATCACGCCGACATGGGCCTCGACCAGCCGGGCCAGCGGCTCGATCTCGCCGGGATGGTTCATGCCGATCTCGAACACGCCGTACCGCGCGTCGCGCGGCAGGCGCGCGAGGCTGATCGGCACGCCGACGTGGTTGTTGTAGCTGGCGACGCTGGCCGCGGTCGGCGCCTGTGCCGCCAGCAGGGTACGCAGAGCGTCCTTGGTGCTGGTCTTGCCGACGGAGCCGGTGACGCTGGCGATGCGCGCCGTGCTGCGGCGGCGGCCGGCGTGTCCCAGATCGGCCAGGGCCTTCATCGTGTCGGGGACACGGACCAACGGCCCCTGCGCCCCCGGAACGTCGCGCGACACGACGGCGGCCGCGGCGCCGCGCATGAGGGCGTCGGCGACGTAGATGTGACCGTCGGTGGTCTCGCCGTTCAGCGCGAAGAACAGGTCGCCCTTGCCGACGGCGCGGCTGTCGAAAGTGACGCCGGTTGCTTCGAACGACGCGGTCGGTGCCACCGGTGACAGCGTGCGCGCCACCTCGTCGGAGGTCCAGAGCGCGCTCATGTCGCCGCCTCGGCGAACTCGCGCGCGACGGCGGCGTCGTCGAAAGGATGGGTGACGCCTTTCGCGGTCTGGCCGGTCTCGTGTCCCTTGCCGGCGATCAGCAGCAGGTCGTCCGGCGAGGCGAGTGCGGCCATGCCGCGCTCGATGGCGGCGTGGCGTCCGTCGTGCGCTTCGATCCAGTTCCGCCGCTCCGCGGGAACGCCGCGCAGGATCTCGGCGCGGATGGCCTCCGGCTCTTCCGAGCGTGGATTATCGTCGGTGACGATGGTGAGGTCGGCGAGGCGCGTGGCGATCTCGCCCATCACCGGGCGCTTGGCCCGATCGCGATCTCCACCGCAGCCGAACACCACGACGAGCTTTCCCTTGGCGAAGGGCCGCAGCGTCGCCAGCACCGTCTCCAGCGCCTCGGGCTTGTGGGCGTAGTCGACATAGACCGGCGCGCCGCTCCCGTGGCGGGCCACGAGCTGCAGACGCCCCGGTGCCCCGTCGAGCGTCGGCAGCGCCTGCACCGCACGTGCCGCATCGCCGCCGGTGGCGACGACGAGGCCAAGGGCTGCCAAGGCATTCGACGCCTGGAAGCCGCCGACCAGCGGCAGCTCGACCTCGTGGCGCGTCCCCAGCACTTCCAGAACGAGATGTTGGCCGTTCGCCGTCGGCGTGTCGCGGATCAGGCGGAACTCGCGTCCTGCCGTGCCATAGGTCTTGAAGCGAATGCCGCGGGCGCGGCAGATCTCGCCGAGCTCCGTCGCGCGGGGTATGTCGGCATTGACAACCGCCGTGCCACCCTCCGGCAACAAGGTCTCGAACAGGCGCGCCTTGGCCGCGAAATAGGCGTCCATCGAAAGGTGATAGTCGAGATGCTCGTGCGTCAGGTTGGTGAAGGCCGCCGCTGCGAGGTGAAGCCCGTCGAGGCGATGCTGGTCGAGTCCATGGCTAGAAGCCTCGATGGCGAGATGGGTCACGCCCTCGTGCGCCAGGGTCGCCAGATCGGCGTGGAGCTGCACCGGGTCGGGAGTCGTGAGGCCGGCATCGCGGGAAAAGCCCGGCGAGACGATGCCCAGCGTGCCGACGCTGGCGGCCTCGAGGCCGAGCGCCGCCCAGATGTGGCGCACGAAATGGACGGTCGAGGATTTGCCGTTGGTCCCGGTCACCGCCGCGATGGTGGCGGGCTGCGCACCGGCGTGCACCGCCGCCATCCGCGCGATGCGGCGGCGCGGATTGGCGTCACGAACGACGACGATGGCGGGATCGAGCGGAGGCAGCGCGGCATCCGGTGCCGCCAGAATGGCGACGGCGCCGCGCGCTACGGCGTCGGCTACGAAGCGCGCGCCGTCGGCCTTCGAACCGGCGAGTGCCGCAAAGAGATAGCCTGGCTGAACGCAGCGTGAATCGAGCGTGAGCCCGGCCAATGCCGGATCGCGCGGCAGCGCGGCTCCGCAGGGGGCGTCGGCGCTTTGCCGCATGAGCTCACTCAACAGCAACGCGCCGCACTCCGGGCGCCACCGCCGTCTGTGCGCTTGACTTGACGGCCAGGGCCTTGCGTTGCTCCAGCGTGCGACCGCGCCCGCTGGCCGGCAGGAACGGTTGCGGCTGGGGCTGCGGCACGACCGGGACCGAGGCGATCTCGAGCGACGCCGGATGGCCGTTCCAGTCGCCGGGCTGGATGCCGTAGAGTGAGACGATGTCCTCGATGATGGTCTTGACGCTGGGCGCCGCCACCATGCCGGCCGTGGCGTAGCCGCCGGTCTCGACGGTGCCCTT
>CANIRG010000121.1 GCA_947469635.1 Rhodospirillales bacterium | reverse complement strand
CGCCGCCCCGCGATGCACCGTCGCCGACGACGCCTGCTCCGGCAGCCCGTCGAAAAGTTCCGGCTCACTCGACATCACTCGCCTCCAGATGCTTCGCCGACACCCCAAACAGCGAATCACATCATCGCGACAGCCTAAACTCGCGTATTGCCAAATAAACCAAAAGGCTCACACGCTCTGAGGAGGCCGCGCAGCGGCCGTCTCGAAGGGGCGGGCAACAGGCACCCCGTGTGGGCCCATGCTTCGAGACGCCACGCTTCGCGTGGCTCCTCAGCATGAGGTTGTCTGCTTGCCTTCCCTGGCTTCCCGAGGTTTCCCACGCGAGTGGGAAGCCTTCGATATCGATGGAACAAGGGCTTCGGGGATTCTTCCCGCATTCCTGCCTCTGCCACTGCGGGGTAATAGGATACCTCGTCAGTCCCCCTTGAGGCCGGCCGCCTTGATCAGCGGCTCCCACTTCGCGCGCTCCTGCTTCTCATAGGCCGCCAGCTGCTCGGGCGAGCCGCCGGCCGGCTCGAAGCCGAGCTGCATCAGACGCTGGCGGACCTCGGCCTGCGCCAGGATCTTGGTCACTTCCATATTGAGCTGGTCGACGATGGCTTTGGGCGTGCCACGCGGCGCATAGAGGGCGTTCCAGGCCGTCACCTCGAAGCCGGCGACGCCCTGCTCGGCCACCGACTTCACGCCCGGCAGCAGCTCGCTCGACTTCAGGGTGGTGATCGCCAGCGCCTTCAGCTTGCCGCTCTGGACATGGCCGCGGCTGGCCGTCGCCGTATCGATGGTGAGCTGGACCTGGCCGCCCATGACCTCGGTCATGGCCGTGGCCGAGCCCTTGTAGGGCACGCCGAACAGCGGTGCGCCGGTGCGCGCCTTCAGGAGCTCGAAGACGATGCGCGCGGTCGTGCTGGGCAGCGCGATGTTGAGCTTGTCGGGCTGCGCCTTGGCCGCCGCGATCAGCTCGGGGATCGTGCTCGCCGCAAGCGACGGATTGGCCGAGATCACCATCGGCAGCATGCCGACCAGGATGATCGGCGCGAAGTCCTTGTCGGAATCGTAGCCGACCGACGGATAAAGGAACTCGTTCATGGTCTGCGTCGCGACCGTGCCCATCAGCAGCGTGTAGCCGTCGCCCGCCGAGCGGGCGGCATCGGCGGTGCCGATGTTGCCGCCGGCGCCGGGCTTGTTGTCGACGATGAACTGCTGGCCCAGCGCCTTGGTCAGGTGCTCGGCGAAGAGGCGGGCCGCGACGTCGGTCCCCTGCCCCGCCTGGTACGGCACGACGATGCGCACCGGCTTGGCGGGATAGCTCTGGGCCCGGGCCGGCAGGTCCAACGACAGGCTGGCGAGCAGTGCCGCGAAACAGGCGATGATTTTCATTTTCATGGTTTCTCTCCCTTTGGCTCGAACAGCTCCGACAGAATCTCCTCGGCATGCTGATTGACGCGCGGCGGCGAGGCGCCCGCTGTCCCCGGTGTATCGCTCAGCCTGACCGGGATGCCCGGCGCGCGATAGCCGTCGCGCTCGATCAACATTCCGCGATGCGCGACGTGCGGCTGGGCGAAGGCCTGCGGCACGGTGTTCACGGCACCGGCCGGCACGCCATGGCGCATCAGCTCCGTGCAGACTTCCTCGACCTTGAAGGCCGCCAGCGTGCGCTCGATCTCGGCGCGCAGCTCCGCGCGATGCTGAACGCGCGCCGTGTTCTTCTCGAAGCGCGGATCCGCCGACAGATCATCGCGCCCCACGCGCTGGCAGAAGCGCCTGAACTGGCCGTCGTTGACGATGCCGAGAAAGAGCTCGCCGTCGCTGGCGGCAAACTTGTCGTAGGGCGCGATGTTGGGATGGGCGCTGCCGAGACGGCCGGGCGTGCGGCCCGAGGCGAGCCAGTTGGCGGCATGCGGGACCAGCATGGCGAGCGCCGTGTCGAACAGCGCGACATCGACCCGCTGGCCGCGGCCGGTCCGGTGGCGGGCGGTCACCGCCAGCAGGATGCCGGTAAGGGCATTGTAGCCCGTCACATAGTCGACGATCGGCACGCCGACGCGCGTCGGGCCCGAGTCCTGCGTACCGTTGACGCTCATCAGGCCGCACATGGCTTGCAGGACGGCGTCATAGCCCGGCAAGCCGCCGAGCGGGCCGTCGGCGCCGAATCCCGAGACCGAGCAGTAGATCAATCGCGGATGGCGCGCCTGCAGCACGTCGTAGCCGAGGTTCCAGCGCTCCAGCGTGCCGGGCAGGTAGTTCTCCACCAGCACATCGGCGTCCTGCAGCAGCGCCTCCAGGACGGTGCGGCCCTCGGGCTTGGAGAGGTCGACGGTGATGGCACGTTTGCCGCGATTGAGGGCGCTGAAATAGGCCGCATCGCCGTTCGAATCGAACGGCGGCCCGAGATGGCGCGTCTCGTCGCCCGAGGGCGGCTCGACCTTCACCACCTCGGCGCCATGGTCGGCCAGCATCTGCGTGCACAGCGGCCCCGCCAGCACGCGCGACAGGTCGACGACCCTGAGGCCGGAGAGCGCGCCGGCCATCAGCCGCGGCTGGGCAGCTCGACGATGCCGGTGCCCAGGATCGACAGCTCGTCGTCCTGGTTGTGCGCCGCCTGCTCGATGGCTACCAGATGCCGGCCGTCCTCGATGTACTTGCGCGTCACCTTGCCCTTGATGAACAGGATGTCGCCGGCCGGATTGTGGCGGCGGATCTTGCAGGTGGCGTTGCGGAGCGTGCCGTCGTCGCCCATCCAGTTGGTCATGTGATGGGTGAGCCACGAGGCGCGCTCCGGGCCGTAATCGTAGGCGCCGGGAGCGCCGACCTCGTGTGCGAACTCCTCTTCCCAATGGACGCGCTCGGGGCAGTCGGGAATGCCGAAGCGATTCTTGATGCCGAGGCCGGGATGGGCGTCGGAGAGCTTCCAGGCGAGCTTGTTGGCGCGGATATAGAGACCGCCCCAGCCCTGGGCGTAGGCGATGAAGCCCGTCACCGTCATCGGGCCCTTCAGCATCGTGGGCAGCGCCTCGCCTTCCTTGACGTCCTGCCAGTAGCGCTTCTCGGCGCCGCGGATCTTCTCCTCGGCATAGAGCCTGTAGGCGTCGGCCAGCTCCTGGTCGGTGTAGCGGCGCACCGGCTTCTGCCGGAGCTCCTTGTACTTGGTGCCGGTCTCGCGCGCCGAATCGCGCTCGGTGCGGAAGCACCAGCTGTCGGCGCCGGCGACCAGGTCACCCTTCTGGTTGAAGAAATCGACGTGATAGATCTGCTGCACCGCGCGGCCGGCGAACTTGGTGTCGTGGATCACAAGGTCCTTGAGCCAGGCCTCGGTCGTGATCTCGTCGTTGCGGTTCACCACCTTGTGCCAGGTCCAGTCCGAGCCCGACCACATGGCATGGATGCCCGGCAGGCCGCCGACATAGCCCGATATGATGCGGCTTGTCGCGAACAGGAAGCTCGGCAGGGCGATGACGTCGCCAAACCCGGTCTTCCGCGCATACTCCGGCACGCACCACAGCGGATTGTCGTCGCCGATGCCGTGCGCGTAGTGGCGGATATTGTCGCGGGTCGCCTCGTGGCACCAGGGCTCGGCCGTCACGCCGATCTTCACGCCGATACGCTTGCGCAGCGAATCGAGCCCGTCTTCGGTGATCTTCGGAAAGCTGCGTTCGATCATGCTAGTCGACATGGACCTGTTCCCTTGTGCGAAGGATCTTGCGGTTGACCTTGCCTGCCGGTGTCTTGGGCAGCTCGGATACGAACTCGATGACGCGCGGATACTCGTGCTGGCTGAGGCGCTGGCGCACGAGATCCTGGATCTCGCGGGCAAACGAATCGTCGCCGGCGCGCTCGGCGACGACGAAAGCCTTCACCACCTGCCCGCGCAGCGCGTCGGGCACGCCGATGGCGCCGACCTCGCGCACGTCGGGGTGCTTGAGGACGGCATCCTCGATCTCGATGGCGCTCATCGTCCAGCCGGCCGAGATGATGACGTCGTCGGCGCGGCCGCCGTGGAAGAAGTAGCCGTCCTCGTCGGTGCGGCCGAGGTCCTTGGTGGCGATCCAGCGGTCACGCCGCCACACCTTCATCTCGCCGGTGACGCCGGGCGGGCAGGACTTGCCTTCGGCATCCTGGACCTCGACCCGACCACCTGGAATCGGCTTGCCGAGCGAGCCCGGCTTCACGACGAAGTCCGGGGCGCCCGGGTAGCTCACCAGGATGACCCCGATCTCGGTGGTGCCGTACATGCTGCACACGGGCCGGCCGAAGGTCGCTTCGGCGAATGCCGCGGTCTCGCTGTCGATCGGCTCTCCGGTGAAGGACAGTTTCTCGACGAAATACCCGTGGCGCGACGCCGCGCCCGAGTTCCGCATCATGCGGTAATGCGTGGCCGCCGCCGAGATGTTGGTGAAGCGATGATCCTCGAGCGCCTTCAAAAGGCGCGCGGCATCGAACTTTCCGGCATAGGCACCGATGGTGAGGCCGAGTGCCAGCGGCGCCAGCGTGCCATGCCACAGCCCATGTCCCCACGCGGGAGAGGACGGGCACATGAAGCGATCGCCCGGCCGCAATCCGGTACCGTAGAGCGCCGCCACCATCAGCGTGACGATCGAGCGGTGCGTGTGCTTCACGGCCTCCGGCAGCTCGCGCGTCGTGCCCGAGGTATACTGGAAAATCGCCAGGGCATCCGCCCTCGTGGCGGGCGTGAAGGTCGTAGGGAGGACGCCGAGGCCCGCCAGGAAGGCACCGTCCTCGATGAGAAGACGCGGCTTGCAGTCGTCGACACGGAGCTTCACCCCGTCGGGACCGAACAGGGTGAACAGCGGCACGGCAATGGCGCCGGCCTTCATCGCCCCGAAGACAGCGGCATAGAAGGCGCGCGACGGCTCCAGCTTGATGGCGACGCGGTCGCCCGGAGCGATGCCCTGCGCCACCAGCCAATGGGCGACCCGGGACGAATCCTCGGCGATGCGGCGATAGCTCAGGATCTCGTCGTGCCCGTCGGCATGGACCACGATGATGGCCGCGCGCTCGCCGCCGGTATGCCGGTCGATGCACTCGTGCGCGATGTTCAGGCTCTCGCGGTCGCCGTCGAAAAGCTCCCAGAGCTTCGCCGAGGAGAAGTGCGCCTGGGCGTCGGCATAGCTGGTGTAGGCCGTGAGGCTGGTCATGGCGGGGGAAACTAGACAGGCGGGAACAATTGTACAGAAGTTTCTATAGTTGTATATGTACAATCATGAAAGTGCGCGCCGTTCCCGCCGTCACCCGCGCCGTTGCCATCCTGCGCCTGCTCGGCCGGACGAAGACGCCGATGGGCGTCAAGGCGATCTCCCAGGCGCTCGATCTCGTGCCGAGCACGAGCCTGCACATCCTGCGGGTGCTGGTGGCGGAAGGGCTGGTGAAAGTCGACGCGGCAAAGCAATACGGCCTGGGCGTCGGCATGCTGTCGCTGGCCCGCGCCGTGCTGGAGGGCAACGACTTCCCGACTCTGGTGCAGCCCAGCCTCGACGACCTGTCGAAGCGCTACAGCGTCACCGCCATCGGCGTCGAGTTGCCAAACCTGGAGCATATGGTCGTGGTGGCGCTGTCGCGTACCCAGGCGCCGGTGCGGCTGCATGTCGACATCGGCAGCCGCTTTCCGGCGCTGATCAGCGCCACCGGCCGCTGCGTGGCGGCCTTCAGCAGCCAGCCGGAGGCCGAGATCGACAAGCGCTTCCGCGCGCTGCGCTGGCACAATGCGCCAACCCACGCGGCCTGGCGCAAGGAAGTCGAGACGGTGCGGCGGCAGGGCTTCAGCATCGACCGCGGCAACTACATCGCCGGCGTCACCGTCGTCGCCGTCCCGGTGCTGACGACATCGGGCACGATCGCCCAGTCGATCGCGTCGGTCGGCATCTCCAGCCAGCTCGACCGCCCGACCTCGCTGGCGCTGGCCCACGACATGCAGACCGCTGCGAAAGCCGTCGAGACTGAACTCACCGGACCGCGGGCCTCCAGGCCCGCCTCATGATCACGAGCGGAGCTGGAGCTCCGCGGTCCGCATGAGTCAGTGAGCACCTACGCGTCCCTTAAATCCAGGCGCCGTGGCGGCCGAGCTGTAGCTAAGGGATGGCCGCCGCCCGCTGAAACGCGGGTCGCGCCACCAGTCGCTCGCGGTAGGCCTGGGCGCGCGGGCCCAGCATCCCCGCGAAATGCGGCCTCCCGAGGTTATTCAGCGGATAGCCGACCGATATGTCGGCAAGTGTCAGCCGGCCCGCCGCCAGGAAGTCGCGCCCCTCCAGCCGCTGTTCGAGCGGCTTCAGCCGCATCGAAAGCGAGTGGCGCGCGTCGGCCAGCACGGCATCGATGCCGGCCTGCATCTCGGGCGTCTTGTTGCGAATACGGCCGACGCGCGCCATCACCGAGAGCGGCGCCTGCAGCGTCGCCTCGCCGTACAACAGCCATTGCACGAACTCCGGCCGCTCCGGCTCGTCCGGCGCCACGACCAGCTCGGAACCGTGCCGGGCTGCGAGATATTCGCAGATCGCCAGGGATTCGTAGATCGCTCGGTCACCGTCGATCAGGGCCGGGAGCGTGCCGGCGGGATTGATCGCGAGATACTCGGGCTCCTGCAGCCGCGGTCGAACCCCCAACGACTTGACGTCGACCGTCACGCCTATCTCCTCCAGCGTCCACAGCACGCGCAGCGAGCGCGACGTGGGCACGTGGTAGAGCGTTGCCATCAGTCGAGCGTTTCCAGCAGCCGCGCGCAGAGATAGGTGCGCGGCACGAGCGACGAGTAGTAGATCTGCTCGTACGCCGCATGCGCGCCCTTGCCGTCGGCGCCGAGGCCGTCGAGCGTGGGAATGCCGAGCGCCGCGGTGAAGTTGCCGTCGCTGCCGCCGCCGGTCAGTGGCACGTCCTCGAGCTCCTTGCCGATCTCGCGATAGATCGCCTGCGCCCTGCCGAACAGGTCGGCGATGCCGGCGTCCTTCTGATAGGGCGGGCGGTTCATGCCGCCTTCGACCGTGAGCTCGACGTCCTTGCCGATCGGCTCCAGGCTCAGGAACCAGTGCGTCATCTCCTCGGCGAGCTGCTGCGTCGGCACGCGGAGGTCGACCTCGATCTTGCAGTCCGCCGGCACGACGTTGACGCCGCTGCCGCCCTGGATCTGGCCCACATTGCACGTGATGCCGCGGGCGTAGTCGGTCTTGTTCTCGATGCGGATGATCTGCTTCGCCATCTCGTGGATGGCGCTGCGGCCGTCCTGATGGCGGACGCCGGCGTGGCTGGCGGCGCCCTTGACCGTGAGCGTGAAGCGCCCGACGCCCTTGCGCGAGGTCACGACCTTGTCGCCGTCGCGGCCCGGCTCCATCACCAGCGCGTATTTGTGGCCGACCGCCGCCGCCTCGATGCGGGCGCGCGAGGTCGGGCTGCCGACCTCTTCCTCGGGAATGAACAGGAAGGTGACGGGGAGCTTGGTCTTCTTGCCCTGGCGGATGAGATGGCGCAGCGCGTAGTAGGCCATGTAGCCGCCAGCCTTCATGTCGTAGATGCCGGGGCCGAAGATGCTGTCGCCTTCGCGGCGGACCTTGAGGTCCTTCTCGATCATGCCGATGGGGTGCACGGTATCGAGATGGGCCAGGACGAGAATGCCCTTGCCTTCGCCGGTGCTCCACTCGGCGGGAGTCTTGCATTCGAGGATGTCGCCGAAGCCGTCGACGCCCGGCGTGCGCTCAAGCTTCAGCCCGAGGTCGCGGAACTGGTTTTCGACATGGTCGACGACCTTGTTGACCGACGTCGCATCGTGGCTCGGGCTCTCGATCGAGACCCACTCGACGATGCCGCCCAACACTTCGTCGGCATCGATCTTCGGTTCGTTCGCTTTTGCTACGTCAGCCATCGTCATCTACTCCAAAACAACCACCTCACCCTGAGGAGCGGCCGGAGGCCGCGTCTCGAAGGGTGGGAGCGAGCACCTCGTTTGCTGCCCATCCTTCGAGGCGGGCGCTCCGCGCCCTCCTCAGGATGAGGTTTATGCTCGATCAGATCGGATCCCAGGTGAAGTATTCCGGCGAGCGCTTGAGGTCGGTGAAGTAGTTCTTCATCGACGGGATCGCGACCTCGGCGATCGCCTCCAGGGTCCAGCCGTCGGACATATGCACGGACCGTACCGGGCGGTTGGCGTTGAACAGCATGATCTCGTTCATGCGCACGCCGAAGATCTGCGAGCTCACGTCCTTGGCGGCATCGGAGAGCAGGAACACCGCCATCGGGGCGATCTTGGCCGGGGTCATCTTCTTGGAACGCTCCAGCCGCGCCTTCTGCGCCTCGGTGTCGGCGGGGATGGTGCCGATCATGCGCGTCCAGGCGAAGGGCGAGATGCAGTTGGAGCGGACATTGAAGGCCGCCATGTCGAGCGCGATGGAGCGCGACAGGCCGATGATGCCCATCTTGGCCGCGGAGTAATTCGCCTGGCCGAAGTTGCCGACCAGGCCCGACGTCGAGGTGAAGTGCACGAAGGCGCCCGACTTCTGCTCCTTGAAGTAGTTGGCGGCGGCGCGGCTCACGTTGAAGGCGCCGTTGAGATGCACGTCGATCACCATCTTCCAGTCGACATGGCTCATGCGGTGGAAGATGCGGTCGCGCAGGATGCCGGCGTTGTTGATGACGCCGTCGATGCGCCCGAAATTCTCCACGCCCGCCTTGATCATGCGCTCGGCGCCGGCCGGATCGGTCACGCTGTCACCGTTGGGCACGGCCTGGCCGCCGGCGGCCGCGATCTCGTCGCAGACCTTCTGTGCCGGGGAAGTGCTGCCGCCGCCCTCGCCGTCGACCGCACCGCCGAGATCGTTGACCACGACCTTGGCGCCCTCGCGGGCCGCCAGCAGCGCCATCTCGCGGCCGATGCCACCGCCCGCGCCGGTCACCAGAACGACCTTGTCCTTCAGCATGTTCGCCATTGCCCGTTTCCTCTCGCTTCACTGCGGCGGAGAATGTAGCGCCGCATTTGCCGCCGTCCAGCGAGTCGGCCACAGTCCGGGCCTCCTCGGGAGGCAGCCTATGGACACGGAACGCAGCGTCAGCCGGCACTACGAACACGGCTCGCTGGAGAGCGCGATTCTCTCGGCGTTGACGGCGGCGGGCAAGGACACCGGCAAGCTGACGCACACCGACCTCGCGCCGATCGACGAATTCCATATCGGCGGCCGCCAGGCCACGATGGATCTCGGCGCCCAGATCGACCTGCCACGCGGCGCACGCCTGCTCGATATCGGCAGCGGCATCGGCGGCCCCTCGCGCTATTTCGCAGCGGAGCGCGGCTGGCGGATCGACGGCATCGACCTCACAGCGGAATATGTCCGTGTCGCCCAGCAGCTTTCGCAGCTCACCGGCCTCGGCGATGCCGTCTCCTACCGCGAGGCCAGCGCGACTGCCCTGCCCTTCGCCGATGCGACCTTCGATGGCGCCTACATGCTGCATGTCGGCATGAACATCCCGGACAAGAAAGCCGTGTTCGCCGAGGTGCGCCGCGTACTGAGGCCGGTCGGGGTCTTCGCCATCTACGACGCGATGCGCGAGAGCGATGGCGCGTTCAGCTACCCGGTGCCGTGGTGGGCAGGTCCCGAGACGAATTTCATCGACACGGCGTCGGCCTACCGGCGACTGCTTGGCGAGGCGGGTTTCAGCATCGACAAGGAACGCAACAGGCGCGACTTCGCGCTGGAGTCCTTCCGGCAACGACAACGGATGGCCCAGGCCCAGGGGGCGGCGCCTCAGCCCGGCCTGCAGATCGTCATGGGGCCGACTGCGCCGCAGAAGATCGCCAACATGATGGGGCTGCTGGAACGCGGCGTGATCTCGCCGACCGAGATCATATCAAGCGCGGCCTGAGCAGGCGCGCGCTCAGCAACGAGGCGACAGCGAAGGGCAGCAGCCCGACCACCAGCGGCATGGCGACGTAACGTGAGTCGAGCAGCGACAGCAGCGCCACGGTCACCGTGCCCAGCGCGCCGATGCCCATCTGGGCGAGCCCGACCCACGACGAGGCGGTGCCGGCGAGCCTGGGATAGAGGCTGACGGCGCCGGCGTTGGCGGTCGGCGTCATGATGCCGGTGCCGAAGCTCAGCAGCATGTGGGGCAGGATGATCGCCCACCATGTGAAGACTCCGAGCAACGACAGCGCGGCCATGACGGCGAGCGCCGCGACATGGCACCAGCCGGCGCGACGCACGATGATGGCCGGCGCCACGCGGCCGATCAGCCGGTTGTTGGCGAAGGTGCCGGCGCTGAAGCCGCCCATCGACATCAGCACCAGCAGGCCGAACTCGCGCGGGCTGAAGCCCAGCCGGTCCTGCAGGATGAAGGGGACACCCGCCAGCATGCCGAAGTTGATGGCGAAGGCGAAGCCGATCGGCAGCACATAGCCCACGAACTGCCGGTCGCGCAGCATCTCGCCCGAGCCACGCAGCAGCGCCCCGATGTCGACGCGCTCGCTGCGGAACTTGTTGGTCTCGCCCAGCGCCAGCGTGGTGACGATCAGCAGCGTGACGCCGAAGCCGCCGACGAACCAGAAGGTCGCCTGCCAGCCCAGCGATTCGCCCAGGAACCCGCCGATGGTGGGCGAGGCGATCGGCGCGATGTTCTGGGCCAGCGCAATCCAGCTCATCACCACCGGCATCTCCTTGGCGCTGTAGGCGTCGCGCGTCAGCGCGCGGCCCAGCACCGAGCCCGAGGCGGCACCCAACCCTTGCAGCAGGCGGAGGCCGATCAGCCCGCCGATCGACGGTGCGAACGCACAGGCGAAGGTCGTGGCGGTGAAGAACACCAGCCCGACCAGCAGCACCGGCCGACGCCCGTAACGGTCGCTGAGCGGCCCGTAGAAGAGCTGGCCCACGGCGAAGCCCAGCATGTAGGTGGTGAGCGTGAGCTTCACGCCGTCGGGCGTCGTGGCGAGGTCATGCGCGACCGAGGGCATGACGGGCGTGTAGATGCTCATGGTGAGAGGCCCGAAGCTGCCCAGGGCCACCAGCAGGACGATATAGGCCGTCGACCGCGGCTCGATCCTCACGTGCGTGTCGCTTCCGCAGCACCTTCAGCACCGAAGTCGCCTTCCAGCGTCATCTCTTCCTGCGCCTTCGTGAGGCGCGGGTAATGGTGGCGGAAGGCATCGCGGATCTCGTCGAACGGGATGTCGGCGTACTCGCCGCGATAGCCGAGATACTCCATGTGCCGCCGGCCGCTGAGGTCGAACGGGTGATAGATGGAGTCCGACACGCCGTCCCAGTCGAGCCGCTTCAGCCCGAACCTCTCGGTGAGCTCACGGTTGAAGGCGGGCGTCGCCTTGACCCAGTGCCCATCGAGCCAGACCTCGGTGTAGCCGTGGTAGTAGAAGATATCGCAGCCCATCAGCTCGCTCAGCCGCTTGGTCGTCATGTGGTTGCGCACATCGGCATAGCCGACGCGTGCCGGGATGCCGACGGCACGGCAGACCGCGGCCATCAGCCCGGCCTTGTTGACGCAATATCCATGCCCCGCCGCCAGCGTCGTGCTGGCGCGATAGGCCTCGCGCTTCATCGGCGTGCTGTAGGGATCGTAGCGCAGGTCGTCACGCACGGCGTAGTAGAGCCGCAACGCCTTCTCGCGGTCGCTGCCCGCGCCCGCCACGCGCCTTGCGTAGGCCACGATTTCGGGGTGGTCTGAATCGATCAGCTCGCCCGGCCGGCGATAGGCATCGAGGGAATCGTTGTCCATGTCGGGCGTTGTGCACTGCAAGAGGAGGGAAAGTCCATGAGGGGCGACGCGCAGTTCACCCATGCGCATATGGTGCGCTTCGAGCGGACGTTCACGGCGGCGCCCGAGAAGGTGTGGGCGGTGCTGACCGATATCAAGCGGCTGCCGCACTGGTACGGCGAGGGCGTCATCGAGCCGCGCGCCGGCGGCCGGGTCGACTTGATGGGCGGGCACGTCAAGGGCGTGGTCACGCAATGGCTACCCTCGAAGAAGCTCGCCTACACCTGGAACGCCTTCATGCCCGGCCAGACCGCGTCCGACTATCCCGAGTCGTACCTCACGCTGGAGTTCGAGGACGGCAAGCTCACCCTCACCCATCTGCCGATCCTCGAGCGCTTCGTGAAGGCCAACGCCATGGGCTGGCACACCTTCCTCGACATGGTCGAGGCCGAATTGAAAGGCGAGCCGCCACAGCCGCGTTCGGCTTACATGAAACGCAATGCCGAACGGTATGGGGTGGATCTTACGAAGATGCCTTCATAGGACCGCTAGAGCGCCGGCGGCTCGTCGGCCGACTTCACCAGGAAATGCGCGTTGGCGGTGGCGACGGGCTTGGAGCGGTCGTCCTGCCAGGCCTCGGCGAAGACATTCACCATCCGCCTCCCCTGCTTGGTGACCTTCGCAGCCGCGATCACGTCGCGTGGCCCGGCCGAGCGAAGGTAGTCGACGGTGATGTTGACGATCTTGGGGACCGTTTCCGTCTCGGTCTCCCACAGCAGATGGAAGATCGCGGCCATCTCCAGCATGGCGCCAAGCGTGCCGCCATGGATG
The DNA here is from genome assembly GCA_947469635.1 of Rhodospirillales bacterium. Lineage (GTDB taxonomy): Bacteria > Pseudomonadota > Alphaproteobacteria > Reyranellales > Reyranellaceae > Reyranella. The sequence continues at coordinate 2,151 of CANIRG010000121.1, read as the reverse complement.
GCCGGCAGGAAGGTGTTGCCGATCAGCTGCTCGTGATAGCGCATGCGGGTCAGCAGCTCGCCGGTGCCGTTCTCCGGCGCGATCCGCATCCATTTGGCATAGGGAATGGCGTCGGCCAGCCGCGCCACATCGCCGGACTTGCGCGCGCCGATCATCCGCTCGCGTTGCGCGCTCATATTTTTGTCTCCGAGCCGATGGCCTCCTCGCCGATGGATTGCGCGCGCGTGACTTCGCCCTTGGTGCCCAGCATGAAGGTGCCGGCGGCCGCGGCGATGGGGTCCTTGGCATCGCCGTGATGGGCGAAGGCGCGGGTGAAGGCCACCGATCGCGTGATGCGATAGCACTCGGCCTCGGCGATGACCGCCTTGCCCGGCGTCGCGGGCCTCGCGTAGTCGATGCGGAGGTCAAGGGTGGCGAAGGGCTTGGGCTCCTTCAGCATCGTCGCCACCGACATGCCGCAGCAGCTGTCGAGCATCGCCGTCAATGGCCCGCCCGCCAGCACGCCCGTCTCGGGATCGCCGACCAGCTCCTCGCGCCATTCCAGCCGCATCGAGGCAAAGCCCTTGCGCACGGCCACGACCTTGAGGCCCAGCGCCTTGTTGTGCGGGATGCTGTCGGAGAACCACTGCTGGAAAAGCTCGAGCTGCCCGGCGTCGTCCATCTATAACCCCATCTGGCGGGCGGCGAGGTCCTTCATGATCTCGACCGAGCCGCCGCCGATCGACATCACCTTGGTCTCGCGATAGATGCGCTCGACCTTGGCGCCGCGCAGGTAGCCCGCGCCGCCGAACACCTGCATCGCCTCATTGGCGCAGAATTCCAGGGTCGAGGTGGCGAGGTTCTTCAGCATGCAGATCTCCGCGACCGGCTTCTCGCCCTGTTGCACGCGCCATGCCAGCAGCTCGAGCGTCGACTTCACCGCGTTGATGCGCATCGCCATGTCGACCAGGCGGTGTCGCACCACCTGGTTGGCGATCAGCGGCTTGCCGAAGGTGTGGCGCTGGCGAGCGTAGGCGATCGCCTCGTCGAGGCAGACCTTGGCGTAGCCGTAGGCCGCCGCCGACATGCCCAACCGCTCCTGGTTGAAGTTCAGCATGACGCCGATGAAGCCCTTGTTCTCCGTGCCGATCAGGTTCTCCACCGGCACCCGCACATCGTCGAAGAACAGCTGCGCGGTGTCCGACGCCCACCAGCCCATCTTCTTCAGCTTGGTACGGGAGAAGCCGGCGCGCTCGCGCTCGATAAGCAGCAGGGAGACCCCGCCCGCGCCCGGCCCGCCGGTACGGACGGCGACGGTGAAATAGTCGGCCCGCACGCCCGAGGTGATGAACATCTTCGAGCCGTTCACGACATAATGGTCGCCGTCGCGCCGGGCGGTGGTCTTGAGGCTGGCGACGTCCGAGCCGCCGGAGGGCTCGGTGATGGCGAGCGCGCTGATCTTCTCGCCGGCCAGGACTTCGGGCAGCACCTTGCGCTTCATCCATTCCGGGCCCAGCGCCGCGATCGGCGGACAGCCGATCGTATGGCTGTTGAGGCTGGCGTTCAGGCCGCCGCTGCCGTGGCGCGCCATCTCCTCCGCCTTGATGATGCCGAAGAAGATGTCGGTCGGCACACCGCCGTATTCCTCGGGGAAGCCGAGTTGCATCAGGCCTGCAGCCGACACCTTCCTGTACAATTCCCGCGGGAATTCCTCCGCTTCGTCCCACTGGTCGACATGGGGCATCAGCTCACGGTCGACGAAGCGGCGCACCATCCGGCGAAAAGCCTCATGCTCCTCGGAATAGAAGGGGCTCGAGGGCGACGCCTCGGGCAGGTACGGCTTGAGTGTGTCGACGGCGGCCATTGAGCTCCCTCCTGCCGATTTAATCCTCACATTTTCGGCGATCCCGTCATAGCGCGTTGACAGGGCTGAACTGCCGTTCATATTTGCGGGCAATGAAGCGGCGCTAGACCGCTCGATCGCAGGGGACGGAAACTGGTTATCTTTCTGCAACTCACGCTCAATGGGCTCGCGGTCGGCTGTATCTATGGCCTGGTCGCGCTGGGCTTCGTGCTGATCTACAAGGCGACGGAGCTGGTCAACTTCGCCCAGGGCGACCTGCTGATGCTGGGCGCCTTCGTCTGCTACATGGCCGTCATCTGGTGGGGCCT
>CANIRG010000120.1 GCA_947469635.1 Rhodospirillales bacterium | reverse complement strand
GCGGTGTCGGCGCTCGACAAGTCGGTCGAGGCGCAGGTGCTGAACATGCTGGTCGACCTCAAGAACGAGCTCGGCCTCACCTACCTGTTCATCAGCCACGATCTCAACGTCGTGCAGTATCTCAGCGACCGCGTGCTGGTGATGTATCTCGGCAAGATCGTCGAGCTGGGCTCGGTCGACGCGATCTACGGCAATCCGTTGCATCCCTACACGCGCGCGCTGCTCTCGGCCCGGCCGTCGATGGATCCGCGCAAGCGGACCAAGGAGGCGCCGATCCAGGGCGATCCGCCCAACCCGATCGACCCGCCCTCGGGCTGTCGCTTCCGCACCCGCTGCCCCTTCGCCGAGGATGTGTGCGCCCGGGTCGAGCCTCCCCTTGCCGACACCAGCGCGCAGGCGGTCGCCTGCCATATGCGGGTGGCGGGTTCCGGTCATTCGAAGGCAGCAGCGGCATGAGCGAGCTTCTCCAGGTCAGGGACCTCGAGGTCACCTTCAGGACGCCCGATCGCATCGTGCATGCCGTCAACGGCGTGAGCTTCGACGTGAAACGCGGCGAGACGCTTGGCATCCTTGGCGAATCGGGATCGGGCAAGAGCGTCACGCTGCGCTCGATCCTGAAGCTCCATCCCGAGCACCGCACGCGCTGGTCGGGCAGCATCAAGCTCGAGGGCGACGAGATCCTCGACATGACCGGCAGCGCGCTCGCCGACCTGCGCGGCAACCGCGTCGCCATGATCTTCCAGGAGCCGGCGACGGCGTTCGATCCGGTCTTCACCATCGGCCGCCAGATCGCCGAGACGGTGAAGCGTCACACCGGCAAGAGCGAGACCGACGCCTGGAAGCGCGCCCGCGAGCTGCTGGAGATGGTGCGTATCCCCTCGCCGGCGCAGCGGCTCAAGGCCTATCCGCACGAGATGTCGGGCGGCATGCGCCAGCGCGCCATGATCGCGCTGGCGCTCTCGTGCAATCCCGCCCTGCTGCTGGCCGACGAGCCGACGACGGCGCTCGACGCCACCGTGCAGATCCAGGTGCTCCTCCTGATCCGTGAGCTGCAGCGCGAGTTCGATCTCGGCGTGATCTTCGTCACCCACGATATCGGCGTGGCGGTCGAGGTCTCCGACCGTATCGGCGTGATGTATGCCGGCAAGCTGGTCGAGCTGGCGAGCGTCGAGGAGATGGTCGACGCGCCACGCCATCCCTACAGTCGCGGGCTGCTCGCCTCGACGGTGCAGGGCGGCATGCGCGGCCAGCGGCTGGAGGCCATCCCCGGCGCCCCGCCGGACCTCGGCGAGGTGCCCGCGGCCTGCAGCTTCGCGTCGCGATGCAAGTTCGTCGAGCCCAAGTGCCTGGCAGCCCCGCCGCCGCTCAGCCCGGTCGGCGACAACCATCTCGTCCGCTGCGTCGGGACGTTGGCCTGAGGTCGACAGGAATCCGATCGCCGGTATAATCGCCCGGACAACCCAGGAGAGGTTGATGGCGTTGATCCCCTGCCCCGAGTGTCAGGCCGAAGTGCCGGTCAGGTCGAAAATCTGTCCCAAGTGCGGGACGCTCGTTCGTCCCATAGGCAGGGGCGGCAAGATGATCAGCTTCGCCCTGGCGGCCGTTTTCGTTGCTGTCGCCGTCGTCGCCCTGGTCAAGGGACCAGCGCCGTAACCCGACAACTGGCGTTGGTGTAATCTGCGAACGTGATCGTTCGTGAGATCCGCGCCGCCAACTACCGCTCCCTGCGGTCGATCCGGTTTCCGACCGGGCCGCTGACGGTCTTCGTCGGCGCCAACGGCGTGGGCAAGACCAACCTCTATCGCGTGCTGAAGTTGCTGCAGGCTGCTGCGGCCGGGACCCTGTCGCGCGAGCTCGCGACCGAGGGCGGCATGCAGTCGGCTGTCTGGGCGGGGCGGCGGCGAGCCGGGCAGCCGGTGCGGATCGTGCTGGCAGCCGATTTCGGCGACCATTCCTACGAGGTGGCGGTGGGCGTGCCGTCGCCGGGCGGTCCCGGCGCCTTTCCGCTCGAACCGCACATCAAGGAGGAGACGCTGCTCTTCCATCACGGCGGCCGCACGACGAAGCTGCTGGAGCGGCGCGGTCCTTCCGTGATCGCCCGTGCCGCGGAGGAGGGCCGGGTCGAGGTGAGCCGCGAGTTGCTGGCGTCCGAGACGGCGTTGGGCGCCTTCGACGAGCCGCAGCGCTTTCCCGAGCTGCATGCGTTGCGCCGCACGATGCTCGACTGGCGATTCTACCACAGCCTGCGCACGGATGCCGATTCGGCGCTGCGCCGCCCCTGCCTTGCGGTGACGAGCCCGACCATGGCGTCGGACGGCTCCAACCTGGCGGCCGTCTTCGCGACCCTGGTGCATATACGCGGCGATACGGTCGACCTCGATCGCGCAATCGAGGATGCCTTTCCAGGCGCGACGCTCGATGTGCCGCTGCCCGGCCGCGAGGCGTCGTTCGGCATGGTGCTGCCCGAGCATCCCAAACGTGTCTTCGAGGCCTCCGAGCTTTCGGACGGCACCCTGCGCTATCTGGCACTCGCGGGCGCCCTTCTCGCCCTGCGCCTGCCCGCATTCGTGGCGCTGAACGAGCCCGAGAGCAGCCTCCATCCCGATCTGCTGGAACCCTTGGCGCGGCTGATCGCCAAGGCCGCGGAGCGCACCCAGATCTGGCTGGTGACCCACTCCGAGCGCCTGGCGGCGGCTCTGGCCAAGTACGGCCAGGTCCAGCCGCGCTCCGTGTTCAAGAGGGAGGGCGAAACCTGGATCGAGGGGCTGAAGGCGATCGGTCGTTTCGAGGAGGATGAATGATCCTTAGCGGCGCGGGCCGTTCATGTCGGGGGCGGCGATGCCCGCCACCGGGCGCTGGGCGGCGATGAAGGCCCGCAGCGCCTTGGCGGCGGCAACGTCGTCAACGCGGACCACGGGGCCGGCCGAAGCCACCTGCACGTTGCTGCCGTTGAACTGGGCGAAAGCCGGGGCGCTGATCATCGAAGCGAGGAGGGTGGCGGTCAGGATCAGGGTCTTGGTCATCGCTCTCTCCACGTCGCCGGGCGGCTTTCGATGGTGAGAACATATGGGCTCGCGGTTTCCCCCGGATTGCCGGAGCGGCCTGTTTGGTTACGTGGGTTGCGCAACGAAAAACGGCGCCCGAAGGGGCGCCGCGGGCATTGAGAAGCGAAAGATCTTAGCGGCGCGGGCCGTTCATGTCGGGGGCGGCGATGCCGGCCGCCGGGCGCTGGGCAGCGATGAAAGCCCGCAGGGCCTTGGCGGCGGCAACGTCGTCGACCCGAACCACCGCGGCGGCCGAGGCGACCTGCACGTTGTCGTTGGACTGGGCGAAGGCGGAGACGCTGATCATCGAGGAGAGGAGGGCGGCGGCCAGGGTGATCATCAGGGTCTTCGTCATCGCTCTCTCCACTCCGGCGCTCAGCGCCTTTCGATGATGAGAGAGTACGCGCCGGTAGTTTCCGCAGGATTGCGAGCCAGCCCTGTTTGGTTACGTGCGTTGCAGCCTCATCCATGAGGACCGCAAAAGAAAACGGCGCCCGAAGGCGCCGTTGGCAGTTGGTACGGGGGAGGAAAAAGCTCAGCGGGTGATGCCGTTGCCGTTGGCCATGAGGGCCGAGGCAGGACGCTGGCCGGCGATGAAAGCCCGCAGCGCCTTGGCGGCTGCCACGTCATCGGTCTTGACCGTGGTGGCGGAGGCCGCGACCAGCGTCACGATCTGGAGCGGCTCGTCGGCCGGCAGGGTGGCGGCGAAGACCTTGGCGCAGAGAACCGAGGCGACCAGGCCCGAAGCCAGCAGGACGATGGTGTTCTTGAGGATCGGGTGAAGGGTGTGAAGGGCCATCGGTATCTCCTGCTCTGCGTCTGTTTGGGGCGGCTCGTGCCCTGTTCGGTGAGGCAGAAGATACGGGGAGGTGGTTTCCCCCGAATTGCGGGGGAAGCGTCGTTTGGTTTCGTCTGTTACGCGAGGCGGCCCTGATTGTCAGCGGCGGGGGCCGTTCATGTCGGGAGCGGCAATGCCGGCGACGGGGCGCTGGGCGGCGATGAAAGCCCGCAGCGCCTTGGCGGCGGCGACGTCGTCGACCCGAACCACCGGGGCAGCCGAGGCGACCTGCACGTTGCTGTCGTTGCTCTGGGCGAAGGCGGAGACGCTGATCATCGAGGAGAGGAGGGCGGCGGCCAGGGTGATCATCAGGGTCTTCGTCATCGCTCTCTCCACTCCGGCGCCCGGCGCCTTTCGATGGTGAGAACATACGGCCGGGCGGTTTCACCCGGATTGCGGAGGAAGGCCTGAATGGTTTCGCGTGTTGCTCGGATCGGGACCGGCTAGCCGCCGAACATTTCCTTCACCTTGCTGAAGAAACCCTCCGACTCGGGGCTGGTCTTGCCGGCCTTCTCGAATTCCTTGAGCAGGTCCTTCTGCTTGGAGGTGAGGTTGGTCGGAGTCTCGACCATCAGCTCGATATACATGTCGCCGCGCTGCGCTGAACGCACGATCGGCATGCCCTTGCTGCGCATGCGGAACTGGTGGCCGTGCTGGGCGCCCGCCGGAACGACGATGCGCGCCATCTTGCCGTCGAGCGTCGGCACCTCGATGCCGCCGCCCAGCGTCGCCTGCACCATCGAGATCGGCACGCGGCAATGCACGTCGGCGCCTTCGCGCTCGAACAGCGAATGGCGGCGCACCGACAGGAAGACATAGAGATCGCCCGCCGGGCCGCCGCGCGTGCCGGCCTCGCCTTCGCCGGTGAGGCGGATGCGGGTGCCATCCTCGACGCCGGACGGGATGTTGACCTTCAGGGTCTTGTCGCGGCGCACGCGGCCCTGGCCCGCGCAGGTGCGGCAGGGCTTGTCGATCACCTGGCCCGCGCCGTGGCAGGTATGGCAGGCACGCTCGACGGTGAAGAAGCCTTGCTGGGCCCGCAGCCGGCCGCGGCCGTGGCAGGTGGCGCACTGCTGCGGCTTGGAGCCGCCTTCGGCGCCGCTGCCGTGGCAGACCTCGCAGCTCACCGAGCTCGGCACCTGCACGGTCGCCTCGGTGCCGGAATAGGCTTGCTCGAGCGTGATCTCCAGATTGAAGCGCAGATCCTGGCCGCGCGTGTCGGCGCGACCGCCGCGTCCGCGCTGGGCACCGAACATCTCGTCGAAGATGTCGCCGAACACCGAGCCGAAGTCGAAACCCTGGCCGGGTCCGCCCGGTCCGCCGGGGCCGGCCCCGCCCTCGAAGGCGGCCGCGCCATAGCGATCGTAGGCGGCGCGCTTCTCGGCATCCTTCAGGATGTCGTAGGCGTGGTTGACTTCCTTGAACTTTTTCTCAGCATCCTTGTTGCCCGGATTGCGATCCGGGTGATGCTGCATGGCAAGCTTGCGGAACGCTTTCTTGATATCGTCGGCGCTGGCCGAACGGTTTACGCCCAGCAGCTCGTAATAGTCCTGCGACATGACCCTTTACGCCGCCCCCGCTCGCCGTTCGCCCAACAACTCGACCTCCCGCCGATGCGGGAGGTCGCGCCCCTTTTCTCTCAGAGCCCGCGCCCCCGGAGCCCGGCTCAGCCGGAACCCGTCTTCTTGTTCTTGTCGGTGACGTCCTCGAATTCGGCGTCGACGACCTTCTCGCCCTTCGCCGCGCCAGCATCGCCGCCGGGCGCCGCTCCTGCGCCGGCCTGCGCATCGGCCTGCTGGGCCTTGTACATGGCCTCGCCGAGCTTCATCGCCGCCTGGGTGAGCGTGTTGGTCTTGGACTTGATGTCCTCGACGTCTTCCGTCGCCAGCGCCGTCTTGAGGCCGGCCAGCGCATTCTCGATCTCGGCCTTCTCGGTGGGGCTCACCTTGTCGCCGTATTCCTTGAGGTGCTTGTCCGTCGAATGGACCATCGCCTCGCCCTGGTTGCGGGCGTCGATCAGCTCACGCTTCTTCTTGTCTTCCTCGGCATGCAGCTCGGCATCCTTCACCATCTTCTGGATGTCGGCTTCGCTCAGGCCGCCCGACGCCTGGATGCGGATCTGCTGTTCCTTGTTCGTGGCCTTGTCCTTGGCCGAGACCTGGACGATGCCGTTGGCGTCGATGTCGAAGGTGACCTCGACCTGCGGCACGCCACGCGGCGCCGGCGGAATGCCCATGAGATCGAACTGCCCCAGCATCTTGTTCTGGGAGGCGATCTCGCGCTCGCCCTGGAACACGCGGATGGTCACCGCGGTCTGGCTGTCCTCGGCCGTCGAGAAGGTCTGGCTCTTCTTGGTCGGGATCGTGGTGTTGCGCTCGATCAGGCGGGTGAACACGCCACCCAGCGTCTCGATGCCCAGCGACAGCGGGGTCACGTCGAGCAGCAGGACGTCCTTGACCTCGCCCTTGAGCACCGCGGCCTGGACCGCCGCACCGACCGCCACGACCTCGTCGGGATTGACGTTGCGGGCCGGCTCCTTGCCGAAGAACTGCTTAACGACCTCGATCACCTTGGGCATGCGGGTCATGCCGCCGACCAGGATGACTTCGTCGATCTGGCCGGGCTGGAGGCCGGCATCCTTGAGCGCCGCACGGCAGGGCTCGAGCGTGCGCTGCACCAGCTCGTCGACCAGCGACTCCAGCTTGGCGCGCGACAGCTTCAGCACGAGATGCTTGGGACCGCTGGCATCGGCCGTGATGAACGGCAGGTTGATCTCGGTCTCCTTGGAGTTGGAGAGCTCGATCTTGGCCTTCTCGGCCGCTTCCTTCAGGCGCTGCAGAGAGAGCTTGTCGTTGCGCAGGTCGATGCCCTGCTCCCTGCGGAACTCGTCGGCGAGATATTCGATGATGCGGACGTCGAAGTCCTCGCCGCCCAGGAAGGTGTCGCCGTTGGTGGCCTTGACCTCGAACACGCCGTCGCCGATCTCCAGCACCGACACGTCGAAGGTGCCACCGCCCAGGTCATAGACCGCGATGGTGCCGTTCTTGCGCTTGTCCATGCCGTAGGCGAGCGCGGCCGCCGTCGGCTCGTTGATGATGCGCAGGACCTCGAGGCCGGCGATGCGGCCCGCGTCCTTGGTGGCCTGGCGCTGGGCGTCGTTGAAGTAGGCCGGGACGGTGATGACCGCCTGCTCGACCTTCTCGCCGAGATAGGCCTCGGCGGTTTCCTTCATCTTGCCCAGCACGAAGGCCGAGATCTGGCTCGGGCTGTACTGCTGGCCGGCGACCTCGACCCAGGCGTCGCCACTCGGCGCCTTCCCGATCGAGAAGGGCACCAGCGACATTTCCTTGGCGACCATCGGGTCGTCGAAGCGACGGCCGATCAGGCGCTTGACCGAGTACAGCGTCTTCAGGGGGTTCGTCACCGCCTGGCGCTTCGCGGCCTGGCCGACCAGGCGCTCGCCCGAATCGGTGAAGGCGACCATCGACGGGGTCGTCCGCGCGCCTTCCGAATTCTCGATGACCTTGGTGTCGCCGCCTTCCATGACGGCAACGCAGGAGTTGGTGGTGCCGAGGTCGATACCAATGACTTTGGCCATGATTCAGATCTCTCTTCTCAGCAGGTCGTGCCAGCCCCAAAGGCGCCGGTCCGACCCCCGTTATGTGGTTACCTGCCGGAAAACCCGGATCAGGACAGGGGCTATATAGGGCCTATCGGGCCGCCTGCAATGGTTTCTCGGCATTGAGGCGGCCAAAAAGGCAGGGTTGACGACTTAGTTCTCGTTGCTGGCTTTGGGGGCAGTCTCGCTTCGGGCCGGCCCGCCCTTGGAGACGGAAACCATGGCGGCGCGCAGCAGCCGACCGGCGATCAGGTAGCCTGGAGCGAGTTCGAGAACCACGGTGCCGGTCGGCACCGATGCGTCCTCCACTTCCATCATCGCCTGATGGAATTCGGCGTTGAAGGGCTTGCCCAGGGCTTCGACACGGGTGACGCCGTGGCGCTCCAATATCGACTGCATCTCGCGCTCGGTCGCCTGCACGCCGATGACGACATTGCGCACGGCCGGATCGAGCGATCCGGGATCGGCCGGCAGGGCCGAGAGCGCGCGGCCGAGATTGTCGGCCACCGACAGCACGTCCTTGGCGAAACGCTCGATGCCGAACTTGCGCTCGCGCTCGATATCCTGCTGGCCGCGGCGGCGGATGTTCTGCCCTTCGGCGACGGCGCGCAGATGCCTGTCGTGAAGCTCGGCCTTCTCGGCTTGGAGCTGCTCGATGAGCTGCTCGAACTCTGCCACCGACCGCGCCGCGTCCTGCGGAGCAGACTCGGCGCCCTCGACCGGCATCTCAGCCCGGGCATCGCCCACGGTTGGATCGCTGGCCATACGTTTATCCCTGGTTGAAGTGGTTTCTTTCGGCGGACTTCACTTAGGGACGAGGCGGCTTGGGGTCAACCCGCCCGCCGAGCCTCCGCCAAGCCTCAGACCGCCGCGAGCGGCGCCTGCAGTCGGGTGCCGTGCACGATGATGCCGCCGCGATCACCGATGGTCACGCTGCCGTAGCGCTGGGCGAAGATGTCCGGCAGGGGCCGCGCCCGGGCGGCGGCCAGCCACAGGCGCAGCAGGTGTCGGCGGCGTTCGGGCTCGGGCCAATCGACGAAACCGGTGCGGTCGTGCAGCATCGTGTGATTGTGCACGAGCTGCACGTCGCCCGGCTTGAACTCCATGAACAGATTCAGCCTGGGATCGTTGGCCAGCGAATCGAACAGGTCGAGCGCCTCGATATGGCGTGGCGTGAGCCGCGGCGCGTCGGCGAAGCGCTGCGCCGAATCGATGTATTGGCGCTGGTAGATCGCGGTCAGGAAGCCGAGGTGCCAGTTGAACACCGGAATCTCGAAATAGGGCTTTTGGCCTTCGGGGACCTCGCCGCGCCGGTCGGTGGCGAGCGGTTCGAACAGGAGCTCGAGCAGGTCCGGCCGCCGGCGGCGCATCTCGTTGAAGATGGTGGTCGAGCTCACCAGCGCCGACAGGCCGCCGCTCCTGGCCGTCTTGAGGCAGAGCAGGCCCACGATATCGCAGGAGTCGGTGTGATAGGTCTGGCGCTCGTGCGTCTGGTAGATGCGCACGTTGGGATCGTTGACGTCGAGCCCGAGGTCCTGGACGTGGCCCAGCACATGGCCGCGGCCATTCTGCGAGCGCGCGCTGCCGAGATGCGCGCCCAGCCCGAAAAAGGCCGTCGCCGCTTCGCGTATCGACCAGCGCTCCACCGGCAGGCCGCGCAGCAGGAGAAAGCCGCGGCCGTTCAGCACTTCCTCGTCGACGCGCGCGCGCAGCACCGGCCCGAGCGTCGGCAGCGGGAAATCGCCCGCCGTGAGGACGGCGATATCGGCGTCGCGTGCGACCAGCTCTTTCGTCGCCGCTTCGATCTCGGCGATCGCCGTGGGCGCGAGCGGCAGCAGCCAGTCGTTACGCGCGGACATCTCCGGCCCATACCAGGCGGCGGCACCGGTCTGCTCTGGCGGCAATTGCATCACTATGCGGTTTCCCAGGGAAAGCGCGGCGCGAAGAGCGCGTCGTCGCTGGTCGACAGGCGCTGGCTTTCGGTGGCGTTGACCAGAGCGGCGCGGATGCCGGGCTCCAGGGCGCTGTGGCCGGCATCGGGCACGATGACGAAACGCGCCTCCGGCCAGGCCCGCGCCAGCGCTTCGGCCGTCACCGGCGGGCAGACGATGTCGTAGCGGCCCTGCACGATGGTGCACGGCAGGTGGCGCACCTTGCCGAGGTCGGCCCACGGCCAGCCCTCGGGCACGAAGGTGCCGTTGGTGAAGTAGTGGGCCTCGATGCGCGACAGGGCGAGCGCAAAGCCGCCGTGATCCGACTCGAACGGCGCGCGCGCCGTCGGATAGAGCGTCGAGCAGGCGGCTTCGTAGCGGCTCCAGGCCCGTGCCGCGGGGCGATGGATGTCCGGATTGCGGTCGATCAGCCGGCGATAGTAGCTCGCCAGCACGTCGCCGCGCTCGGCTTCGGGCAGATGCTCGATGAAGTCGCGCCACGCCTCGGGGAAGATCGTCCGCATACCCTGCAGGAACCAGTCGATCTCCGGCCGTGCGCCGAGGAAGATGCCGCGCAGGATGAAGCCCGTGGTGCGGTCGGGATGCTGCAGCCCGTAGGCCAGCGCCAGCGTGCTGCCCCACGAGCCGCCGAACAGCAGCCAGCGCTGGATGCCGAGATGGGTCCTGAGCTTCTCCAGATCGGCCACGAGATGGCCGGTGGTGTTGTCCTGCAGGTCACCCAGCGGCATCGAACGGCCGCAGCCGCGCTGGTCGAACACCACGATGCGGTAGAATTGCGGGTCGAAGAAGCGACGATGGACCGGCGCCGATCCGGCGCCCGGCCCGCCATGCAGGAACACGACGGGCACGCCGGCGGGATTGCCGCTCTGCTCCCAATAGATCGTATGCCGGTCGTCGACCGCAAGCATGCCGCTGGCGTACGGCGAAATCTCCGGGAACAGGTCGGAACGAAGCGGGGTCTCTGAGCGCGGCATGTTACTGTCCTGCCGCATAAGTGCCATAGCAGCGGCTTCCGTGCCAGCCTCGCGGCGATTGCGGCCGGCAGCCGGCGGTGCCTAAGCTCGCCGGTCGACGAGGAGGAACCGTGTTTTTTCGCCGTATCCTGGGGCTTGTCGTGCTGCTCGCGGTTGGCGCCTGCACGCCCGGGAGCAATCCACCGCAGACCGCCGCAACGGGCACGCCCGCCTTGCCGCGCGAGATCGAGCGCGAGGTCGGTTCGGCCTATGCGTCGGAGCCGTTGCAGGCGCTCGTCGATCGCGTCGGCCGGAAGCTCGCCGGCCAGGCCGGCATCGGTGGGTTCCGCTTCTATGTCATCGATCAGCCGCTCGCCAACGCGCATGCCCTGTCCGGCCACGTCTTCATCACCCGCGGCCTGCTCGCCGTGCTCGACGACGAGGCCGAGCTCGCCGCGGCGATCGGCCATGAGCTCGGCCATGTCAGCCAGCGGCACGCCAGCGAGCGTGCCCGCGCTCGTCGTCAGGTGATGGAAGCGGCCGTCGAGGCGGCCCTGTCCAGCGGCTCGGTCACGGTCGGCCGCTCGGTCGCGCGGACCGGCCTGTTGGCGCTCCGACGCTATTCGCGCGAGCAGGAGCTCGAGGCCGACCGGGTGGGCCTGGGTTACCTGGTGCGGGCCGGCTATCGCGGCGATGCGATGGCCTCCCTGATCGAAAAGCTGCGCCGCCAATCACAGCTCGAGGACCAGCTCCTGGGTCAGTCCGAGGATCAGCCCGACCAGCGAAGCGCGCTCGCCACCCATCCCGCGCCCGGCGAACGACTCGCTGCGTTGCACGACATCGCCGCCGCGCGTGCACCGGGCGAGTCCAACCGGGCAGCCTATCTGGCGGCGATAGATGGCATGTCGGTCGACGAGCCGCCGGAGGAGGGTTTCGTGCGCGGGACCTCTTTCCTCCATCCGACGATGCGGCTCGCCTTCACTGCTCCCGTGGGCTTCAAGCTGTTCAACGACCGCGAGGGCGTGCTCGCCATGGGGCGGGATCGGTCGCTGATGTATTTCTCCTGCAACAGCGAGCGCGCTACGGGACCACTCGACGACTGGATGCGCGACCGCCTCAAGCCCACGCCCACCGACATCCAGGCGATCGAGATCGGCGGCGCCGAGGCCGCCATCGGCGCGAGGCCACGCGGCTCCGACACCGGCCTCGGCCAGGTGCGCTTCGTGGCGGTCCGCCACGGCGACGGCCTCTGCGCCTTCACCCTGTCCAGCGACGGGCCCAACCGCGACCGTGGTATCGAGACCCTCATCGCCGCGGCCAGGAGCTTCCGCACGCTATCGGTAGCCGAGGCGGCGGCCCTTCGGCCCTATCGGCTGCGGATCGCGCCGCGCAGCGGCACGGCGGCCGAGGCAGCCGCGCGCGTGCCCTATGACGATCTGCGGCTGCAGCGCCTGCTTGCATTGAACGGCGTGGACGACGCGGCATCGTTCGCGCGCTTGTCGGAGATCAAGACGGTCGAGCCGTAGACCCCCTCGCCTGCACGTTGGCGCCCGTCCTCCCTGTGCGAAGCGCGGGGAGGCGTCAGCGTCTTACGCTGACGGAGGGGGCAAAGGCCCCATTTGGTGCTCCTGACCCCTTCGCCCTCGTAAGGGGAGGTTCCTGGCATGAAAAAGGCGGCTCGACTGACGCCGGCCGCCCTTCCATCGAATTTCCAGTGCTGTCGTCAGTCGGTCAGGCGACCTTCTGCAGCACGCTGTTGAGCTTCTGCGTCGCCACGTCCTTGTCGATGCGCTCCACCGCCGCCAGCTCGCGCGCCAGCCGGTCGAGCGCCGCCTCGTAGATCTGGCGTTCGCTGTAGGACTGGTCGGGCTGGCCGGCGTTGCGATGGAGGTCGCGCACGACCTCGGCGATCGACACCGGGTCGCCGGAGTTGATCTTGGCTTCGTATTCCTGGGCGCGGCGGTTCCACATGGCGCGGCTGACGCGGCTGCGGCCCTTCAGCGTCACCAGGGCGCTTTCCATGATCTTGCGCGACGACAGCTTGCGCAGGCCGGACATCTTGGCCTTGGCCACGGGAACGCGCAGCATCATGCGCTCCTGCTCGAACGAGATGACGAACAGCTCGAGCTTGTGCCCGGCGATCTCCTTCGCCTCGATATCGATCACGCGGCCCACGCCGTGGGTCGGATAAACGACGAAATCGCCCTTATCGAAGGCGAATTCCTTCGCCTTGGGCGCCACTGCCTTCTTCGGCTTGGCCATATCCAGATTCTCCACGCTCAATACCCCGCTTTGGCGATACCGCGACCCCCCGCACACGCTCCCCTGCGTGATCGGCTCGGTGACGTTATCGGTAAGTTTCTTTCGGATACCGATATGGCGACCGAGCCAGCGGCGGACCGAACCCCGGACCACCTCCAGCCGCACCCCTATATCAGAAAAAGGGTCGAGAGTCGCGTGCGATGTGGCATTTAGGCAACGGTCAGCCTATGCGACCGTTGCATAGCTACTTTCAAAGATGCGTGAAAGGACTCGAAACCGGCTGATTCTAGCGCTTGGCCGGTTCCTTGCTGAAATACTTTTCGAACTTGTCTTTCTCGTCCTTGAAATCTTCCGCGTCGTCCGGCGCCTTGCCCTTGAGCGTGATGTTCGGCCATTCGCTGGCCATGTCGCGATTCAGCTCCAACCACTTCTCCAAGCCCTTCTCGGTATCGGGCAGGATGGCCTTGGGCGGGCATTCGGGCTCGCAGACACCGCAGTCGATGCACTCGTCCGGATTGATGACCAGCATATTGTCACCCTCGTAGAAGCAATCCACGGGGCAGACTTCAACGCAGTCCATGTACTTGCACTTGATGCAAGCTTCGGTCACGACATAGGTCATCACGAGCTCCAGAAACGAGCGCGCGGCTGCTTAACGCGCGATGCGCCGACGCGCAAGGCTATCGAATCACGCAGGGTCGATTTCATCATACAACGCTCGCGCTTCTGTCGCCGGCCCGCGACGCTCGCCCAGCGCCACGACGCGCACCACGCGCACCTTCGGCCCCAGGGCAAAGGTCAGCACCATGCCGGGCGCCACATTGGTGTGGGCCTTGTTCGTGACCCGGCCGTCGACCCGGCAGCGGCCCTTTTCGAGATAGCGCGTGGCCAGAGGCCGGGTCTTGAAGAAGCGGGCATGCCAGAGCCATTTGTCGAGCCGCATCGCGCCAGGGCCGGGGGCGGGTCGCTATTTCTTTCCGCCGAGCTTGAGCTCGAGCAGCTTCGCAAACGGCGAATCGCCGGCCGGAGTATCGCTCTTGGTCTCGGTCGTGGCGTAGAGGCGCAACGCCGGTCCGCCTGAATCACGTCGCGGAGGACGGGGGCCGCCGCGACGGTCGTCGCGCGGGCCTTGGCCCTGCCGCGGGCCATCCTTGCGCGGCGGCTGGCCCTGCGGCCGGTCGCCTTGAGGACGATCCCCTTGAGGGCGTGTGCCCTGAGGGCGGTCGCCCTGAGGACGGTCGCCGACGGGGCGATTGGCCTGCGGCCCGTCCTTGCGGCCGGGCCGTCCTGCCGTGTCGGCGAAGAACTGCCGCTCGTTGGGAGGACGTTCCGGCCTTTCGCGACGGCGCTGCTCACGGCGTTCACGCTCCTGCAGGCGCTGGCGCTCGCGCTGCTCCTCGCGCTCGCGCACGAAGCGCGGCTTCACCGAGAAGCTGAACAGCGGGCCGGTTTCCTCCGACGGCGGATGCACACGATAGCCGAGCGCGCGCAGCACATTGGCCATCTCCGGCTCCGAGCAGCCGACGAGAGACATCATCTGCGGCGCGGCACGGAAATGACCGGGCGGCAGCGGCCGGGGCCCTGTCGCCTTCGGCGGCTCGGGCTTCGTCTCCTCGGCCTTGACCTGTTCGCCAGTCGCTTCGGCAGCCGGGACGTCGTCTGCTGGCGCCGCTTCCGCGGTCACCTCTTCGACCCTCGCCTCCGCCGCCTCGGGGGCCTCTTCAGCCGTCGTCTCCTCGACAGGCTTCGTCTCTTCGACAGGCTTCGTCTCTTCGACAGTCGCTTCTTCGGCCTTGGGTTCTTCTATCTTCGTCGCTTCCGCCGTTGCTTCTTCAGCCGGCGGGGCAGCCTGGACAGCAGGCTCGTCCTCGCCGAAGGCTGCGGCCACGATCGCCCATTCGCTGATCTCGTCGGCCGTTGCCGCGGGAGGAATCGCGTGTGCGGGCTCGGCTGCCGCGGGCGCCGGAGGCTCGACGGGCTTCTTGGCTTCCTGCTGTGTCCGTCGTGCGGCCTCGCGGCTTTCGCGCACGGCCTGACGGGCCATCGCGGCCAGACGCTCGACCATGTCGGCGCGCAACGCGTGATCGCCCAGCGGCATGTAGCCGATGGCGGCATAGAACTCGCGCTCGGCGTTGGGCGGCAGATCCATCGAGGT
>CANIRG010000119.1 GCA_947469635.1 Rhodospirillales bacterium | reverse complement strand
GGAAACCTGCCCGGAGGCCCATTTCGGCTCCCCAGATAGGCACTTCCGCGCAAGCCACAATACCATATCGTGGAGAACGCCCAGAACTATTCCCATCGTCACTGCGACAATCTTGTTTCAATTGTTCACACACCGTGACGCTCGACGCACCCTCCCCGCTTTGGCACCTTCTCGCCGGAAAAACAGGGAGGGTAATCATGATCAACTCGAAAAGCGCCGTCGGGCGCCGCGCCGTGCTGGGTGGACTGGCCGGCGCCGTGGCCGCTCCGGCCATCGTCTCGGCGCAGGGGACCTACCCCAGCCGGACCGTCCGCTACATCAACCCCTTCCCCGCCGGCGGTGCCACGGACACGCTTTCGCGCATCTTCTGCGCCAAGATGTCGGAGCTGACCGGGCAACAATGGATCGTCGAGAACCGCGGCGGATCGGGCGGCAACGTCGGCATGGACGCCTTGGCCAAGTCCGAGCCCGACGGCTACTCGCTCGGCCTGGGCGGCATCGCCAGCCACGCCATAGCGCCGACGCTCTACGCCAAGATGCCGTTCAAGGTGCCCGAGGATTTCACGTTCGTCTCGACCATCTGGTCGCTGCCCAACATGCTGGTCGTCAATCTTGACCTGCCGGTGAAGAGCGTCGCCGAGCTGATCGAGTTCCTGAAGAAGAACCCGGGCAAATATTCCTATGCCTCGGCGGGCAACGGCACGACGCTCCATCTGTCGGGCGAGCTGTTCAAGACCTTGGCCGGGGTCGATATGCTGCACGTGCCTTATCGCGGCGCCGCACCGGCCATGATCGACCTGTTGGCGGGCCAGGTGCACATGATCTTCGACAATATCCCCGGAGCTCTCGCGCAGTATCGCCCCGGCAAGGTGCGCGCGCTGGGCGTCACCTCGAAGGAACGCACGCCGGTCGTGCCGGAGGTGCCGGCGATCGCCGAGACGCTGCCGGGTTTCGACATCAACTCCTGGACCACGCTCACCGGTCCGGCGAAGCTCCCGGCCGATATCGTCACGCGCCTGTCGGAGCTTTCCAGGAAGGCGCTCGAGAGTGAAGACCTCAAGGCGAAGTTCCTCGATCTGTCGGCGACGGCGATCTGGCGCTCGCAGGCCGACACGCTGGCCTACCGCGACTCGGAAGAGAAGCGCCTTGCGCCGATTATTAAGGCGTCGGGCGCGCGCGTCGACTGATAGAGTGAGGGCATGAGCCAGACCATCACCACCGCCCAAGCCGTCGTGTCGATGCTGGAATTGAACGGCATCGACACGCTCTTCTGCCTGCCCGGCGTCCAGAACGATTCGTTCTTCGACGCGCTCTACGACCGCACCAACGCCATCAAGCCGATCCACGCGCGGCACGAGCAGGCCTGCGCCTACATGGCCCTGGGCTATGCGATGGCGACGGGCAAGCCGTCGGCCTATGTCGTCGTCCCCGGCCCCGGCTTCCTCAACACCACCGCGGCGCTGTCGACGACCTATGCCGCCAATGCGCCGGTGCTGGCGCTGACGGGGCAGATCCAGCAATCGATGATCGGCCGCAACGTCGGGCTGCTGCACGAGCTGCCCGACCAGCTCGCGATCATGCGCGGCCTCACCAAGTGGGCCGATCGGATCACTGCGCCGGCCGAGGCGCCGGGCCTGATGAACGAGGCCTTCCGCCGCCTGCTCTCGGGTCGCCAGCGTCCCGTGGCGCTGGAATGCGCGATGGATATCTGGGGCCGCAAGGCACCTGTCGTGTTGCCGGGCACCGCTGCCACGGCCGATCCCTGCCCCGTGGATGAAGAGGGCGTCGAACGCGCGGCAAAGCTTCTCGGCAGCGCCCAGCGGCCGATGATCGTTATCGGCGGTGGCGCCCAGGGCGCGGGCGAATATCTCCTGCAGATCGCCGAGATGCTCGATGCGCCGGTGATGACCGGCCGCATGGGCCAGGGCGCGATCGACGGACGCCACCGGCTCTCGGTCACGATGCCCGCCGGCTATCGCTTCTGGGGTGAGGCCGATGTCGTTCTCGCGGTCGGAACGCGCCTGCAGCCGCAGCAGCAGAACTGGGGCGTCGACGATCAGCTCAAGATCATCCGCATCGATATCGACAGCCAGGAGATCGATCGCCAGCGCCGGCCCGAGATCGGCATCATCGGCGATGCCACGGCAACGCTGAAGGCGCTCGCGGCCAAGCTCGGCAAGCACAACGCCAAGCGCAGCGGCCGCGCCGACGCCGTGGCCGAGATCAAGGCCTCGTCGACGAAGAAGATCCGCGACGCCATTGGCCCGCAGATCGCCTATCTCGAAGCCATCCGCAAGGCGCTGCCGGAAGATGGCATCCTGGTCGATGAGCTGACGCAGATGGGCTACGCCGCCCGCCTCGCCTACCCGACCTACAAGCCACGCACCTTCCTCTCCACGGGCTACCAGGGCACGCTGGGCTGGGGCTACGCGACGTCGCTCGGCGCCAAGGTCGCCAAGCCCGACACGGCGGTCGTCTCGATCAGCGGCGACGGTGGCTTCCTCTTCACCGCGATGGAAATGGCGACGGCGGCGCAGAACGGCATCGGCGTGGTCGCCGTGGTGTTCAGCGACGGCGCGTATGGCAACGTGAAGCGCATCCAGCAGCAGGCCTTCAACAACCGCACCATCGCGTCGGACCTGCACAATCCGGATTTCGTGAAGATGGGCGAAAGCTTCGGTATCGCCGCCGAGCGCGTGAAATCGCCGGAAGAGCTGGGCGCCGCCATCTCGCGCGGCATCGCCAGAGGTGGGCCGATGCTGATCGACTGCCCCGTGGGCCAGCTCCCCGATCCGTGGCCGCTGGTGCAGGTGCCGAGGATCAGGCCTCAGCCGAATAAGTCTTGAGGACATCGGGGTCCGGGTCTCGTCCGAGGCCCGGCCCGTCCGGCACGGCGAAGCTGCCGTTCACCGGGTCGATCAGCTCGCCGTAGAGGCTTGCCTCGAGATCCATGTGATAGCGCTCGATCATGCCGCCGGGTTCGCCGCGCGCGGCCATGAGCTGCAGCGTGGCGAGGAACCCCGGTCCGAAATAGGGTGAGTGCGGCATCAGCTGCACGCCCGCCGCATCGGCCAGGGTGGCGACCTTCTGGAACTCCGTGATGCCGCCCACCTTGGTGACGCTGGGCTGCGCATAATCGACTGCCCCGGCCGCGAACATGTCGCGGAACTGGTAGGCGGTGCAGTTGTTCTCGCCCGCCGCCATGGCGACGCCGGTGCCGGCGCGAAGCCGGGCGATGGCCTGGAAATCTTCGGGTGGAAAGATCGGCTCCTCGAGCCAGTAGAGGTCGTACGGCCGCAGCTTCAGCGTCATGTGGCGCGCCTGCTCCGGCGTCCACGGGCAGTTGGTGTCGACCATGATCGCGACGTCATGGCCTGCCGCCTCGCGCGCGGCCCGCACCTCGGGCTCCTCGGTCTCGTGCAGCTTGATGTGGCGGTAGCCCTGCTCGATCGCGAGCTTGGTGCGCGCCGCTACCTTCTCGGGATCGCGATACTTGAGCAGGCTGGCATAGGCCGGCAGCGAGGTCCGTCCCGCGCCGCCCAGCAGGCGATGCAGCGGCAGGTTCGCGGCCTTGCCGGCGATGTCCCACAGGGCGATGTCGAGGCCGGAGAGCGCGAAGATCGTGAGGCCGTAGCGGCCGAACAGATGCAGCGTCTGCTGCAGGTCGCGCGACAGGCGCACGATGTCGCCGGCGTCGCGTCCGATGACGATTGGTGCGATCATGGAATGCAGCGCAGCCTTCACCGCATCGGTGCAGCCGTAGCAGAAGGCCTCGCCCCAGCCGACGATGCCGGTGTCGGTCTCGACCCGCACCAGCAGGATATTGTTGGTCGTCCAGAGACGGCCGCCATAGCCCGCCCCTGCCCCACCGAAGGTGAAGGGAATCTTCACGCTGATGCTGTCGACGCTGGCGATCTTCATGCTGCACTGCCTTTCATGCGCACCTCGACCAGCAGCCCCTCGGCGTGCGGTTGGTCGGAGAGTCGTTTGGAGCTGAACCTCGGATCGCCGTAGGGCACTGCCGCCAACAGGTAGGGCGCCAGCCGCGGCGGCAGCGGCGGAGCGTTCGTCTCGTGCTCCGGCATCTCGACCTCGGCCAGGACGAAATAGGTCGCGCCGTCGGGGCCCTTGAAGAAATCCACGTCCCATTTGTAGCGGTCGCCCTCGGGCCAGGAGTAGCGCACCTTCTGCAGCGTCTCCCGCCGCAGCGTCCATAGCCGATGAAAATCCACACGATGGATCTCGGTCTCGATCTCGACCACGTTGCCGGCAACCTCCCGCTTGTAGCCGAAGATGTGGCGCAGCTTGCCGTCGGTCTCGATCCCGCGCAGGCGCAGGCCGGGCGCATCGAGATAGGCCTGGACCAGGATGCTGCGCACGACGCCGGGCGCCTGCCCGAGCAGCGGCTCGAGCCTGCCGTCGTTCTCGAGCACAAACTTGCGTTCGTTCTCTATCGGCATGGGTGATTTGACCGTCGGTAAATTGGCGGAAACAATGACGCAAACAAGGAATGAAAACATGGCCGCCCAGACGATCGACGACCTTCCCACACCGGTGCTCATTCTCGACCGTGCCGTCCTGCGCCGCAACCTGAAGCGCATGAGCGATCGGCTGCGTGAGGCCGGCATCATGCTGCGCCCGCACCTCAAGACGGCAAAGTCCGTGCAGGTCGGCCGCATGGCCGTCGAAGGGCACGACGGCCGCATCACCGTCTCGACCCTGGCGGAGGCGCGTTATTTCGTCGAAGGCGGCTTCAAGGACATCCTCTATGGCGTGGGCATCGTGCCCGCCAAGCTGCCGGCCATCACCGAGCTGCGTCGCAAGGGCGTGAACCTGCGTGTCGTCACCGACAATATCGCCGTGGCGCGTGCGATCGCGGACGCGGCGAGCAAGGGCGACACCTTCTCGGTGTTCATCGAGATCGACTCAGGCGCCGGCCGCGCCGGCCTGCCGTGGCCCGAGCTGCCCGGCCTGCTCGACATCGCCCGCGTCCTGCACGAGGCACCGAACGTCGAGCTGGCGGGCGTCATGACCCACGCCGGCCATTCCTACCACGAGAGCACCGGCGACGGCGTCGCCAAGGTGGCGGAGCAGGAACGCCAGGCCATCGTCGGCGCGGCCGAGAAGCTGCGAGCGGCAGGCATCCCCTGCCCGATCGTGTCCGGCGGCTCGACGCCGACGGCGGTGCACTCGAAGGACTTCAGCGGCATCACCGAGATGCGGCCCGGCGTCTATGTCTTCAACGACCTCGACCAGGAGTTCATCGGCTCGTGCGGCGCCGGCGATCTGGCTTTGTCGGTGCTGGCCTCGGTGATCGGCCACTATCCGCATCGTAACCAGATGCTCGTCGATGCCGGCGCGCTGGCTCTGTCGAAGGACATCAGCGCGCAGGAGTTCCAGCCCAAGGTCGGCTACGGCACGATCGCCGGTGCACCGTCCAAGGACATGGCGGTGATCGAATGCTCGCAGGAGCATGGCTTCGTCGCCTCGGCCGGTCCCATGCCCTACGGCAACATGCCGATCGGCACGCGCGTGCGCATCCTGCCCAACCATGCCTGCATCACCGCGGCGGCCTACGACCGCTACTACGTGGTCGACAGCGACATCGACGGCGGCAGGACCGTGGTCGACGTCTACGACCGCATCAACGGCTGGTGAGCTTTCAGCCGGCGCGCCTGAGCGTGAGGTTGTAGCGCAGGTTTCCTGTCAGCGGGTGACTGCCGTCCTTCAGAGTATGGACGCCGTGAAACGTAAGCCGCGCCGGCCCACCCCAGACGACCACGTCGCCATGGGCGAGCGGCACGCGACGAGGACGGTTGGCACGCTTCGGGCCGCCCCAAAGAAAGGTGGCAGGCAACCCCAGCGATACCGAAACGATGGGATGGCCGAAGTCGCGCTCGTTGCGATCCTGATGAAGAGAGAGGCGCGCTCCCGGCTCATAGCGGTTGATCAGGCAGGCATCCGGCGCGAAGCCGGCGAACCCCGCAGCCGCGGCGGCGCTGTTCGCGAGCTCGGCGAAGACGGCCGGCATTTTCGGCCAGCGCCGGCCGCTTTCGGGATCGATGGGATCATAGCGATAGCCGCTGCGATCCGTCACCCAGCCCAACGCGCCGCAGTTGGTCATGGCCACTGACATCGTCCAGCCGCCCGGCGTCACCATTTGCCGGAACGGTGCGGCCTTGACGACGTCTTCCAACGCCGCGATCAGCGCGCGCGCGACGGGCTCGGCAAAGCCGCCGAGCAGGACGGCGCCCTCGTCGAGCTGCAGGCCACCCGCGGCGTGCCCTACGATGGGTTCAATCAATGATAGTTGGCTTGGCGCCGAACTTCGCTGCACTGTCTGGTCCTGGAGAAAGTCCATATGGTACCAGCAAGGAAGCTGCTCGGGGCGACTGGCTTCATTCTCGCCTCCTTCTTTTTTACAACCTGCGCTACGGAGACTTCAGCAAGGTCACCAACGCCGCCGAATCGTGGCCTCTACGATCTGGCACCGCTTGACGATCCGAGCATCGCTCGCTGCTACTGGCTGGACCGATCTCGACCCTTTGTCTTTCAGGAGAGCCACCATATTCGCGGCTATTTCTCGCCTACCGATTTGGCCAGCTATCGCGATGCCCTCCCGGCTCCGTTCACGCTACCCGACAAGCTGTCGCTGCGGCCGATGATCCGCGTCGCCTTCAGCGATCACCATGACATGGCCGAGGGCCCAGCCCACCGTGAAGCCGAGGTCGCGATGCTGGGCATGGACGGTGCGCAACCCGGCTGGGTTGTGCTGACCTCACCGGTGACCAATGGAGCGGCCTGCATTGCGGGTCGACAGCTCCTTGGCCTTCCCAGGATCGTGCGGCGTGTCACGCTGGAGCGCTCGACTGGCCGCCATGTCGGCAGAGTCTACGCTGTGGGCGGTGAACGACCGCTGGCGACACTCACCGTCGATACAGGCGATCCGGTCGAGAGCACGCGCGAACTCTTGCGTCAGTATGGCCTCTATCCACAGTTCGCTTTGTTGAGCGGGCGAGTGCTGAAATATGTTGATCCCGGTCTATCCTATGCCGAACTGGCACACCGCGCCGACTACGAGATCAAGCTTGGCCGGGCACGGCTGGACGTCTCGCCCGAGCCCGACAATCTCCTGCGGCGCCTCGGCGTCGGCGCCCCGCTTGCTGCGCACTGGTCCCGCATCCGGGCGCGCTACACCATCACGCCGATGTAGCGCCGACTGCTCAAAGAGAATTCACCGTGTGGCCGCCATCGACGGTCACGATGCTGCCGGTCATGAAGGCGCCCGCCTCCGACGCGAGCAACAACAGAGCGCCGTCGAGGTGCTCAGGCTGGCCGATACGACGTTGCGGGATGCGGTCGATCAACCGCTGCCCGCCCGGCGTCTTCCAGAAAGGGGCGTTCATCTCGGTCTCGATGTAGCCGGGGCAGATGGCGTTGACGCGGATATTGTAGCGCGCCCACTCCATCGCCAGCGCGCGCGTGAGATGGATGAGACCGGCCTTGGAGGCATTGTAGGGCGCCACCTGGCCGATCGTGCGCAGGCCCAGGATCGAGGCGATGTTGACGATGCTGCCGGGCCGCTTCTCGGCCACCCAGCGCCGAGCGGCACCCTGCGTCACCAGCCAGGCGCCACGCAGGTTGGTGTCGACGACGGCGTCCCAATCCGCTTCAGGCATCTCGAGCGCGGGCTTCACGATCGAGATGCCGGCGTTGTTGACGACGATGTCGAGCGGACCGGCAGCGTCGAGCGCTGCCGAGACCGAGTCGGCCGACTGCACATCGAGCGCGATGGATTTTGCCGTGATGCTCTGCCGGGTGAGCTCGGCCTGCAGCGACGCGAGCCGGTCGACACGCCGCGCGGCCAGCACGACGGAGGCCCCGGCATCGCCCAGGCACTTGGCGAAATGCGCGCCCAGGCCCGACGACGCGCCGGTGACCAGCGCCACCTTGCCGCCGAGGTCGAATCGCTTGGACATGCCGGGCGCTCCCCTATTCTATGCTGCGCTTTATTAGCGAGCGTATCGGTCGGAGGAAACATGGACCTGGGTCTCAAGGGCAAGCGCGTACTGATCACCGGCGGCACCAGGAGCATCGGTCGCGCCATCGTCGATGCCTTCGTGGCCGAGGGCGCGGTCGTGGGCTTCTGCGCCCGCGACGCCGCGCTGGTGAAGGAACGCGAAGCGGAGTGGCAAGGCAAGCAGGCGCGGGTTCACGGCACGGCGCTCGACGTCACCGACGACCCGGCCCTCAAGACGTGGATCGACGGCTTCGCGGCCGAAGGCGGCATCGACCATTTCGTCGCCAACGTGAGCGCGCTCACGACGCCCGACACGCCCGAAGGCTGGCGCAAGGCGATCGACGTCGACATCGTCTCCACGGTCGAATCGGTGCGCCATGTCCTGCCGCACCTGCAGACGAGCGGCATGGGCGCCACCTGCACCATCATCGGCACGGTGTCGCTCGTCGAGGTTTCCGGCCCCACCCAGCCCTATCGGTCGGTCAAGGCCGCGCTCGTGCCCTATGTGAAGTCGCTGTCGATCGAGATGGCGCCCAAGGGCATACGCGTGAACATGGTGTCGCCGGGCACCATCATCGAGGACGGCAACACCTGGGGCCGCCAGCGCGACGACGGCACGGAGCGCTACAAGCGCATGCTGGCCAGGAACCCGATGGGCCGCATGGGCACGCCGCAGGAGATCGCGGCTGCCGTCGTCTTCATCGCCGGCGCCCCGGCGTCGTTCATCAGCGGCATCAACTTCGTCGTCGACGGCGCGATCACGGCGCGGGTGCAATACTGAACCGGAGCCGCTGGTCGCGATCGCCCTGGGGGCTGGTCGGCCTCCTGATCGCGGCCGGCATGGTGGCCGCCTTCCATGTCGGCAAGGTGCCGCCGGCGCTGCCGTCGATCCGTGACGGGCTGGGCGCGAGCCTGGGCCAGGCCGGCTGGCTGCTGTCGACGGTCAACCTGATCTCGGCGCTGGGCGGCATGGCGTTTGCGCTCAGCGCCGACCGCTTCGGCCATCGCCGCCTGGTGATCCTGGGAACGACGCTCTGCCTGGTCGCCAGCGTCGGCGGCGCGTTCGCGGGCAGCGTCGAGCTGCTGCTGCTCTGCCGCGTCGTCGAAGGGCTGGGCTTCATCACCGTCGTCGTCGCCATCCCGACCCTCGTGCTGCGCATCGCCGACTCGAGCGACCAGCGCATCGCCATGGCCTTCTGGTCGACCTATATGCCGACCGGCGCCGGCTCGATGATGCTGGTGGCGGCCCTCATCCTGCCCTTTGCCTCCTGGCGGGGCGTGTGGCTGGTGGCGGCGGCTGCGTCTGCGGCGATGCTGGTGGCGCTCCTGCTTGCCGCCCGGTCACGGCGCGAGCTCGATCGTGCGCCGGTGAGCGACCGCCATCTGGTGAAGGAGATGGCCGAGGTCGCGACCAGCGGCGGCCCGCTCGCGATAGCGCTCTGCTTCGGCGCCTATTCCTGCTGCTGGTTCGTCGTCGTGGGTTTCCTGCCGACGCTGCTGATCGAGCGGCTGGGCGTCTCGGCCTCGACGGCGGCGATCGTGACGGCGCTGGTCACCATCGTGAACATCGCGGGCAACCTCGCCGGTGGTTATCTGTTGCAGCGGGGCGTGCCGCGCATCGCGGTGATCCTGGGGGCCACGCTGCCGATGGCGTTCTGCGCCGCCGGCATATTCCTCGACGGCGTCCCTGACCTGCTGCGCCTGGTCCTGGCCGGGCTCTATTCGGCGGCGATCGGGGCGGTGCCGAGCGCGCTGTTCACGGCCATTCCCGTGCACGCCCCGCGCCGGCCGCTCGTCGGCGCCGCGACCGGCCTCCTGATGCAGGGCTCGAACATCGGCGGCCTGCTCGGGCCCCCGATCACCGCTTCCCTGGTGTCGGCTGGCGGCTGGGCGAGCGCTGCATGGCTGACATCGATTGCGCTGGGGGTCGTGGCCGGTGCCGGCATCTTCCTGCACTGGCGCGAAAAGCGTAAGCTGGCGGCATGATTTACGTCGACATCGTCTCCGACACGATCTGTCCCTGGTGCTACATCGGCAAGCGGCGCTTCGAGCGCGCGCTCGAGCTCAGTGGCCGCACCGACGTGGCGCTCTCGTGGCGGCCGTTCCAGCTCAACCCCGACATGCCGCCCGAAGGCATGACGCGCGACGACTATGTGCGTGCCAAGTTCGGCGGCGGCGACCGGCCGCGCCAGATCTACCAGGCGATCGCCGAAAGCGGCCGCGAGGCCGGCATCGAATTCAACTTCTCGCGCATCCGGCGGACGCCCAACACGGTGCTGTCGCATCGGCTGGTCCACTGGAGCGCCAAGAACGAGCGCCAGGACGAGCTGGTCGGCGAATTGTTCAAGGCCTATTTCGAGGACGGTCTGGACGTCGGCGACATCGACACGCTGGTCGAATGCGCGCGGCGTGCCGGCCTCGATGCGCCGACGGCGCGCCGCTACCTGATGGGCGACGAGGGCCGGCAGGAGGTCGTGGCCTCCGACGTCTATGCCCGCCGCCTCGGCATCAATGGCGTGCCCTGCTTCATCGTCAATCGCAAGTATGCGGTGTCCGGCGCCCAGCCGCCGTCGGCCTTCGTCGAGGTGTTCAACCTCGCCGAACGCGACGCCGCGACCAGCGCCGCCCAGTCCACGGCCTGAGGCGGGAAGGTTTCCCGATCCTTCCCACTTGGGTGGGAAACCTCCGATGCCGATAGCATAAGAGTTTTAGGCGGGCTTCCCGCTTTCCCGCCCTTCACCCGGATGGGGTAATAGGATACCGCGAAGCCGTCAGGCGGCCAGCTTGGCGAGCGCCGACACGATCCCGGTGACGCCGGACATCCGCTGACGCTCCTCCGGCCACACGCGCTGCACGATCACGCGATGGTCGGGCCGCAGCTTCACCAGCGGCGCGTTCTTCTGGATCCAGGCGACCAGCCGGTCGGGCCGCTCGAACTTGTTGTCGTGGAAGCTGAAGACCACGGCCTTCTCGCCGGCATCGATCTTGAGCACGCCGGCGCTGCGGCACAGCAGCTTCAGGCCGACGGTGCGCAGCAGGAACTCGGCCTCGACCGGCATCTTGCCGAACCGGTCGACGAGCTCGGCGGCGAAGGTGTCGATCTCGCCCTGGGTCTGGAGATCACCCAGGCGGCGGTACAGCCCCATGCGTACCGACAGGTCGGCGACATAGTCCTCGGGGATCAGCACGGGAATGCCGAGGTTGATCTGCGGCGACCAGTCGGCCTTGGCCGCTTCCCGCGCCTGCCCGCGCGCTGCCTCGACCGCCTCCTCCAGAAGCTGCTGATAGAGCTCGATCCCGACCTCGCGGATATGGCCGGACTGTTCCTCGCCCAGGAGGTTGCCGGCGCCACGGATGTCGAGATCGTGGCTGGCGAGCTGGAAGCCCGCGCCCAGCATGTCGAGCGTCTGCATGACCTCCAGCCGCTTGGCCGCCGTCTCGTTCAGCGCCTTGCCAGGCGGCACGGTGAGATAGGCATAGGCGCGGGTCTTGCCGCGGCCGATGCGCCCGCGCAGCTGGTAGAGCTGCGAGAGGCCGAACAGGTCGGCGCGATGGATCACCATCGTGTTGGCGTTGCGGATATCGAGACCGCTCTCGACGATGTTGGTCGACAGCAGCACGTCGAACTTGCCGTCGACGAAATCCTGCATCGTGTTCTCGATCTGCGTTGGCGGCAGACGGCCGTGCGCCATGGCCATGCGGATCTCGGGCACCAGCTCGCGAATCTGCTCGGCGACCAACGCCAGGTCCTCGATGCGGGGGCAGACATAGAAGGTCTGGCCGCCGCGATACTGCTCGCGCAGCAGGGCTTCGCGGATGGTGACGCCGTCGAACGGCGTGACGAAGGTGCGCACCGCGAGGCGATCGACGGGCGGCGTCGCGATCAGGCTCATGTCGCGCACGCCCGTGAGCGCCAGCTGCAGCGTGCGCGGGATCGGTGTCGCCGTCAGCGTCAGCACATGGACGTCGGCGCGGATCTCCTTCAGCCGCTCCTTGTGGGAGACGCCGAAATGCTGCTCTTCGTCGACGATCAGCAGCCCGAGATCCTTGAACTCGATGCTCTTGGCCAGCAGCGCATGCGTGCCGACGATGATATCGACCGTGCCGTCCTTCAGCCCGGCCTTGGTCTCCTTGGCTTCCTTGGCCGTCACGAGCCGCGACAGGCGGCCGATGCGGACCGGCAGACCCTGGAAACGCTCGACGAAGGTGCGATGATGCTGGCGCGCCAGCAGCGTCGTCGGGCCGATCACCGCGACCTGCTTGCCCGACATGGCCGCGACGAAGGCGGCACGCAGCGCCACCTCGGTCTTGCCGAAGCCGACATCGCCGCAGACCAGCCGGTCCATAGGCTTGCCCGAGCCCAGATCCTCGATCACGTCGGAGATCGCCTGGAGCTGGTCGTCGGTCTCGATATAGGGGAAGCGGGCGCAGAATTCCTCGTAGAGCCCTTCCTGCGGGCTCATGGTCTCGCCGCGCTGGATGGCGCGCTCGGCCGCGATCTTGATCAGCCGGTCGGCCATGTCGGCGATGCGCTGCTTCAGCTTGGCCTTGCGCGACTGCCAGGCGACGCCGCCCAGCCGGTCGAGGACGGCGCCCTCCTCCGACGCGCCGTAGCGGCTCAGCACGTCGATGTTCTCCACGGGCACGAACAGCTTGTCGCCACCGTCATAGGTCAGCCGCAGACAGTCATGGCGCGCGTGGTGGATCTCCAGCGTCACCAGCCCTTCGTAGCGGCCGACGCCATGCTCGCGATGGACGACCAGGTCGCCCTCGGAGAGGGCCGACGCCTCGGCGATGAAGCGCTCCGACGGACGGCGCTTCTTGGCCGGCCGCGAGAGACGGTCGCCCAATATGTCTTCCTCGCCGATGACCTCGAAGTCGCCGAGCACAAAGCCATGGTCGAGCGGCCAGACTGCGACGCCGAGCGCCCCGACGGGCAGCCCCTGCACCGTTGCATAGTCGGGCGCCGGCACCGGCGTGGTGGCACCATGCTCCTGCAGCAGATGCTGCAGCCGCGCGGCCGAGCCTTCGGTGTAGCCCGCTATCACGACGCGGCGGCCGGCGGCATTGGCGGCCTTCACATGGTCGGAAACGGCGTCGAACAGGTTGACGCCCTGGGCCTTGCGCGCCTGGGCGAAGCCTTCGTGCCGGCGACCGCCGAGGTCGATGGCATTCGCCGATTCGAGCGGGGCGTCGAAGGTGGTGAACTGCCCGACGCTGTGGCCATCGAGCAGACGGTCCCATTCCGACGGCTTGAGATAGAGGCGCGCCGGCGGCACTGGCTTGTAGTCGCCGCCGCCCGACATGCCGCCCTTGGCGCCGGTCTTTTGCCGTGCGTCGTAGTAGTCGGTGATCAGCTCGTGCCTTGCATCCAGCGCCTCGCCGATCTGATGATCCGCCGTCACCACTGCGTCGGGGCAATAATCGATCAGCGTTTCCAGGCGCTCATGGAAGAGCGGCAGCCAATGCTCCATACCGACATGGCGTTGTCCGGCCGACACGGCCTCGTAAAGGATGTCATCGCCCGCCACATTGCCGAACAGCTCGCGATAGCCGCTGCGGAAACGCGCGATGCTGTCGGCGGTCAGCAGGACCTCGCTCACCGGCAGCAGCACGACGCGGTCGCGGTCGCCTGTGGAGCGCTGGCTCATCGGATCGAAGGAACGGATCGATTCGAGCGTGTCGCCGAACAGGTCGAGCCTGAGAGGCTCGGTCGTGCCCGGCGGGAAGAGATCGACCAGGCCGCCGCGGATAGCGAACTCGCCCGGCTCCATCACCGTGTCGGCGCGGCCGTAGCCGTTCTCGCCCAGGAATTTCGTGAGCCAGGTGACGTCGAGCGACTGGCCCTTGACGAGGGTGGCCGCCGCTTCGGCATAGAGGCTGCGCGGCAACACGCGCTGCAGGACCGCGCCCGCCGACGCCAGCACGATGCGCGCCGGCGCTCCCGGCTTCTTCGCCGTGGCCAGCCGCGCCAGCGTCTCGATCCGCTCCGCCACGATGTCGGGATGGGGCGACAGCCGGTCGTAAGGGAGGCAATCCCAGGCCGGGAAGATCAGCACCTCGCGCTCGGGCGCGAAGAAGCGCAGCCCGTCCTGCAATCTCTCCAACCGCTGCCCGTCGCGGGCGACGTGCAGCACGTCAACGCCACCCGTGCTACGCGCGATCTCGGTCAGCGCCAAGGCATCGGCGCCCTCGGGCAACCCCGCGATGGTCCAGCGCCCGCCCTTGCGCGCGACGACGGCCAGGCGATCGGTCAGCGACGTCATTGGACCGCGGGCCTCCAGGCCCGCTCAGAGGAGCGTTCCGATGAACATGAGCGGGCCTGGAGGCCTGCGGTCCAATGACCCGACATCCTAGAACCTCACCCGGAACGCCAGCAGCTTGCGCAGCACCGGCGAATCCGATTCAGGCGGGACCTCGGCCTTGCCGGCGACCCAGTCGAAGATGTCGTTGTCGCTGGCCGCCAGCAGCCGCTCGTACTGGTCGAGCTCGGCCGAATCGAGCTCAGCGATATGGGCTCGCGCGAACTGGCCGAGAAGGATGTCGTTCTCCTTGTTGCCGCGATAGACGCTGCGGTAAAGCAAACGCTTTCGCCGAGTCTCCAGTTCAGGGGCTTCGCCCATCTTTTCCCCAGGTCCGGCTCGAAAAGGGGCGTAGCATATAGGCGGCGGCGACCTCGGGCGCGTTACGGCGGTCGGTCACGCCGAAGGGCAGGTGCCACAGCATGTCGACGACCAGCGGACCCACCAGCTTTTCCACGAGCTTGCCCAGCCGCGGCCCGATTCCGGGCAGCGACGTCACTTGGGCAAAGAGGGGAATCAGGCTCTGAGGGCGCATGGCTGTATGGGCTTCCGGGCCGCGT
>CANIRG010000118.1 GCA_947469635.1 Rhodospirillales bacterium | reverse complement strand
GGGCCTCAACAACAAGATCCGCGTCATCCAGCGCCGCGCCTACGGCCTGCGCGACCAGGAATATCTGCGGCTCAAGGTCCTCACATGCATGCTTCCAGCGCTCTGAAGTTGCCCAAATCACCCACTCGATTCCCTGATGAGCCTCTTTTTTCATGCGCAATTCGGCGGCGTCGCCTAATCGTCGAACTCGATCATGTTGCGGATCATCCAGGCGTCTAGTCGGTCTCGCCATCATACGATGGCAGCCTCTCGAACCCCCAATTCTCCCACGGTTCGCGCGGACGACCTGGGTCGACCGGCGGCGGCACGTAGAGAACGGGCTGCGTCCACGGCCTGATGTAGGCGGAGCTGTTCCTGTCCTCGGTCGACCCGGCAGCAACGGGCTGGAAGCTCTCGATTTGCGGAGTCGCGGCCGGGGCAGGCGGCGGTGTCTCGCGGCGGACCTGCATCGGCATCTTGTCGGTTCCCGCCAGCACCAGCGCGAGCTCGACGAGAGCCGCCACCGCCTTCCGCGTCGCCTGCACCTTCCGCTCGACCGCGTAGACAGCCTCGACCCATGGATCGCTCTTGCTCCCGCTCCGCAGTTCCAGCCGCTCGAGCCGGCGGCGGTGGCCGACGATGCTCATGGCGCACTCTCCCAGTGCGATGGCGCGTCGGTCTTCCTCTCCTCCAGTCCGCGCAGCCGCAGCTCGTGATCGTGCGTCTCGAAGGCACGGCGCTGGCTCTCCAGGACACTGGCGATCGAGGCGGCCTCGTCGGGCGTGATCTCGCCCCTCGCCATGGCCGCGATCACGGCGGCCTGCGCCTGTACGAGGCCGGCGGGGGTCGAGGTGTCGGGCAGGTCGAGGATCACCGCCCGGCCGCGGCGATGCGGCCAGGTGCGGGAGAGCACGATCGACGCCGCCCGCATGTCGCCTTTCTCGGCGTGCCTGCTGACGACGCGGATGAGCTTCTCCGTACCCTCGGCGGCCAGCTCGTCGAGCCAGACCGTGGACTTGTTGCGGCTGCCGCGCGGGCGGCCGGGGCCGGGCTGCTGGCCCTTCTTGAACCTTGGCATTTCGGCGTTCCCGCACATTGCCGATCCGTCATCGGTCTATATAGACTGATATTGCGGAAAATGCAATACTGAGCCCCGAACTAGATGCGATTACCTCAGGGAGCTTATTTTCATGTTATTTAAAGCGTTACCGGGCGGTAACCAGGCGTGCCGCGTCTCGCGCGCCCGGCGCTCAGTCTACCGTGGCGCCGATGGCCTTCACGACGGCGGCCCATTTGGCACGATCGGCCTTCACGGTGGCCTTGAACTGCTCCAGCGTCTCGTAGCGCGGCGTGTTGCCGAGGTCGGCGAGCTTCTTCTGGGTCTCGGGCTCGGCGAGCGCCACCTTCAGCGCGGCGTTCATCCTGGCGGCGATGGCGGGATCGAGGCCCTTGGGCGCGAAGATGCCGAACCAGGTGTAGCTCTCGAAGCCCGGCACCCCGGCCTCGTCGATCGTCGGCACCTCGGGGATCGCGGGCACGCGCTTGGCGGTCGTCACGCCCAGCAGCCGCACCTTGCCGGCGCGGAAGTGCGCCAGCGCCGTCTGAACCTGGTTGAAGATGCAGCACACGTCGCCGTTCAGCACGCCCTGGATCGCCTCGGGCCCGCCCTTGTAGGGCACATGCACCATGTCGAGCCCGGCCTTGTGCACGAACTCGGCGAAGGCGAGGTGCGTGCCCGTGCCGTTGCCGGTCGAGGCGTAATTGTACTTGCCGGGGGCCGCCTTCACCTTGGCGATGAACTCCTTCACCGTCGTGGCGTCGAGCACTGCGGGATTGACCATCAGCACGTTCGACACGTCGTTCAGCGACGAGATCGGCGTGAAGTCCGTCTCGACGTCGAAGGGCAGCCGCTTGTAGAGCGCGGCATTGACGCCGTGCGTCGCGGCCGTGCCCAGCAGGAAGGTGTAGCCGTCGGCCGGGGCGCGGGCCACGACCTCGGACGCGACGTTGCCGCCGGCGCCGGGCTTGTAGTCGATGACCAGGCGCTGGCCCAGCGTCTTCTCCAGCGACGGCTGCAGCAGGCGCGCCACCACGTCGACGCCGGAGCCGGCCGGAAAGCCCATGTAGATCGTGACCGGCTTGGTCGGCCACTCCTGCGCCGAGGCCGAGGTCGCGGAGAGGAGAAGCGCCAGCGCGCCGGCCAGAAATTTCGACATGAGCAGACTCCAACGCCTGAGGGTTTGCCTACTCTACCCCTGCTCGATCCGGCGCAGCCAGTCGTCGACCAGCGCGTCCAGCACGCCGGGGTCATCGACGGGCCAGACATGGTCGGCCCCGTCGATCACGGCGAAGGTGGCGCGGGGATAGCTCTCGACGATGTCCCAGGCGTCGCGATAGCCCACCGTCGTGTCCTGGCGTCCGGCGAGGATCAGCGTCGGCGCGCTGAAACCCTTCTCCGCTCCGGCAAGATCGAAGGAGAGGCTGTAGCGCGCCGGATCGGCCTTGATCTCATGGACCAGCGGCGCCGTCGCATCGATGGCGGGCTGGACCAGCGTGCGCATCTTGTGCTCGTAGGCATCGGACAGCGCGGCCAGACCGGCCGCGGGCAACGAGCGCCTGGCCGTGTCGGGGATGACGGCCGGCACGCGCAGCAGCAGACCGCGGATGCGCGGCCGCAGTCGCACGGCGATGGCGCGCGCGAGATAGCCGCCGAGCGAGGTACCCGCCAGCACGAAGCGTTCGCCGGGCAGCACGCGCTCGATGAAGGCGAGCAGCGTCGCCAGCATATCGTCCTGGCAGGTGAGCCCCGGCTTGGCGATCGAATGGCCCATGCCGGGCAGGTCAGGATAGATCCGCCGCCAGCCCGGGCGCGTGGAAAAAATGCGCTCGTAGTCGGCGACCTCGAGCCTTCGGTCCATGGTCCAGCCATGGAGGAAGAGGATCGGCTTGCCCGCGCCGTGCTCCTCGTAATCGATGGTCGCGTTGTCGAGGTTTTGCTGCATCGCCACTATGCTGGCGCAACACCGGGGAGAACGCCATGGGCTACATGACCGACGAGCGCCGCATGATCCAGGAGACGGCGCGCGCCTTCGCCATGAAGGAGGTGCTCCCGGTCGCCAACAAGCTCGATCCCGAGAAAGGCGACATCCCGCGCGAGCTGATCCAGAAGCTGGCCGACATGGGCTATTTCGGCATCGTCATCCCCGAGCAGTATGGCGGGCTGGGGCTCGGCGTCTTCGAATATTGCCTGATCACCGAGGAGCTGGCGCGGGCCTGGATGAGCGTCGCCTCGATCATCGCGCGCGGCAACGGCCTCAGCGCCGGCCGCGGCATGACCGATGCGCAGCGCGCGGTGTTCCTGCCCCGCGCCGCCCGCGGTGAGTTCCTGGGGGCGGCCGCGATGTCGGAGCCGGACGTGGGCTCGGACCTCGGCAACATTGCCTGCCGCGCGCGCCGCGACGGCGACGATTGGGTGATCAACGGCAATAAATACTGGTGCACCTTCGCCGACGGCGCCGATTACATCATGCTGGTCGCGCGCACCTCGGACGCGCCCGATCCCAAGCGCAAGCATGTCGGCCTTTCGTCGTTCCTGATCGAGAAGCCGCGCGGCACCCTGCCGCCCGGCGTGAAGGGCGCGCCGATTCCCAAGATCGGCTACTTCGGCTGGAAGACCTGGGAGCTCGCCTTCGACGATTGCCGGCTGCCGGGCTCGGCGCTGATCGGCGAGGAGGGCCGCGCCTTCTATTACATCTCGGCCGGCCTCGAACGCGCCCGCGCCCACACCGCCGCCCGCGCCATCGGCCTCGCCCGCGGCGCGCTGGAGGATGCGACGGCCTATGCCCAGGAGCGTCGGCAATTCGGCCAGGCGATCGGCGAATTCCAGAACACGCGGTTTCGGCTCGCGCGCATGGCGACCGAGATCGAGGCGGCGCGTCAGCTCATGTATTTCGTCTGCGACGAGATCGACCAGAAGCGGCGCTGCGACAAGGAAGCCGCGATGGTGAAGTTCTTCGCCTCCGAGATGGCGGAGCGCGTCACCTCCGAGGCGCTGCAGATATTCGGTGGTGCCGGCTACACCACGCTGCACGCCGTCGAACGCTACTGGCGCGACGCCCGCCTCACCAAGATCTTCGAGGGCACGTCGGAGATCCAGCAACGCATCATCTCCGACCATCTTCTGGGGAAACCGAAGTCTTGATTCCCTCCCCCGTCTCCGGAGGAGGAAAGGAGTCATCATGGAAGACATCGACAAGTTCATCGCCGCCACGCCCAGCCTGAAGTTCGCCTTCGCCGTGAAGGCGCGAGTCGGCCCCATCCAGGACCTTGGCCAGACCGCGCGCGGCCATCGGCGGATCATCGACATATTGGGTGGCGAGGTGCACGGGCCACGATTCGCGGGCGAGATCCTGCCAGGCGGCGCCGACTGGCAGATCGTGCGGCCCGACGGCACCATCGAGGTGGTGGCGCGCTACACCATCCGCGCGACGTCGGGCGCGCTGGTCTATGTGCAGAACGACGGGTTGCGCGTCGCCAGCTCCGAGATCCTGGCGCGCATGTCACGCGGCGAGCTGGTGCCGTTCGATTCCTATCACTTCCGCACCGCGCCGCGCTTCGAGACCGCCGAGCCGTCGCTGAAATGGATGGAGCGATCGACATTCGTCGGCGTCGCCGCCCGCACGCCCGACCGGGTCGCCATCGGCGTCCATGAAGTTCTGTAGAGGTCCTTTGGATGAGGTTGTCGTTCGAGCCGAGGCGGCCCTGAAGGGCGCCTTCGACGTCACGTCGTCATCGACGCTTCTCGCTGCCCCCCTTGGGCAGCTCCTCCGTCGGCCGGGGAAGCGGGAAAGCGCCGAGCAGGCTGGTGCGCAGCGCGGTCCAGAAGCCTGTATCGGGCGGGGTGGTGCGGCTGGCGGCCGACATCTTGCGGTAGACGTCGACCAGGGAGCGCGCCCCGATGCGCGCGGTGAGCTTGGCGCCCTCCTCGCCCGGCACCAGCGTGAGCTCGCGGTTGTGGAAGGCCTCCAGGCCCGGCCGATGACCGATGCTCACCACAGATGTCTCGGGCAGCGTGTCGATCAGGAGATTCATGATGTTCTCCTGGCCGGTCTCGTCGAGCGCCGAGGTCGCCTCGTCCATGAAGATCCAGGCCGGCTTGTGGACCAGCACGCGCGCGAAGGCGACCCGCTGCTGCTCGCCACCGGACAGGATGTGGTCCCAGCGCTCGGTCTCGTCGAGCCGGTCGCGCAGATGGTCGAGGCCGACCTTGTGCAGCATGTCGCGCAGGTCGTCGTCGGTGATGCCCTCCGGCGCCACGGGATAGAGCATGACGTCGCGCAACGAACCCAAGGGGAAATAGGGCTTCTGCGGCATGAAGGTGATGTTGCCCTTCGGCAGATGGATGGCGCCGCGGCCCCACGGCCAGACGCCGGCGACGGCGCGCATGATGGTGCTCTTGCCGCTGCCCGACTCGCCGCGAATGAGAACGCGCTCGGGCCGCCTGATCTCGATCTCGGCTTCCGCGACCAGCATCTCGCCGCTGGGGCGGGCGAGGCCCAGCTCGATCATCCGGAGGAGATCGGCGTCGCCCGCCGGATGGAGCACGATACGCGCGGAGTCCGGCGCCTCAGCGCTGTCCTCGAGCACGGTGAGCGCCAGGTGGAGCTGGACGACGCGGTTGGTCGAGGCGCGCCATTCGGCGAAGCGCGGGAAATTGTCGATCAGCCACGACAGGGCCCATTGCACGCTGGAGAAGGCCGACGCGGTCTGCATCAGGCCGCCCAGCGCGATCTGGCCGCCGAGATAGCGCGGCAGCGCCACGAGCAGCGGCACGATGGGCGCGAGATAGGCGAGCGAGCTGGTGAGCAGCGAGAGATTGCCCTGGCCGCGGGTCTGGACGTTCCAGGCGGTGCGCAGCTCGAACAGCGAGCCGCGCAACCGCAGCCGCTCGTCGGGCTCGCCGTGCATCAGGGCGATGCCTTCGGCATTCTCGCGGGCGCGGGTCAGGCCGGAGCGGAAGTCGGCTTCGCGGCTCTGGCGCACGTTGCCGGCATCGATCAGGCCGCGTCCCAGCAGGTAGGTGACCGACGAGCCGATCACGGCATAGGCCACGGCGCACCACACCATGTAGCCCGGCACGTCGATCTCGAAACCGAAGAGCTTGATCGGCAGCGAGCCCGACAGGACCCACAGCACGCCCAGGAAGGTGAAGAGCTGCAGCACGCACTGCAGGATGCTCTGGGCGAACTCGACGGCGAGCTCGGTCGAGATGCGGATGTCCTCGGCGATGCGGCCGTCGGGATTGTCGACGTCCTCGGCCAGCAGGCCGAGCTGGTACTGCCGACCGGCACTCAGCCAGCGCAGGATAGTGACCTGCGACAGCCACGCCCGCCACGTCACCTGCAACCGGCGCTTGACGTGGAGCTGGATCATGACCGCGAGGGCGGCCACCAAGACGAGGGCGGCCAGCGTCCACAGCAGCTCGAAGAGCCGCGCCACCTCGCGCTTCTCCAGGGCATTGAAGAAGTCGCGGTTCCAGATGTTCAGCCACAGGGCGATGCCGACATTGACGACGCCAAGGGCCACCAGGGCGCCCACCAGCACCCACGCGCCCGCCCTGTAGCGCGGCGCGGTCCAGAAGCCGCAAGCGACGACGGCGAAGGCGCGTATCGAGCTAGTCGGCGTGTTCAAGTCAGTCGCGGAAGCCCGGATCGATGCGGTCGAGCTTCCGCAGCAGAGCCGGCCAGTCGAGCACGCCGAACGCACGGCGCACGTGAGGCTGGTAGTTCTGGTAGGTGGCTTCGACGACATCGGCCGGGACTTCGACCAATTTCGTGTTGCACGACATCGCCGCGATCTGCGTCTTGCAGGAAAGCTCCAGGCGATGCATGGCGTTGAAGGCTTCGGGCAGCGTCTTGCAGGCCGTGAGCAGGCCGTGGTTGCGCAGGATCAGGGCATTGTTGTCGCCGAGGTCGTTCACCAGCGCCTCGCGCGCGGCGACGTCGATCACCACACCGTCGAAGTCGTGGTAGCTGATATGGGCGAAGCGCATCGAGGTCTGGGTGTTGGCCAGCAGGCCGCATTCCATGGTCGACACGGCCATGCCAGCCCAGGTGTGGGTATGGATGACGGCATCGATCTCGGGCTTGGCCATATGGATGGCGCTGTGTATCACGAAGCCAGCGCGATTCACGCCGTAATCGAGGCCGGGACCGAACTCGGGCTTGGCGAGGATCTTGCCGTCGTGGTCGATCTTGATCAGGCTCGAAGCGGTGATCTCTTCGTACAGCAGCCCGTAGGCGTTGATCAGGAAGGCATCGGGTTCGCCGGGCACGCGCAGCGAGACGTGGTTCGCGATCAGGTCGGACATGCCGTAGAGGTCCATCAGCCTGTAGCAGGCGGCGAGGTCGACGCGGGCCTGCCATTCCTCCGGGGAAACCTGGGATCGCAGATTGGCGACTTTTGCTGTCTTCAGTGCGTGCACGGTCATCAAACGCTCCGATTGGATAGTTGTTCCAAACGGTACTGCTCGTGCGCCCTGCCGTCCACTTTGGCCCTGCCCGGCCCCGGTTCAGGACCGCTTCTTGGTCTCGCGCGGCTCGGGCGGCAGTGGATAGGCCGTGGTCGACTTGATGCGTTCCATGGCGAAGCGCGAGGTCACGTTCTTGAGCGGCATGGTGTCGATCAGCCGCTTGTAGAAGGCGTCGTAGGCCCGCATGTCGGGCACGGCGACCCGCAGCATGTAGTCGATGTCGCCAGCCATGCGATGGAACTCCATCACCTCGGGCATGGCGGTCACGGTCTGGGCGAACTTCGACAGCCAGTTCGTGGAGTGATCTCCGGTCTCGATCGATACGAACACGGTGAGGCCCACGCCGATCGCCTCGGGCGAAACGAGCGCCACGCGCTTGAGGATGATCTTGGCCTTCTCCAGGCGCTGGATGCGCTTCCAGCACGGGCTTTGCGACAGCCCGACGCGATGGGCGATCTGCGCCAGCGACAGGCTGGCATCCTCCTGGAGGAGGGCCACGATCTTGCGGTCGATGGCATCCATGCCGCCACTGTCGGGCCTGGCGGCGGAAATCTCAACCGCGCATCAAGCTGGCATCAGGTTCTTTTCCTTGAAGTACCGCGCGACACCGGGCTGCAGCACATCCTTCGATGGAATGGCGGCCAGGGTGTTCTTGACCGTCGATTCGGCCAGCTGCTTGGAAAGCTGGCTCAGGCGCTCGGCCTTGTGCAGGCCCGCTGCCAGACGGTAGCCGACCGCCTCGTCGAGGTCGGCGCGGGCGAGCACGAAGCTCCAGGTGCCGACCGTCGTCAGCGGCTCCTGCTGGCCGCGATAGCTGCTGGCCGGAACGGTGAAGCTCGCCATGAAGGGATGCTTCTTGCGGATCTGCTCGATCTCGGCCGCCGTCGGCACGATGAAGCGCGCCCCGCGCGGGTTGTTGGCGACGTCGAGGAAGCCCAGCCATCGCCGGCCGCCGCCCCACAGGGCTGCCGCCCGGCCGTCGATCACCATCGGCGGGCCGTCGGTGATGCGGTCGGTGTAGATCGCCGTGAAATCCCGGTCGATGTCGAGGCCGAGCCCGTCCATGACGTAGCGCGCCTGGACCGCCAGGCCGGAGTCACGCCCGTTCCACACCACCTCGCGACGCCTGAGGTCGGAGATCTCGCGGAAACGCGTGTCGGAGCGCACCACGAACATGCCGGGCGTCGAGTACATGACGCAGATGACCTTGAGCTTGGTCGGCGGCCGGCCGATGCCGGCGAAGAGCTCGTGGGCGACCTCGCCGAACACCAGGGCGATGTCGGCCTCGCCGGCTTCGAGCATCGCCACGTTGCCCATGATGTTCTTGGTGGGCGTCCCCTTGATCTCGAAGATCGGGTCGACCGAGCGCATCACCGTGATGAAGGATCCGCCATAGGCCGCGACCGTGCCGCCCTCCATGGCCGTACCCATGACGATCTTCGTCGTCTCCGCCCGCGCGGTCGTGCTGCTCATGATGGCGGCGGACGCGCTGCTGAGAAAAGCCCGTCTTCCGGTCGGCTTCATATCCGTCTCGCATTGAGGGTCACGAGGCCATACGGGCCACCACCATCTTCGTCAATTAAACGCATCGTGATCGGCCGCGGGCCGCGGCGTATCAATCGTCACGGTTGTATCAGGCCGGCCTCACGGCCGCACGCCGGGTGCCTCGACCTTCATGCCCTGCGCGCGTTTGGCGAGGTAGAGCTCGAGCGCCACGTACTCGGGCGCGCTGTAGGGATAGGGCTCGGCGCGCACGCCGATCAGGCAGTTGCGCAGCCGGCGCTTGAGCGAGCCCAGCGCCTGCCACTCCAGCCGATAGAGCGGATAGGCCGTGGGATGGGCCTGGGGGATGGTGACGGCGGCGAGCTTCTGGCCGGCATTGTCGTCGTGGCACTGGGCGCAGGAGAGGTTGAGCTGGCCCTGGCGGCGCTTGTAGAGCGTCTCGCCCGACCTCAGAGTCGCGTCGAGGCGGCGGTCGTCGGGCGAGGCGACCGGCTGGCCGCGCGACTGGCGGGCGACGAAGGCGGTGAGCGCCAGCAGCTCGCGGCTCTCGTCGGCCAGCGCCGGGCCCTTCTGGTGGAGCGTGCGGCAGAGCTGGAGGCGGCCCTCGAGATCGATCGCCCGTCCCAGCGCCGGCGACCAGGCCGGGTAGCGCGCGGCAACCCCCGCCATGCCGCCCAGACGCGCAGGCGTATGGCAGTCGGCACAGGCGAGATTGGCCGAACCGACGGGCTTGCCCCACAGCGCCTCGCCTTCCTGAACCCAGAGCATGGCGGGATTGGCGGTGTCGTCGTCCTGCATCTTCTGAACCGACGCATCCATGTCGGCATAGCCCGAACGGCGCTTGTCGGCGGTCTGGGCAAAGGCGTAGGTGGCCGCGAAGACGGCCAGCACGACGAGAGCCAGCCGCCTCATTCGACGGCGATGGCCACCGACTGCTCGATGGCGAAGCCCTCGTCGCCGGTCCAGCGGAAGGCGAGCGTGCCGCTTTCGGTCACGGCGACCTGGAAGGCCACGAACGGGTTGGCGGCGATGGCCGACGACAGCTTCAGGCGGATGAGCTCGACGCCGTTATACGTGGCGACGAAGTCCTCGATGATGTTGCGTGGGATGATGGTGCCGTTGGTGCCGGGCCGGAAGCCGGTCTCCATCGGATGAAGGATCAGCGTCTTGACCTCGAAGGCCTGGCCCTTCTTCACCGACTTGGGCGCGTTGATCAGGACGTTGGCCATCAGGTGAGGTCCTCCAGGCAGGCGGCCAGCGTCACGATCACGTCGGCGCTGGCGGTCCAGAACTCGCCCTTGCTGGTCTCCGCCACGACCACGATCTTCTG
Organism: Rhodospirillales bacterium; assembly: GCA_947469635.1. Lineage (GTDB taxonomy): Bacteria > Pseudomonadota > Alphaproteobacteria > Reyranellales > Reyranellaceae > Reyranella. The sequence goes on along the minus strand of CANIRG010000118.1, from coordinate 4,690 downwards.
GCTGTCGCCCAGCTTGATGCGCGTCGAGATGTCGGCCCTGGCGAGGCCCGGCCCCAACGTGGCGGTGTAGACGTGCGGCTGCGGGTTCTTCTCGTTGAAGACATGGATCGCCTTGACGCGATCGGTGGCCGTCATCGGGCTGTCGACGGTGACGCCCAGCGGCACGGTGTTGCCGTTCTCGACCAGCGCCGGCAGGTCGATCTTGACCTTGCCCTCGCGCAGGGCGGCGCTGCCCACCACTTCCCTGATGGCGGCCTGCAATGACTCGGGCGTGGCATGGGCCGAGGCCAGCGGCAGCACGGCTACCAGGGCGGTCGTCCCGGCGAGGAAGGATCGTCGCTGCATCGTCAGTCCTTCAAGGTTGCGAGATAGGCCACGACATCTTCGATCTGCTCGGCGCTGAGGAGGGTCTTGCCGGCAAAGGCGGGCGCCACGCGCTGCAGGCCGCTCACCTTATAGTAAGGCGGCATGATCGTGTCGGGGTTGAGGCGCTGGGCATCGACCAGCCGCAGCCGCAGCTGCGCCTCCGACCAGCGGCCGCCCGCCCCGGCAAGGCTGGGCGCCAGGTTGCCCTGGAAGCGCTCCTCCGGGAAAGGCCCGGAATGGCAGAGCAGGCAAAGCCCTTGCTGACGTGTCGCGACCACGGTCCGGCCGCGCGCCGCGTCGCCCGGCTTGCCGGTCAGCGTATCGGGAATGGCATCGCCCACGATCAGGAAGGAGCGCAGCTCCTCGTCGGCATGGGAAGGGACGGGGCACGCCAGCAGGGCCACCGCGAGCAGGGGCCAGGCGCGCATGGCCGATCAACCGAACACTTCGGCCGTGATCGTCTTGAACCAGCCCTCGGCGAACTGCGCCTCGAGCCCGCGAACGGCATCGTCGGCATCGACCGGGCTGGTGCCGCCGGCGCCGGGAATGTCGGCCAGCAGCCCCTTGTCGGGACGATAGACGCCGGCGACGGTGATGCCGTACTCGGGCCCGACCAGGCTGTAGCAGGTGTTGAGCAGCCGCGGCTCGACCGGCGCGCGACCCGCGAGCTTCTCGACGATGACGGCCGCACAGGCCTTGGCCTGGGCATTGGCGGCGAAGGCCGACTTGGGCATCGCCCCCATGATGGCGGCATCGCCCACGACATGGATGCCGGCCACCAGCGTCGATTCGAACGACACCGGATCGACGGGGCACCAGCCGGTGCGGTCGGCGACGCCCGCTTGCGCCGCGATGGCGCCGGCCTTCTGCGGCGGGATGACGTTGGCCACCGCGGCCTTGTGCTTGGAAAAGTCGGTGGAGAGCTCGAGCGTCGAAGGATCGACCGAGCTCACCTTGCCGCCCTGGCTCAGCGACACCCATTCGATGAGGCCGGGATAGAGCTTCTTCCACGCGTCCTGAAAGAGGCGCTGCTTGGAGAAGGCGTCCTTGGCATCGAGCAGCAGGAGCTTCGACTTCGGCTTCTTCGTCTTGAGATAATGCGCGATCAGGCTGGCGCGCTCGTAGGGGCCGGGCGGGCAGCGGAAGGGATTGGCCGGCGCCGACATCACCACCAGCCCGCCATCCTCCATCGCCTCGAGCTGGCGGCGCAGCAGCAGCGTCTGGTCGCCGGCCTTCCAGGCGTGCGGCATCTTCTCGGCCGCGGCCTCGGTGTAGCCCGGCAGCCCGTCCCAGCGGATATCGATGCCCGGCGTCATCACCAGCCGGTCCCAGGAGAGCTTCGTGCCGTCGGCCAGAGTCGCGGTCTTGGGGCCTGCATCGACGGCCGTCACCGTCGATCGCACGACGGTCACGCCCGCGCGCTGGACATTGTCGTAGCCGAATTGCTGCTGCAGCAGGTCGCGCAGGCCGGCGATCACGCCATTGCTGAAGGGGCAGGCCGTGAAGGTGGCGTTGGGCTCGACCAGCGTCACGGTGAGCGCCGGATTGAGCTTCTTCAGGGTGCGCGCCGCCGTCGCGCCGGCAAAGCCACCGCCCACGACGACGACATTGGCGGCGCCCTGGGCCCGCACCACGGCGGGCGCCAGCGTGGCGACGGCGACTGTCTTGAGGAAGGTGCGGCGTGTCGTCATTTGTCCGGCTGTCCCGCAAACCAGTCGCAGATCGCGGCGATCTCCTCGTCGCTGAAGCCCTTGGCGAGCCGGCCCATGATGGTGCCGGGCCGCGTGCCCGCCTTGTACTCGCGCATCGCCGTCGCAAGCTCATCGGCCTTGCGGCCAAAGAGGCGCGGCACCGGCGTGTCGACCGCCTTGGAAGTCGCGTGGCATCCCGAGCAGGACGCCACGCCCGGAGGTTCCGCCGCCCGCGCCATGCCCGCCTGCAGAAGGATGCAGGCGAGCGCGGGCAGCAGCCAGTTGCGCATCAGGCGCCCTTCTTGAGCTCGTGATGCATCAGCGGCAGGTTACGGACGCGCTTGCCCGTCGCCTTGGCGATGGCGTTGAGGGTCGACGGTCCCGCGACCGCGATGGTCGGCTCGCCGACGCCGCCCCAGAAGCCGCCCGACGGCACCAACGCCGATTCCACCTTCGGCATCTCGTCCATGCGCATCATGTTGTAGCTGTCGAAGTTGGTCTGCTCGACGGCGCCGTCCTTGACCGTGATCTCGCCGTACAGCATCGCCGTCAGGCCGTAGGCGAAGGAGCCCGCGATCTGGCGTTCGACCTGCGCCGGGTTGACGACGTAGCCGGTGTCGGTGGCCGCCGTGATCTTGTGGATCTTGAGCACGCCGTCGGCGCTGACCGAGACCTCGGAAATGCCGGCCACGAAGCTGCCGTAGCCCATGACCTGCGCGATGCCATGGAAATGACCTTCCGGCAGCGGCTTGCCGTAACCCGCCTTGTCGGCCGCGGCCTTGAGCACCGCGGCGTTCTTGGGCTTCAGCATCTTCATGCGGAAGGCCAGCGGATCCTGGCCAGCCGCCTCTGCGAGCTCGTCCATGAAGCATTCCATGTAGACGGTGTTCTGGTTGACGTTCACGCCGCGCCAGAAGCCCGCCGTCAGATGCGGGTTGCGCATGGCGTGATCGATCAGGAGGTTCGGCACGGTGTAGCCGTAGGCCGCCTCGGGACCGCTCGCCATGAAGCCCTGGAAGGTGGCCGGATCCATGCCGTTCACCAGGTTCTGCGGCAGCAGCGAGGCCAGGATCGACTGGCCCGAGATGCGGATATGCAGGCCGACCAGGTTGCCCTGCGCGTCGAGGCCGCCCGTCAGCTTGCACATCGTCGTGGGGTGATACTGGCAGTGCGTCATGTCCTCTTCGCGCGACCAGATCATCTTGATCGGCGTGCCGGGCATCTCCTTGGCGATCAGCACCGCCTGCCGCACATAGTCGGCGCGGCCGCGCCGGCCAAAGCCGCCGCCCAGCATCAGCTTGTAGACCTCGCACTTGGCGATCGGCAGGCCGCAGGCCTCCGACGCCGCGGCAAGCGCCGCCTCGCCGTTCTGCGTGCCGCACCACACCTCGCACTTGTCGGCCGTGTAGAGCGCCGTGGCGTTCATCGGCTCCATGGTGACGTGGTGCTGGTAGGGGAAGCTGTAGGTCGCCGTGACCTTCTTCACCGCGCCGTCGATCGCCTTGGCGGCATCGCCCACCTTGTTGCCGACGAAGGCCTCCGTCGCATCGAGGCCCTCCTTCAGCATGGCGACGATGTTTTCCTGCTGGACCTCGCCGTTCTTGCCGAAGTCCCATTCGACCGGGAGCTTGTCGAGCGCCGACTTGGCGCTCCAGTAGGTGTCGGCGATCACCGCGACGGCATTGCCGTCGACCGCCACCACCTTCTTCACGCCCGGCATCTTCTCGACCTTGGCGGCGTCGAAGCTCTTGAGCTTGCCGCCGTTGACCGGCGAGGCCTTGAAGGCGGCCGTCAGCATGTTCGGCAGCTTCATGTCGATGCCGTAGATCTGCTTGCCGGTGAGCTTGTCCATCGTGTCGAGACGCAGCACAGACTTGCCGGCGATCTTCCAGTCCTTCGAGTCCTTGAGCTTCACTTCCTTCGGCGGCTCGAGCTTGGCCGCCGCGGCGGCGAGCTTGCCGTAGGACAGCGTCTTGCCCGAGCTGTGCTTGACGATGCCGTCGGAGGCGCTGCACTCGGTGGCCGGCACCTTCCATTCGGCGGCGGCGGCGGCGATCAGCATCTCGCGCGCCATGGCGCCGCCCTGGCGGACATATTCGTTGCTCTCGCGGATGCCGCGGCTGCCACCGGTGGAGAAGTTCTTCCAGATGCGGTTACGCTTCACGTTCTCGCCGGGCGTCGGATACTCGGTGGTGACGTTCTTCCAGTCGCACTCCAGCTCCTCGGCGACGAGCTGGGCGAGACCGGTCTGCGTGCCCTGGCCCATCTCGGAGCGGGCGATGCGGATCACGACCTTTTCATCCGGGTGGATCACCACCCAGGCGTTGAGCTCCTGCACCTCGGCCGCCTGGGCCGACGCGAAGGGAAAGGAGAAGCCGAGCGAGAAGCCGCCGGCGACGGTGGCGCTGCCGACGACGAAGTTGCGGCGGCCGAGGGAGGTTTGAATGGTCATGGCTGCAGTCTCCCTTTAGGCCTTGGCCGCGGCGTGGATGGCTTCGCGAACCTGCTGGTAGGTGCCGCAGCGGCAGATGTTGGTCATCGCCGCGTCGATGTCGGCATCGGTGGGCTTGGGCTTGGCGGCGAGCAGGGCCGTCGCCGCCATGATCATGCCGCTCTGGCAGTAGCCGCACTGG
>CANIRG010000117.1 GCA_947469635.1 Rhodospirillales bacterium | reverse complement strand
GCCTTGTTGCGCGCCAAGCCGCGGCGAACGATCGCCGACGCCCGCTCCGCCGACATCAGGAAGGGCATTGGAAAGGGTGCCCGGGCGGTCATCCTGCTTACGACGAACCCGGGACAGATGACGCTGACGCCAATGCCGCTCTTCCTCAAAGCCAGCCGGATGCTCTCGCCCCAGACCCGGACCGCGGCCTTGCTGGCATTGTACGAGGCCGAATAGGGCAGGCCGATGAATCCTGCCAGCGAGGAGACGATGGCGATCTGGCCGGCGCGTCTTTGCATCATTCGCGGCAGCAGCGGCTCCACGCTGTTGAGGACGCCGCCGAGATTGACGTCGAAGGTCTTGCGTATGATCGCGAAATCGTGGAGCGAGGAATTGTCCTTGTCTACCGAGATGCCGGCATTGGCGATCAGCAGGTCCACCGGGTGGTCGTCGTCGAAGCGCTGCAGCCATGCGGCGATGGCGTCGCGATCCGTCACGTCGATCGGTGCCGCATCGACCTCGGCGCCCTTGGCACGACAAGCCTCGGCGACCGCGTCCAGGCGTGCGCCGTCGCGGCCGTTCAGTGCCAGCGCGATGCCGGGAGCGGCATAGTCGAGCGCCAGCGCCTCGCCGATACCGCTCGAGGCGCCGGTGATGACGATGCTTGAATAGCGTTTCATGGCCCTGATACTAGGATGCCGCGCCGTGTCGCGGCCAGTGGGAGTGGTTTGTTGATCGCAAGCATGACGGGATACGCGCGGGCGCAAGGTTCGGATGACCGGAGGCGCTGGGTCTGGGAGGCGCGCAGCGTCAACGGGCGCAATCTGGAATTCCGTTGCCGGGTGCCGCCGGGCTTCGATCGCCTCGAAAACGTTGCGCGGACGGCCGTGACCGGCCGGGTGAAACGCGGCAACGTCACGCTCGGCCTCACCATCGCCAGTGAGCGCCAGACCAAGCCGCTGCGCATCAACCGTGCGCTGCTGGCCGAGCTTGGTGTCCTGGTCGAAGAGGTGCGCCGCAGCACCGGCGCTACCGCCCCCTCCGCCGATGGACTGCTGCGCGTGCGCGGCGTCATCGAGGAAGAGGAGGAGGGGGCGGAAACCGAGGAGACGCTCGCCGTGCTCGACAAGGCGTTGGGCGTGACGTTGCAGGAGGCGCTCAACGGCTTGGTCTCCGCTCGCGCCGCCGAAGGGGCTGCGTTGTCGCGGGTGATCGAAGGGCATGTCGTCGAGATCGACGGCCTCTGCCGGCGCGCGGCCGAGCGTGCCCAGGTGCAAATCGGCACGGTGCGCAGCCGCTTCTCGACCCAACTCGGCGAGTTGCTGGAGCGGGCGCCCTCCTTGTCGGAGGAGCGGTTCGCCCAGGAGGTCGCTCTTCTGGTCGGGAAGGCCGACGTGCGCGAGGAGCTCGACAGGCTGGCGGCCCATATCGGCCAGGCGCGCTCCCTGCTCGGCGATGCACGGTCGGACAATCCGGTGGGCCGCAAGTTCGACTTCCTCTGCCAGGAGTTCAACCGCGAGGCCAACACGCTCTGCTCCAAGTCGGCCGACATCGAGCTGACGCGCATCGGCATCGACCTCAAGGGCGCCATCGAGCGCATGCGCGAGCAGGTGCAGAATGTCGAATGAAGCCTCGGAAACCGCCATCCAGCGGCGTGGTCTGATGCTGGTGCTGTCCTCGCCCTCGGGCGCCGGCAAGACGACGCTGTCGCGCCAGCTGCTGGACAACGATTCGCAAATCCAGCTGAGCGTATCGTGCACGACCCGCGCGAAAAGGTCGGGCGAGCAGGATGGCGTCGATTACCGGTTCATCGACGCCGCCAGCTTTCGCGGCATGATCGACCGCGGGGAATTCCTCGAGCACGCTCGCGTGTTCGACCACTACTACGGCACGCCCCAGGCGCCGGTGGACGCAGCCCTTGCCGCCGGTGGCGACGTGCTTTTCGACATCGATTGGCAGGGCACCCAGCAGCTCAAGGAGAAGGGCCGTGACGATCTGGTGACGGTCTTCATCCTCCCGCCGTCGACGCGGGACCTGGAGAGGCGGCTGATCACACGCGCCCAGGACTCGCCCGATATCGTTGCCCGGCGCATGGCCAAAGCCGCCGACGAGATGAGCCATTGGGCAGAGTACGAATACGCGATCATCAATCGCGACATCGCCACCAGCCTGAACCAGCTCAAATCGATCCTCACCGCCGAACGTCTGAAGCGCGAGCGGCAGCTCGGCCTGTCAGGCTTCGTCAAGGCGTTGCGCGACGGCCGCTAGGCGCACGAAGTCCGCCACGGCGAGTTCCTCCGCCCGTGCGGTGGGCGCAAGGCCGAGGCCGTTTAGAATCCCTACAGGATCGGAAAACAGGCCAGCCAGGGAGCCCCGCAGCATCTTGCGGCGCTGGCCGAAGGCTGCCGCCGTGACGCGTTCCAGAGGGCGGAGATCGGCCAGCCGCTCGGCTGCCGGCCGGGGCGTCAGGCGGACGATCGAGGACACCACCTTTGGGGGCGGCACAAAGGCCGAGGCCGGCACATCGAACAGCCGCTGGACCATGCAGACATGTTGGGCCAGCACGGACAGCCGGCCGTAGTCCTTGGTGCGCGGCGAAGCGGCAAGCCGGTCCGCCACCTCCTTCTGGAACATCAGCACCATGTCGGCGATGTCGCCGGCGGCGTGCAGCCAGCGCACCAGGAGGGCTGTCGATATGTTGTAGGGGAGGTTGGCCACGATGCGTCGCGGCGCTGGCCCGAGCGTCGCCACGTCGATCCCAAGGGCATCGCCTTCGACGATCTCCAGGCACCCCCCGCAGACGGCTTGCAATTCGCTCAGGGCCCGGACGGCGCGTGGATCCAGCTCGATGGCGACCACGCGCGCGGCGCCTTCCAGCAGCAGGGCGCGGGTCAACCCGCCGGGCCCAGGGCCGATCTCGATCACGATCCCTTCGCCCAATGGAGAGGCGGTGCGGGCAATGCGCCGCGTGAGATTGAGGTCGAGCAGGAAATGCTGGCCGAGACGTCGACGGGCATCGAGCCCATGGGCGGCGATGGTCTCGCGCAGGGGCGGCAGCCCCGCGACAGCCGCCGATGCCGGGGAAGTCACCTCAGCTCGCGCGCCGCCGCGCCATATCGTCGGCCATCGCCAGGGCCGCGATCAGGCTGGCGGGGTCGGCGCGCCCGGTGCCTGCGATGTCGAGCGCCGTACCATGGTCGGGCGAGGTGCGGATGAAGGGCAGGCCGACGGTGACGTTGACGCCGCCGGAAAAGTCGATGGTCTTGATCGGGATGAGGGCCTGATCGTGATACATGCACAGGGCGGCATCGTAGGTGGCCCGGGCGGCGGGATGGAACAGCGTGTCGGCCGGAGCAGGCCCACGGACATCCAGGCCGTCGGCGCGCAATGCGGCGATTGCCGGCGCGATGATCCTGATTTCCTCATCGCCCATGGCGCCTTGCTCCCCCGCATGCGGGTTGAGGCCTGCGACGGCGAGCCGCGGGCGTGCGATGCCGAACAGGGAATTGAGCCCGGCAGCGGCAATTCGGCCGGTTCGAACGATGCGGTCGGCATCGAGCGTTCGTACGGCCTCCGCAAGGGAGAGATGGATGGTGACCGGCACGACGCGAAGCTCGGGACAGGCCAGCATCATGGCCACCTGGACGCCACCAGCCAGCTCGGCGAGGAATTCCGTGTGGCCTGGATGGGGAAAGCCGGCATCCTGCAGCGTTTTCTTCTGGATCGGATTGGTGACGACCCCGGCGATTTGGCCTGCGAGCGCCAACCCGACAGCCCGTTCGATCGCCTCCAGGGTAGCGGGTGCATTTGCGGGGTCGGGATGGCCCGGATGAACGGACGCCCTCAGCCGGACGGGCAGGACAGGCAGCGCCTTGGGAAAGACAGCCGCTGCGTCAGCCGGCTGGCCGATTTCGGTCACTGTAACGTCGAGCCCAAGACGCTGCGCTAGCGTCCTCAGCCGGGCCGGCTCGTCGAGGACAAAGAAGGGCCGGCTCTCGGGGCGTCTCGCGCGCCATGCCTTCAGGCTGAGCTCGCCACCGATGCCCGCCGGCTCGCCCATGGTCACGGCGAGCGGCAGTGCCGAGGTCATGGCCGCTTGATGTCGACTGTCGCCACGCGGCGCAGGTCGCGCATGTAGCGCCGTCCGGCAGCCTCGAGCTTTTGCAGCAGGATCTGCTGAGAGATCGCGTCGCGCGTGGGGAGCCCGTCATTGCCGGCCTTGCTGCACAAGGACACCACCTGCAGACCTTCGGCGACGCGAAACGGTCCAGCCGTGCCGCCGATCCGCAAACGGGGGATTTCCTCGTACATCTGGCGGTTGGCCTGGAGGTCGCCGGCGCGGATGCCGTTGAGGTCGCCCGAGGTCGCGCCCTTGAGCTGGCGTGCCTGGACGTGCAGGTCGCTGCACTGCTTGACGCCGGCCATCGCCTTCTGGGCGTCGCTGCTGGCGCGGCTGGTTTCATCGGGCGAGGCATTGACCGGCAGCGCGAGGGTCAACTGCACCAGGTTGAGCCGGACGTCGTCGGGTCTCGCGGTGGCGAACTGGCGCCGGTCGATGACGTACAAGATATGCCAGCCGGCTGGTGTTCTCACCGGGTCCGAGGCTTGGCGCGGCTGAAGCTTCTCGATGGCTGTATCGAGCGCCGGATCGAGCGACCCAGGGAGGATCCAGCCGAGGTCGCCGCCCGTCGCCGCCGTGGCGCCATGGGAAAATTGCTGCGCCACCGCGCCGAAGGGGGCGCCGCGCTTCAGCTGCTCGATGATACGTTCTGCGCCGCGGCGGGCATCCTCGGCCTGGTCGACACGGTCGATGGGGACAAAAATCTCGGCGACACGCGATTCGGTCTTGCCGACGTTGCCCCGCAGGCGGGCAAGGGCGTCGTCGATCTCCGTCTCGGAAACATCGACCTGGGGCCGCACGCGGCGGCGCACGATCTTGCTCCAGGCAATCGAAGCCTCGATCTGCTGGGCGGCGATTTCGTAGGGGATGCCGGCACTCTGCAGATATTGCCGGAACTGGCCACGGCCCATGCCTGCCGCCCGCTCGAGCTCGGCGAAGCGCTGGCCTACCTCGGCTTCGGTGGCGCGCAGCCCCAGCCGCTTGGCATCCTGGATCTGCAGCTTTTCATCGACCATCTGGCGCAAGAGCTGCGGCGCCAGACGCTGGCGCATGTCGGGGCTGTCCTGAAGTCCCGTCGTGCGGACGGCGAAAAGGATGCGCTGGGCGAGCTCGAAGTCGGTGATCGCGTCGTCATTGACGCGAGCGACCACGCGAAGCCCTTGAGCTGACGCACAGAGGGGGAAGAGGGCGATGGTGATCGCCATGAGGGCGCGGAAGAGCAGCGCTGACATTGAACCGCAGGAATTGGAGGGAACGCGCCGCATTATATTCCTCAGCCCGCCTGCCGCAATGGACTGCGGCCACCTAAGCGAGGGTCCAATTGCGCATCATACACGACATCGAGGTGCCGCCGTGCTTGACGCTCTGCTGAAGGTGGTTTAGCCGGGACGGGGATAAGAGGGCCCAGTCAAGTCGCCCATGGTTGCAGGCCGTCGAACGTTCGCGAAGTCCAGCGGATTGGAGCTGATCTACTCGGGCGTGGGATACCACCTCGACAATCTGGGACGCTGGCTAATCGCTCGCGCGCCGATCATCGGCGCGGCTTACGCAGCGTTGCTGGCGCCTGGACAGCCGCGCCTTCTCTGCCGGCCCGGCTGGCGATTCGCCGAAGAATATTACGACCAGCGGCTCTGGCTCGCCTGCCGGCGCGGTGCGCTTTGGGAGGAAGCGTTCAAGAGCAACATCGAGATCCCGCTCATCCTGCCGTGGCATGACGGCACGATGGTCGACGTGACATTGGGCAACGACAATAGCCTTTGCCTGTATGTCTGCGGTTCGTTCGAGCCCAACGAGTTTGCTTTCGTCAATCGTTTCCTGAAGCCGGGGATGGTCTTCGTCGATGTCGGGGCCAATGACGGCTACTACACCCTGTTCGCGGCCCGGCGGGTCGGGTCGAACGGTCGGGTGGTGGCGGTGGAGCCAAGCTCACGGGAGCGCGTGAACCTGCAGCGCAATCTCGACCGAAATGGGTTCGGCAATGTCTCGGTCGTGCCGTCGGCGCTTGGGGCGTCGGCAGGCGAGGCCAATCTTCGCCTGGCGCAGGGCGTCCATTCGGGCCACAACACGCTTGGAAAATTCGCACACGACGATGTTGTGGCGGCGAGCCTCGAGCGGGTCAAGGTGGAGACGCTCGATGCCGTCGTCGCCGAACTCGGTCTCGATCGGGTGCATTTTGTGAAGATCGATGTCGAGGGAGCCGAAGCCAGCGTGGTGGCCGGTGCCCGCGGCATTCTGACGTCGATGCGGCCGCTGATGCTGCTGGAAGTCAACGACGGCGCGCTGCGCGCTCAAGGCTATAGTGCGGACACGCTGCTTTCCAGCCTGCGGACGGAATTCGGCTACGAAATCCTCAACTTCTCCTCGACCACCGGCCTTCTCGAGCTCCAGGTCGACGGTGCACCCCTGTCGGCCAATATCGTGGCGTCGCCCAAGGAACGCGTCGACGAGCTGCTGGGCTGACCAAAGAAATTCTCGAGGTTTTCTTGCCTTCCGATCAACTCAAGTCGACGGCACGGTCGCTTCGCGACTGGGCGACCAGGCAGGCTCTGCCGTTCTGGTCGACTTCCGGCTTCGACTCCGAGCATGACAGGTTCGAGGAGCGCGTGTCGCTCGCCGGCAAGCGCGTGCCTGGCGTGCCGATCCGGCTCATGACCCAGGCGCGCCAGATCTATTCATTTGGGCTGGCGGGTCGACGGGGGTGGCATCGCGATGCAAGCGGCATCGTCGAGCGGGCGTACGGGTCGATGGTCCGGGATTTCCATCGGCGCGACGGAAACGACGGGTGGATATTCTCGATCCATCGCGACGGTGCCATCGCGGATGCCAAACGTGACCTTTATGCCCATGCCTTCGTGCTGCTGGCGATCGCATCCTATGTCGCGGCGACCGGACGGCGCGAGGCGCTGGCCCTGGCCGACGCAACCTTGTCCTTTGTCGATGGGCATCTGCGCGCCGCGGAGGGGGGCGGGTACGTCGACTCGGTGCCCCCGGGTGACGACCTGCGTCGACAAAACCCGCACATGCATATGTTCGAGGCGCTTCTGTCGCTGTGGTCGAGCTCTGCCGACCGGAGGTATCTCGACCGTGCAGCCGAGATTTTCGACCTTTTCACCAGGCATTTCTTCCGCCGCGAGGTGGGGGCGCTCGGCGAGTATTTCAACGCGCGCCTTGAGCCTGCCGTGGGGGTGGCCGGCAATATCGTCGAGCCGGGCCATCATTACGAATGGATCTGGCTGCTGCGGTGGTTCGAACGCGACAGTGGCCAACCGGTGCAGTTCTATGTCGATGCCCTCTATGCGCATGCGAATTCTCACGGATACGATGCAGCCGGGCTGATCGTCGACGAAGTGTTGCTCGACGGTTCGGTCCGCGCCCCATCGCATCGAGCCTGGCCCATGACCGAAGCGATCAAGGCCAACCTCGCGGAGGCGGCGCTTGGGCGCACAGACGCGGAAAGCAAAGCGATCACCCTGGTGGGCTTGCTACGCGATCGCTTCCTCACTCGGGAGCCGGCCGGCGGGTGGATCGATCGGCTGGACGAGCACGGAAGATGCGCCACCGATTTCATGCCGGCGAGCACGCTCTATCATCTGCTTTGTGCGCTGGGCGAGCTGGATCAGTCGCCGTTGGCGCACCCTGTGGGCTCTAACTGAGTGAGAAAGGTAAGTCGGAAGGCCGCAGCTTTGGCGTTATCGCTTGAATGTACTGTTGGAAGATTCATTTATGATGGGAGAGCCGTACGCGTCCGGCCGCCGCCTGAGTGGCCTGCTCACATCGGCCTCGCCTCTTCAACCTCCGCACCCGCGGCAATCATCGAACGCGTACTCGTCTCAAGCCTCTCGCGATGTCCTTGCTGCGCGGGTAAAATATCCGAATCAATCGGCTGCTCTTTTGACACAGTAAGATTAGGGCGTTTCAACGGATGGCCGACGGTGTTTCGACGACCGCGCTCCCTGCGTTATCTAACAGGCTCTCGCAGTTCAACTCCGCTTCATCAGTCACTGCGGTTCAGCGCAGCATCGCTACGGTCGAAGATCTCGCCAATGTAGCGCGTGCTCCACACGCTCTGCCAGTTGCGGTCGATCGCCAGAATCGACGCAACACGCTTGTGGTAAGGAAAGACGGCGGCCAAGATGGCATCGCTATCAACGTGATGGGGCAGGAAGACGCCGTTTTCATCGAACACAACGCCATCGGGCCGCAGCAGCCGCCGGAACATTTCGGCGTAGAAGCTGACCTGGGCTTTCGACATCTCGGGGAACGACATGGTATTCACAGCCAGATCAATCGGACCGAGGCTCTCGGCAAACTCGTCGAGCAGGTAGTTTGCGACGAACAGATGATCGAACCGCTCCGGTACCTTTCCGTCGGGCTCGAGCAGGTGGCAGCCGTCGCCGTCGCGCGACACACTGAGGTAAAGGGCGCTGTAGTAAAGCGAACTCGGCAGGTCGACGCAGATGCACTCCAATTTATCCTTGAAGATTGATTTCAGGGCATAGGCGAGTGCCCCATAGCCGGGCCCGACCTCGAGGATGCGCGCCCGGCCTCGCCGAGCGATGTCCGACCACAGCTTGTCGATAACGCCGCCCGCCAGCAGACCGTTGATCCTCGACTGGCACATGCTGGTGTCTGGGTTGACCACGACACCGCTCATCTCGAGCCCCATCTCGCCGAACATGCGCGGGGCGGCCACGATGTATCGGTTGGGCACATTCTCGACGAACCGTTCATACTCCGAGGCGAGATGGGCGAGCCGTTCCGCTACGTTGAAGCGCTTGGCATGGATCTCGACGATGTCGTCAGGGATGCTTCCTGAGGCAAGCTCTTTCACGAGGTCCTCGCCGCCGTCGCCCGGAAACCGACGCCGATCCAGGCGATCGAGAATCATCAGGTAATAGCCGATGAACGGTGCCCCCAGACGTAGATAGTTGATGTCGTTGTAAGAAGTCCGGAATTTCAGTTCGGCGACCGGTACAAGGTCCGCCCATTCGTTGGCCGCCAGCGCTACCGCGCGGTCAAGGCCGCGTTGATCGATATAAGCTGTCGCGTTGTCATAGAGGCGCTGGATGCCCGCGACCAAAGGCAAACAGCGGGCATGCTGTTCCGCGGTGAGATTGTAGTTGGCCTTGAGCGTGTGGACACGAAGATCGGCGGCGCGTGTTCGCGTGAGGTAAGACAGAAAATTCTTTATGGGCATGCAGTCCGAGAGTACAGGTGCCGCAGATGGCGGTAAACGATGGTCAACTTCAACCCGGCCGTTCAATCAACGCAGTTCAACTGTAATTCAAAACCCAAAGTCTGATCCACGCCTCGCTAGCTTATAAGAAGCAAAGGTTGTCCTCAACATTGGTCGCGTTCAAGCCTCTGAAAGGCTTAGCGCTCACAATTTGCGATAGCGCGGATAAGCCTCTTTCATTCGTTGGACGAAATTTCGCACAACTGTCCAAAGATCGGGGTTTTGCTCGACGGCGGCGGTAAAGCCAAACTCAGTGCCCGGGCTCACTGGGAGGCTGTAACCACTACCGATCTCGCCGAGAAGGCTCAACCGTTCTGCGCAGGGCATGCCGTCTTCGCGCGGCCTTTCATTATTTGCGTGTATCATTCCAGAGAATCCCCAAGCCCCCTCCTTTAGAAGGTAATGAACTCCATTGATGTCCGAAATGACTTTCGGAACAAATGGGCTTGTAAACAGAGATGTGAGAGAATTGTCGGTGATCTTCAGTTTCTGGAATTCGTCGGTACGAACGAAAATACAATTAGACACAAGATGGGCCGCAAGCTCGTATCCCTTGGACCGCGCGAGTTTGACCATCGCCAGAGAACTCGAACCAAATCGAAGCCTAGGGTCATTCTGGACGAAGTCGATGTCCTTATCCATCGTGCAGTTTGTCTCGATGACCACGACACGTGGTGAATAATCCTTTAGGCCGCTCCATATCCAGTAATCCATGCTGTCGATATCGATCGACAGCAAATCGAACTTCTTGGGCACAGGTGTTGCCGCGAGTAGCTTGTCCAAGCCGTTTTCGAGCGCGACAAATTCATGGAGGCAATGAATGTCAGAGCGATCCCGATATCTCTCGGCTAGCACATTGAAATTCGCATCGTCCGCTTCGATCAGTACGGCCGACCATTTGTCTTGATTGATGAGCGGCCAAGTATTGCTGATGAACAGTCCATCGCCAGCACCCAGATCAACACACCATCGGCTTTCAGCGCCGATTCGCTCGAAGATGGCAGCTAGCACGCCGTCTTCACCAGTTTGGGACGTTACATTCTTTCGATGCTTATATAGCCAAGGATAATTCACAGAACGTCTTTCGCCAGTCTCATCGTTTCCAGTTCTCAGCCAGGGAATCTTCAACGAATATTCTCCACCGCTTCGGGTTCAAAACAAACAGCTCGTATCAAGGAGGGACGCCGGGCAAGAGGAATCGCTCCGATCCTGGTTGGACTAATAACCCGGGACAACTTCCAGTTCAGAACATACAGCGCGTTGCAGCGGCGTTAAGCTTGCCAAATCAGAGGTCTTGATCTTGATCGGATTGTAGGCGAAGCCCTTTTCCTTTTCGACGCAAAAGGTAGCGATTATGATCCGTCGCGGAGCAGACCGAGGTCGCTTGCCTTTGTGAAAGCCGAGGGTTTCAGCAAACCAAACGTCGCCTGCAGTGCCCGTGCATTCAACGACATTTTCGTTCCCAAACATCTCAACGACCTTCTCATCGGCAAAGCGAATATAGAGATTGCTACCAAAGTCGTTCTCTCGAGGCGTTATATGACTCTTTCGCGCGTAACAGAACGGCCCACCGTCAGTATCCACATCATTCAAGTAGATGAATACCTTTAATATCCAGTAACTTCCTATATCTCGATGAAAGTACTGAGTGTCCACCGGACCGAACCCGCTGGTGAAGGTCTTCACAATCTTGATGTAACTCAAGACGGGGATGCAACCAAGATAGGAACTAGCTACCCCGATGATACGCGGGTGGAGCGCGAGTTGGATACTTTCAGGCAAGTTCAGGAAAGGGTCCCGAATGGTGACACTAGAACATTCGCGGGCAAGTCCTTCCTCATTCTCAATCTCAGCTGGGTTCAGAAAGAACGTCTCACCATTTGCAAATGAGTCGCATTCGAGCTCGCGTCGGTGGTGACGAATTCGCCCAAGGCACTCCATCCGGCGAACCAAGTTATCAACGCGGTCTCCAAGAGCAAGAACCTTTGATCGGTCCAACAGTCTAGGCTTCCTTAGGAGCCCCTCCTGGCAAAGTGTCGTGCCTCCCGCCAACCCGCTTTCAATGGCAACGCTCAATTCTGGATAACGCAGACGCCGTCTCGAGCGCTCGCCTTCAAATTCGCCCTCAAATGTCGTCGCGCGAGTCGAGAAGTTCTCCATAGTTTCGTGTCCCCGTGCTTCTCAAGCTCTGCCACGCTCGAGCAGAAAGCCCACTAGCCCATGAACTAGTCATCGCCAAATGAGGCGATGGTTGCTAGACCCGTGTAGCGGGCTCAGTATTGTCGACGCGTCCATGCGGCAGGCAACGCATCTTTCATCAGGAGAATGCCAACGACCTCGCGGGGTCGCAAGGCCTTGCTATTGGGCGGTTCGGTGTGGAGAACTTTCGGCATGACTGCCCAGCTAGTCTTTAAATCGATCATTTGACATTGGCTAGATGGGTGTAGCCGATACGCTTATCACCCAAGTCAAATGGGGACCCAGGCAACCCCGCGAGGCGAGCGATCGCTTGCCATAGTGCTAACGCCTGTAAAGGCTGATTGCCTGCCTCGTAGCGTGATGCCAATTGTGCATAGAGGTTAGCTTTTACACTCATATCAAGCGGTGGTGGAAGCGGGAGAGGCTGCGATGGTCGAGCCCACAGCAGTGCTTTCAGTGGCGACGCTCCTCGCGCCGTTTCATCATATCGGGCGGCGAACAAGGCTTGTTCCGCATTGTCCGCTAGCCTTTTCATTCTTTCCTGACCCAGAGCAAAGGAAAAAATTTCTGGAATACGTTGCAGAAGCTTATTCCGAGCATTGCGCGCTGACACTCTAGACAAGTAATTCTCATCGTACAGAATCTCGCCAAGACGAACTGGCTCGAATTCGGAAAGAGTATCTGTGGTGATCCTGTAGAGCGCCTTGGCTGTCTCATGCCGTCCTACTGCAACGGCATGGTTTATGAAAGTACGGGCATGATTCCAGATGAAGAGTGTCCGCAGAAGGGGAGCAGCACCAAGAAATCCGTCTTCGCTGCACATGGAAATGATATATCTGAGACGGCCGGTGAAGTGAAAAACGACATCCCGCGTGTTGTTGGTGCTTTGCTCAAGGTGGGACGCGTACTTAGCAAAAGTAGTCGGGACATATTCAATGGTGCTACGGGTAGCCAAGCGGCACCAGAGTTCGAACTCCACGCAATCCGGCCTCCATACATCGGACACCAATCCGACATCAAGCAAAGCTTGCCGGCGAAAGAAACTGGAAACGAAATAGGGACAATAGTCGCAAAGGAGATAATCGATGAGGTTGAATGGTCCGCTCTTCCAGAATCCGGTGGTAGCGCCTGTCTCGTCCGTGATGAGTGCGTCGCCAGTGATGGCGCCGGTGGTAGGATGCTTTCGAAGCAACTCAACTGCTCGTTCCACTGCGTCAGGCAGCAATTCTTCATCGGCTAGGCATGAGCCAATGAATTCACCTTTGCAGCGATTGAGGGCGCGCCAGAACCCCTGATTGGGACCATTGTCGGGTTCGGAGACGAGAGCTATTGCACTACCGAAGCTACGCAAGATATCGAGAGTGCCGTCGGTCGATGCGCCATCCTGGACCACGAACTCGATATTCGGATATGTCTGGGCGCGTACGCTCTCGATGGCGCGACGAATGGAGTCGGCTCCGTTCCGAACGGACATGAAGATCGAAACGAGGGGCTGCTCTCCGCGGCTTGCCATTGATTGTTTCATCTCGCGGAAGGCATTGCTTGATCGCGCTCGGAGACGATCGGGTTGCGGGTCGGCCACCATATTTTCAAGGCCGGGTCGTTCCAATGCAAGGTGAACTGACCCGAGCGGTCGTAGTCGGTTGTTTGCTTATAGTGGAAGATTGCGGTCTCGCTGATGACGAGGTGGCCATTGCCGAACTTGGGCGGCACGAGCACTTGGAGCCTGTTGGTATCGGATAAGGTGAACGATGTCCACTGGCGATATTGCGGAGAATCTGGGTCGTTGTTGACGACCACGAAATAGAACGACCCATGCAGGCAGGAAATCAGCTTCCAGGTCTTGCTGTCACCGTGAATGCCGCGCAGCACGTTGCGGTGCGAAACCGAGATGTCGTCCTGAATGAATTCGATAGGGATGCCGGACGCGTAGTAAATGTTCTTGTTGTAAGTCTCGACGTAGTGGCCGCGGAAATCCTCGAAGATTGTCGGTGGCTTGATCAGCAGCACGGAGTGGAGCTTGGTCGGGAAGACTTCCATGTCGCTTATTCCTGGCGGTAGACGATTGTCGAGCCGGTGAAGTCGGCGCGTACCGGTACGCTGATGAGATGCGACAGAGCCGCGCGGACGCGATCACGATTCTCGCGCGGGACGACGAAGACCATGAAGCCTGCGCCGCCCGCCCCGAGGAGCTTGCCCCCCAGGGCGCCAGCCCGCAATGCATCATCATAGATCCTGTCGATTGTCGTCGTGCTGATGGCGCCGGTGAGCGAGCGCTTCAGTGTCCAGGTCTCGTGCAACAAGTGGCCGAAGGCTTCGAAATCACTGCGGCGGAGCATATCGACTGCTTCCGGAACCATGGCCTGCATCCGCTTCAGCGACTTCGTCTTGCCATCGATGTTGTCGACGAGCTGCTTGGCCAGCGCTGTCGAAAGCCTGCTGGTGCCGGTGTAGAAAACCATCAAGCGCTGCTCGAATTCGTCTCTTTGCCCGTCCGACAGATTGATCGGGGCGACGTCGAAGCTGCCGTCAGGATTGAAGGTGATGACGTTGAAGCCGCCGTAGGCACTGGCGATCTGGTCTTGGCAGCCGACCGTTTCCTTCAGCTTGTTCTGCTCGAGATCAATCGCGGCCAGCGCGAGCTCGTACCTTTCGATGCTCACCCCGCGCATGGCGCGGAGAACGTTGATCAGGCCGACGGCGAACGCCGAGCTCGAGCCGATCCCCGATCGGGCGGGAAGGTCGCCCTGATGGTGGAGCTCGACGCCCTCGTCGTCGTCGAAACCGGTGGCCTGCAGGCCGGCGCGCACCGCCGGGTGCAGGATTTCCGAGATCGCGCTGACCGTCTCGATATGCGACCACACGATCCTGTGCCTGATACCGAAGAAGGGCGGCAGATGCCGGCCCGTGATGTAGCAGTACTTGTTGATCGCCATGGAAAGCACGGCGCCGCCGTGCTTTCGAGACCAATCGGGGTAGTCGGTTCCGCCACCGAAGAACGAGATTCGGTAGGGGGTTCGCGAAATCGCCATCAACATAGATTTAGATATACCAGCTTGGTCGGCCGCCTCAAGGAGAGGATGGGTCAGCGCGTCAGGAAGCGATTGCCTTCGGTCGCCACGCGCTGCCGCCAGTAGTCGAGCAGGTCGCGCAGCGTCTTGTCGTGCGAGATCTCGGGCCGCCATCCTGTATGAGCCTCGAACTTGGCTGTGTTCGGTACCTGCAGGTCGGCGTCGATGGGACGCAGCCGGTCGGGGTCGACCTCAATCCGGATCTCCGACTTCAGCGGTGAGAATGACAGCAGCTTGTCGAGAATCTCGCCGATGGTGCAGGAATGCTTGCCGCCGATGTTGTAATAGGCCCCGGCGGTCGGATTGACCGTGACGAGCATGTAGTAGGCGCGCACGGCGTCGCGCACGTCGGCGATGGTTCTCAACGACTGCAGATTGCCCACCTTCACCACCGCCGGAATAAGATTGTGCTCGATCATCGCGATCTGCTTGGCGAAGGTCGATTCGGCGAAGACGTCGCCGCGCCGCGGGCCCGTATGGGTG
>CANIRG010000116.1 GCA_947469635.1 Rhodospirillales bacterium | reverse complement strand
CCATCCGGTGTTCGAGGCGCTCGTGCACAGCCCGCGCTTCGTCGAGCCGGCCGAGCAGCTGCTCAAGGACAAGACCTACATCCACCAGTTCAAGATCAACGGGAAGGCTGCCTTCGATGGCGACGTCTGGCAGTGGCACCAGGACTACGGCACCTGGAAAGCCGACGACGGCATGCCCGAGGCGCGCGCCATGAACCTCGCGGTCTTCGTCGACGAGGTGAACGAGTTCAACGGCCCTCTCTACTTCATCCCGCAGAGCCACAAGAAGGGCGCGATCGAGGCCAAGCACGACGTCACCACGACCTCCTATCCGCTGTGGGTGATCGACAACGACACCATCGCCAAGCTGGTGAAGCAGGGCGGCATCGTGGCGCCCAAGGGACCTGCCGGCTCGGCCATCTTCTTCCACGGCACGCTGGTGCACGGCAGCCCGCCCAACATGTCGCCGTGGGACCGCCAGATCATCTATGTCACCTACAACTCGGTGCAGAACGCCATCCGTCGCTACAAGCGCCCGGCCTATATCGCGCATCGCGATTTCACGCCGCTCGATGCCTGGGAGGACGATTGCGTGACGCGCGCCGCGGCCCGCAAGCAAGCCGCCGAATAACGAACCGACACGGGAGGAAGAAAATGAATCTCCATCGCATGCTGCTCGAGCGCGCCGCCAACGCCAACCCGCTGCGCATCGGCCTGATCGGCGCCGGCAAGTTCGGCGCCATGTACCTCAGCCAGATCCCGACCACGCCGGGCATCCATCTGCTGGGCATCGCCGACATGTCGCCGCCGCGGGCGCGCGAGAATTTGGCGCGGCTGGGCTGGAAGCCGGAGATCACGTCGGCCGGCTCCTTCGCCGAGGCGCGGCGCAACGGCAACACCTATCTCACCGACGACTGGAAGGCGCTGGTCTCCCATCCCGAGATCGACGTCGTGGTCGAATCGACGGGCGATCCGATCGCCGCCGTCGAGCATGCGCTCGAAGCCTTCAGGAACGGCAAGAGCGTGGTGATGGTGACGGTCGAGGCCGACGCTTTCTGCGGCCCGCTGCTCGCCCGCCGCGCCGCCGAAGCGGGCGTGATCTACAGCCTCGCCTACGGCGACCAGCCGGCGTTGATCTGCGAACTCGTCGACTGGGCACGGGCCTCGGGCTTCTCGGTGACGGCGGCCGGCCGTGGCCACAAATGGCTGCCGCACTTCGCGCAGTCGACGCCCGAGACGGTGTGGAAATACTGGGGCCTCAACGAGGAGCAGGCCAAGCGCGGCGGGCTCAATCCCAAGATGTTCAACTCCTTCCTCGACGGCTCCAAGCCCGCGATCGAGAGCACCGCCGTCTCCAACGCAACGGGCCTGACACCGGCGCCGGACGGGCTCGCTTTCCCGCCCTGCTCGGTCGAGGACCTGCCGTTCGTGATGCGCCCCGTGTCGGAAGGGGGCCAGCTCCATCACAAGGGCCAGGTCGAGGTCGCCTCGTCGCTGGAGAAGGACGGCCGCGCCATCCCCTACGAGATCCGCAAGGGCGTGTGGGTCGTGTTCGAGGCCAACACCGAATACCAGAAGAACTGCTTCGAGGAGTACATGCTGCAGACCGATCCGTCGGGCCGGCACTCCGTCATGTACAAGCGCTGGCACCTGATCGGGCTCGAGGTCGGCATCTCGGTGGCCTCGGTCGGCTTGCGCAAGGAGCCGACCGGCTGCCCCATCGGCTTCCATGCCGACGTGATCGCGACTGCCAAGCGCGACCTCAAGGCGGCTGAGATGCTGGACGGCGAGGGCGGCTACACGGTCTACGGCAAGCTGTTCCCGGCCGAGAAGTCGACCGGCCTCGGCAGCCTGCCGCTCGGCCTCGCCCACAATGTGAAGCTGCTGAGGCCGATCAAGGCGGGCCAGTCGCTCACCTACGCCGACGTGGCGATGGACGAGACGCTGACCGCGGTAAAGCTCCGCCGCGAGATGGAGCGGACCTTCGCCCCCGACGCTGCGAAGATCGCGGCGCAGTAACGACAACCCTCTCCATGCTCCTCTCCCCCTTGGGGGAGAGTCTGGGTGACGGGGTTGGCCGACGAGCCATATAAGGCGTGGAACAATTTTTATGGCCGTGCGGAAATACACGATCGATGACCTTCAAGTCATAAGCGACCCCGTCGGGGTGATCAGAAGGTTCTACAGTGGGCACCTCGGAGGCGCGCCAAGTCCGTCTTACTGTGCCGCCGCTCTCCTGCAGCAGATTATCTTGTTGGGAGCGACACCGGCTCGGGTAGATCAACGAGGCAACTGGATATTCATCTCGTCGCAGCGTGATTGGCTAGCATCCCGTGATGGTATCCCAACCAAGAACCCTTTTTTCCACGTCATGCCGTATCCCGAAGGCGGCCAGAACTCCCATCGAGCGGAAATCCTTCTTTCGGCGTTCGCCGCCGCTGTCATAAGCGTCGGCAGCGATGGCGTGGAATGGATAGTCAGCAATGCCGATCATCATCCGTTGCCAGATGATGCAACAGTCGAACAGGTTCGCGCTGGTGGAGGTAGGATGATCGGCTTCGTGTTTGCCGACGGCGAAAAGTAGAGAGGCCCCCTCACCTAACCTCTCCCCCAAGGGGGAGAGGAATATGAAGAAGACAAAGGGTTACGCGGCAGTCATCACTCCCGACAGGGCCATGTAGGTCTCGGTCCAGGCCGTCTTCACCTCGGGCGTGAAGTCGGGGCCGAGGCCGGTTTCCAGGGTCCACAGCAGCGCCGCACCGACCGGCGCGTAATGCGCCGCCGTCACACCATAGCCCTTGTGTCGCTGGCCCAGTTCCTTCACCGCGGGAAGTATCGTCTCGAGCTGGTGCAGGTTGGTCACCGCAGTTCCCAGCATCGTCATCAGCTTCTGCTTCTGTGATGTGAGATCCGCCGGGAAGAGCGACCGCACCTCGGGCGCGATCTCGAACAAGCGGTCGTAGAAGAGGTCGGCCGCCTTGGCGGCGATCGGCACCACCTTCTGGAAGCTGGTTTGAACCAGGTCGATCTGGCGCGGCGTCATGATGCTCTCCCGGGTTGAGCCGGGAGGTGTACCGCAATTCCTATGCCGGCGCCGGTTCCTTGTCCTTGGCCGGCTTGCCCTCGGCCTCGTCGCGTTCCTTCTCCTTGCGGGCCTTCAGGAGCTTGCGCAGGATCATGTTGCGCTTGAGCGCGGAGATGTGGTCGATGAACAGCACGCCGTCGAGATGGTCGATCTCGTGCTGAACGCAGGTCGCGAGCAGCCCCTCGCACGCCATGTCCTGCTGCTTCCCGTCGCGGTCGAGGTAGCGCACCGTGACCTTGGCCGGCCGCACCACCTCGCCATAGTGCTCCGGCACCGACAGGCAGCCCTCCTCGTAGGACAGGTCCTCGTCGGAGGCCTCGACGATCTCGGGATTGGCCATGAACAGCGGGCCGGTCTTGACGTCCTCGCGCTCGATGTCGAGCACAACGACGCGCTTCAGCACCCCCACCTGGGGCGCGGCGAGGCCGATGCCGGGCGCGGCGTACATCGTCTCCAGCATGTCGTCCATGAGCTGGCGCACCTCGGCATCGACCGAGTCGACGGGCGCGGACTTCTTCTTGAGGCGCGGATCGGGCGCCGTGAGGATGGGCAAGGTGGCCATGTGCACTAAATATGCAATGAAATCAGGCGTTTCAAGACCGGTTCGGCCACCCTTGCTGCCGCACCCTAGGAACGCGTCACCATGGTGCCGAGGCCCGATTCGGTGAAGATCTCGAGCAGCAGCGCATGCGGCACGCGGCCATCCATGATGATGGCGGCCTCGACGCCGCTGTTCACCGCGTCGATGCAGTTCTCGACCTTGGGGATCATGCCGCCGGAGATGGTGCCGTCGGCGATCAGCGCGCGCGCCTGCTCCACCGTCATGTCCTCGATCAGCTGGCCGTTCTTGTCGAGCACGCCGGGCACATCGGTCAGGAACAGCAGGCGCTTGGCCTTCATGGCGCCGGCGATGGCACCGGCGGAGGTGTCGGCATTGATGTTGTAGGTGAGCTCGTCGTCGACGCCGAAGCCGATCGGCGCCACCACCGGGATCACATCGGCCTTGCGCAGCTGCTCCAGCACCATGACGTTGATCTTGGCGGGCTCGCCCACCTGCTTGAGGTCGACATTGAGCAGCTCGCCGGTCTTGGGATCGCGCATCTGGGTCACCTTGCGGGCGAGGATAAGGTTGCCGTCCTTGCCGCAGATGCCGACGGCGATGCCGCCGCATTCGTTGATGTCGGCCACGATCGCCTTGTTGATCGAGCCGGCCAGGACCATCTCGACGATCTCCATGGTCGCGGCATCGGTGACGCGCAGCCCGTTCACGAAGGTGCTCTTGAGGCCGACGCGCTCCAGCATCTTGTTGATCTGCGGGCCGCCGCCGTGGACCACGATCGGATTCATGCCGACCTGCTTCATCAGCACGACGTCGCGCGCCACCAGGTCGCCGAGCCTGGGATCGGTCATGGCGTGGCCGCCGTACTTCACCACGAAGGTGGCGCCGGTGTGCCGTCGCATGTAGGGCAGCGCCTGGGAGATGGTCTCGGCCATGCGGATGAGCCGCCTCTGATCCTTGTCGGGCTGCACTGGCTCGGCCATCTTTCCCGTCCCATGTTGCACAAAAGCCCTCTCCGCGCCGGGAGAGGGCCAAGGCCGCAGTATATATCAGGCGAGTCGCGGATAGAAGAAGTGCGGGCCCGGCGTCAGTATGTCCGCATGACCGGAAACCAGATCGACAGCGACGCGCTTTCCGCCCGCGGCTTCACCGTGCTGCCGAGCCTCGTTGCGCCTGCCGAGTGTCGGGCGTTGGCGGCGCTATGGCCGGAGCAGGCACGCTTCCGCAAGCACATCGTCATGCAGCGCCACGGCTACGGCCAGGGCGAGTACCAGTATTTCACCTATCCGCTGCCCGAGCCGGTGGAGCGCCTGCGCCAGGCGCTCTATCCCGCGCTCGCCGAGGTCGCCAACCGCTGGAACGAGATGCTGGGCCGCGAGCAGCGCTTTCCGCCGACGCTGAAGGAATGGCTGCGGCAATGCCATGAGGGCGGCCAGAAGCGGCCGACGCCACTGCTGCTGCGCTACGGGCCGGGCGACTACAATTGCCTGCATCGCGACCTCTACGGCGAGCTGGTGTTTCCGCTGCAGGCGACGATCCTGTTGAACGCGCCGGGGCGCGACTTCGACGGCGGCGAGTTCATGCTGGTGGAGCAGCGGCCGCGCGCCCAGTCGCGCGGCGAGGTGGTGCCGCTCGGCAGGGCGACGCCGTGATCTTCGCCACCAATGAGCGGCCATCGAAGGGCTCACGCGGCTATCACCGCACGGCGATGCGGCATGGCGTGTCGAGCCTGCGCAGCGGCCAGCGCTTCACCCTCGGCCTGATCTTTCACGACGCGGCCTGAGGCGGCAGCGTCACATCTTGAGCGGACAGGCCTCGCCGGAGACGGTGAAGGTGATGGCGGCCGGCCGGCCTGGCGCTGTCGGTTGCGCGAACGTGCCGGCCGTGTTGTGCAGCTTGCCACCGCGGAACACCACGCTGCCGGTCTTGGCATCGAACAGCACCGTGCCGGCGCGGCCCGTGGCATCGCGGTAGTTCGCGCCATCGACGATGGTGAAACCCATGTCGGGCTTGGGGCACTGGTAGGCGCCAGGCGACAGGACCATCGCCTTGGCCGGCGCCGGCGCGCCCCCGCTCGGCCTGGCGGCGAGAAGATGCGGATCGGCGGCATTGGGGCCGACCGGCTTCGTCGCGGCCGACGGTTCCTTCAGCATCCCCGGCGGCCAAGCCGAATCGTCGTCGCTCGAATAGCCCAGCGGGTGGACGCGGCACTGGAGGGCATGGCGCACGTCGACGCCGAGGATCACCGACCGATAATACTGGTCACGCATGCCGGTCGGCGAGGCCACGATCTTGCCGGCGGGACAGGCCTCGGCCTGGGCGAAGACCGGCGCCGGCACAGCCATGGCAAGACCGATACATGCAAGCAGGCCGGAGAAGGGTGCGTGCATCGAGGACAGGGACATGCCCCGGAGCTTACATCTCGAGATCGCAGCTGTCCCGCTGGGATAGGGATCGCCGGCGATGCCTGGAGGGCTTGGGACCTACACCAGGAGAGCAATCCCCGTGCGCAGCTCGGCAATGCCGAAGCCGGTCTCGCTGCTGGTCGGCAGCACCTTGGGGTGGGCCGCGCCGTGCCTGCGCGCCGCCGCCTCGGCCGAGGCGATGGCCTTGGCGATATCGGCCTCGCGGAGCTGATCGACCTTGGTCAGGATCAGCTGGTAGGACACCGCGGCGCCGTCGAGGTTCTTCATGGTCTCGTGGTCGCTGTCCTTCACGCCGTGGCGCGAATCGATCAGCAGGCAGACGCGCTTCAGCGTCGGCCGGCCGCGCAGATAATCGGAGGCGAGGCCCTGCCAGTCCTCCTTCATCGTGCGCGAGACCTTGGCGAAGCCGTAGCCGGGCAGGTCGACCAGGCAGAGCGTGCCGGCGAGGTCGAAGAAATTGATCTGCCGCGTGCGGCCGGGGTTGGCCGAGACGCGGGCCAGCGTGCGCCGGCCGGTGAGCGCATTCACCAGGCTCGACTTGCCGACGTTGGAACGGCCGGCGAAGGCGACCTCGGGCAGGGCAGTGATCGCCGGCAGCGACTCGTGGCTGGCGGCACCCGACACGAAATCGCAGGGGCCGGCGAAGAGCCGGCGCGCCGCCTCGATCTGCGCCGGCGTATGCTTGTCCGGATCGTCCTGCGGCGGATCCTTGTCCGGCATCAGCGCTTCTTGCCGCCCTTGCCCGACGAACCGCCCTTCTTGCCGGCGGTGCCGTCGGTGACGGCAGGCGTTGGCGCGGGCGCCGCGGGCGCCGGCTTGTTGCCGATCGGCGCGCCGTGGCGGCGCATGATCATGTACTGCTGGGCGATCGAGAGCGTGTTGCTCCAGGCCCAGTAGATCACCAGGCCGGCCGAGAAGGGGGCCAGCATGAAGGTGAACATGATGGGGAGGAACTGGAACACCTTCGCCTGCACCGGGTCGGTCGGCGCCGGGTTGAGCTTCTGCTGGGCGTACATGGTCACGCCCATCAGCAGCGGCCACAGGCCGATGTTGAAGAACTGCAGGAACTCCGGCACGTGCCACGGGAAGAAGCCGAAGCCGGTCATGATGGTCGCGGGATCGGGCGCGCTGAGGTCGTGGATCCAGCCGAAGAACGGCTGATGGCGCATCTCGATGGTGGTGTAGAGCACCTTGTAGAGCGCGAAGAACACCGGGATCTGCACGACGATGGGCAGGCAACCCGCCGCCGGGTTCACCTTCTCGCGCCTATAGAGCTGCATCAGCTCCTGGTTCATGCGCTGCTTGTCCTCGCCGTAGCGCGCCTTGAGCTTCTCCATCTCCGGCTGGAGCTTCTTCATCTTGCTCATCGCCGCATAGGACTTGTTGGCGAGCGGGAAGAACACCGCCTTCACGATCACCGTCAGGACCAGGATCGAAAGGCCGAAGTTGCCGAGCTGCACGTAGAGCCACTCGAGCAGCCAGAACAGCGGCTTGGTGAAGAACCAGAACCAGCCCCAGTCGATGGTGAGGTCGAAACGGTCGATGCCGTACTTCTCGCGATAGGAATCGATCACGCGCACGATCTTGGCGCCGGCATAGAGATGGCCCTCGGTGCCGCCCGAGGCGCCCGGCGCGATGGTGATGCCGCTGCCGACATAGTCGATCTGGTACTTGATGTCGGCGCCGGCGCCGGTGCCCTTCAAGGTCACGTCGACCTTGCTCTTCTGGTCGGGGGCCAGCGTCGCCATCCAGAACTTGTCGGTGATGCCGACCCAGCCGCCGGTGGTCGAGATCTTCTGCTGCTTGTTGTCCTTGAAGTCGGAGTAGCCGAATTCCTTCAGGCTGCCGTTGAACACGCCGTAGGGGCCTTCATGCAGGATGTAGGTGCCCTCGGCCTTGGGCTCGCCGTGGCGCACGACGAGGCCCCACGGGAACAGCGTCACCGGCTTGTCGGTCTTGTTCTCGACGGTCTGCTTCACGTCGAACATGAAATTCTCGTCGATCGAGAGATCGAGCGCGAACAGCAGGCCCGCACCATTGTCCCACGACAGGCGCACCGGCTTGCCGGGCGCGAGCGCCGTCTGGCTGGCCGCCCACAGCGTATCGGGGCCGGGCACCTTCACCGCGGGATCGGCCGACCAGCCGAACTCGGCGTAGTAGGGATGGAGCGTGCCCTCGGGCGACAGCACCTGCACCGGAGGGCTCTTGGGATCGAGCTCGACGCGATGCTTGGCGAGCTGCACATCGTCGATGCGCGCGCCCTTGAGCGAGATCGTGCCCAGCAGCTCGGGAGTGCTGAAGGTGATGCGCGGGTTGCGCTCCAGCGCCTCCTTGAGGCTGACGACCTTCTGCGCGACGGGCCCCGTCGACGGCGCGCCGGGCGTGCCGGCCGGACGCGGCGCGCCCGGTGTGGTGGTGCCGGGCGCCCCTGGAGCACCGGGAGCAGTGGTCTGCGTCGTCGGCGCGGGCGGCGGCGCCTTCGCGGGCGGGAAGGCATATTGCCAGCCCATGATGATCGCCACCGACAGGACGATCGCGAGGATGAAATTCTTCTGGTCCATGGTCAGCGAACTTTTTCAGCCAGTGTGGTCGGCGCGCAGGAGAGCGGCCTGAAGGACGGGGCAGCGGTAGGGACAGGATCGTAGCCGACGCCGCCCCAGGGGCCGCAGCGGCAGAGGCGTTTCGTCGCCAGCCAGCCGCCGCGCAACGCGCCGTGCCGCGCCACCGCCTCGGCGGCATAGGCCGAGCACGAGGGTTCGTAGCGGCAGGCGCCGACGAAGAAATAGGCGAGCGTCAGCTGGTAGAAGCGGATCGCTCCGCGCAAGAGCAGGTTCACCATGCGGCCCGGAAACTGGCGATTTGCCGGGCCGGGCGCAAGCCATTCGGTACGGTCATGGCGTCGCGACGGCAGCAGGCGGGGCGAGGGCCTTCAACCGCTTCAGCGCCTCGACCAGTTCCTGGCGCAGCTTGGCGAAATCGCGCCCCAGGGCGCCTTGGCGGCCGACCAGCACATAATCCAGATCGGGCCGCGCTTGGCCGGGGATGATCATGCGGGCGATCTCGCGCAGGCGGCGGCGCACACGGTTGCGCACGACGGCATTGCCGACCCGGCGGCTCACGGTGAAGCCCACGCGGGCCGTCGGGAGGGCGAGATCGGCAGGCGCCGGCGCTATCTGCAGGACGAAGCCCGGCATGGCACAGCGCTGCCCGGCCTGGACACGCAGGAAATCCCGGCGGTTGGGTAGACGCCCTGGTCGCGCCGAGGGGCGAGCCGGGGCCAAATTAGCGATGCCGACTAGGCCGACAGGCGCTTGCGGCCCGACCGACGGCGATTGGCAATGACCTTGCGGCCGCCGACCGTCGCCATCCGCGACCGAAAGCCGTGCCGGCGCTTGCGCACCAGCTTGCTCGGCTGATAGGTGCGTTTCATCACGCAACTCCTTTAAACACATCGCCCCCGCGCAAGCAGGGCGGGGGCAAAATCCGTAGGCGGAGGGTAATAAGCGCGGGGGGCCCCCGAGTCAACGAGCCCGCTGTCGCTTTCCCCCTCCCTGCCCTCCCCCGCCACACGAGGGAAGTGCCCGAGGGGCGGAGGGGAAGGCCGCCGGCGAGTTGTGTCAATGCGATAGCGTCTCGACCCGCGACCGTCTCAAACGTCTCAAACCGTCTCACCCCTCGTGAGACGCTTTCGATGCCGATGGCAGAAGGGTTTTAGGCCATTTTGTCTCACGTCTCACGACTCACACCCTGGCAAAAAGCAAAAACTCGTTTGCAACGCCAGCCCAAGCCTCGATGTCGCCCCCTATATTGCACCATGGCTTTGATCCTCCACGGCTACCGCTACAGCGTCTATCTCCGCATCGCCCGGCTGGCCTTGGCCGAGAAGGGCGTGGCCTGCGAGCGGGTCGAGGTGAACCCCTTTGCACCCGACCGGCCAGAGGCCTATCTCGCCCTCCATCCTTTCGGCCGCGTGCCGGCCCTCGACCATGACGGCTTCGTCCTCTACGAGACCGCCGCCATCACCCGCTATATCGACCGTGCCTTCGACGGCCCCGCCCTGCAGCCGACGACACCGCAAGCGCTGGCCCGCATGGACCAGATCATCGCCGTGGTCGATTCCTACGGCTATTGGCCAATGGTGCGGCAGGTCTTCTCCCAGCGCGTCTTCCGCGCCCGCGTCGGCACCATCGTCGACGAGGCCGAGGTCGCGCGCGGCCTCGAAGCCTCCGCCAAGGTGCTGGCCGCGTTCGAGGCCCTGGCAGGCGAAGCGACATTCCTGGTCGGCCCCGAGGTCTCGCTGGCCGACCTCCACCTCGGCGCCATGATGGCCTATTTCACCCAGGCGCCCGAAGGCACCGCCCTGCTCGCCCAATACCCACGCCTTTTCCGCTGGTGGTGGCAGTTGGCTTCGCATCCCAGCATGGTCGCAACCGATCCCGGGCTGCCGGAGTGAGCCGGCGGATGCTCGGCCGGCTCGTTCCCGCGGCGATCCTGCTGCTGGGGCTGGCGCTGTTCCTCGCCTTCCGCCTCGATCGCTATTTCACCTTCGAGATGTTGAGCCGGCATCGCGCCGAGCTGGTGGCCTGGGTCGCGGCGAATCACCTGCTCGCCGCCGCCATCTTCGTGGCGGGATATGCGCTCGCCGTGGCCTTCTCGCTGCCGGTCGCGGTGTTCCTCACGCCTTCGGGCGGCTTCCTGTTCGGACCCTGGCTGGGCGCCGCGCTCTCGGTGGTCGGCGCGACCTTGGGTGCGGTCGCCGTGTTCGTGGCGGCGCGCACCGCCTTTCGCGATCTCTTCCACGCCCGGGCCGGCGAAACCCTCAGGTCCCTCGAAGCAGGCTTCGCCCGCGACGACTTCGCCTACCTCCTGTTCCTGCGCCTCGTGCCGGTCTTTCCCTTCTGGCTGGTCAATATCGTGCCCGCGCTGCTGGGCATGAAGCTCGCCCGCTTCGCAGCGGCCACCCTGATCGGCATCGTGCCGGGCGCCATCGTCTATGCCGGCTTGGGTGCAGGCTTCGGCGCGCTGTTCGACACGGGCCGCAAGCCCGACCTCGGCATCGTCTTCGAAGCCCGCATCCTGCTGCCGCTGCTCGGCCTCGCCGCCTTGTCTCTGGTGCCGATCCTCTATCGCCGGCTGAAGAAGGGCACGACATGAGCGACGTCCTCACGCCCGACATCTGCATCGTCGGCGCCGGCTCGGGCGGCCTCGTCGTGGCGGCAGGCGCGGCACAGCTCGGCCTCGAGGTGGTGCTGATCGAACGCGGCCTCATGGGCGGCGAGTGCCTCAATTACGGCTGCGTGCCGTCGAAGGCGCTGATCGCCGCGGCCAAGATGGCGCACGCGCAACGCAGCGGCGGCGCCTTCGGCATCGCTCCCGTCGAGCCCGGCGTCGATTTCGGCCGGGTGATGGATCATGTGGCGGAGGTGATCGCCGCCATCGCTCCCAATGATTCGGTGGCGCGCTTCGAGGGGCTGGGCGTGCGCGTGCTCGCGGAAGAGGCGCGCTTCGTCTCGAGCGACGAGATCCAGGCCGGCCCGCATCGCATCAAGGCGCGGCGCATCGTCCTGGCGACGGGCTCGCGGCCGACGCTGCCGATGATCCCGGGACTGGCCGACGCGCCCTATCTCACCAACGAGACGATCTTCGCCAATCGCACCCTGCCCACGCATCTGGTGGTGATCGGCGGCGGGCCCATCGGATTGGAGATGGCGCAGGCCTTTCGCCGCCTCGGCGCGCGCGTGACCGTGCTGGAGGCCGTGGCCTTCCTCGCCAAGGACGATCCGGAACTGTCGGCGGTCGTCGTGCAGCAGCTGAAGGCCGAGGGCGTCGACCTGCGCGACGGCGCCGTGATCGAACGTGTCGAGGGTACGAACATCGTGCTGAAGGGCGGGGAGCGGCTGGAGGCTTCGCATCTGTTGGTCGCGGCCGGCCGCGCGCCCAACGTCGAGGCGCTCGATCTCGACAAGGCCGGCGTCTCGTTCACGAAACACGGCATCACGGTCGATCCCTCGCTGCGCACCTCCAACCGTCGTGTCTGGGCGATCGGCGACTGCAACGGCCTCTACGCCTTCACCCATATGGCGGGCTACGAAGCATCCCTGTTCATCCGCTCCCTCTTCCGCCTGCCCGTGCGGCTCGACGCGTCCATCGTGCCCTGGGCCACCTACACCGATCCCGAGTTGGCGCAGGTCGGCCTGAGCGAGCGTGCGGCGCGCGACAAGCATGGCGAGGGCATCAAGGTGCTGCGCTGGAAGCTTTCGGACAACGACCGCGCCCAGGCCGAGCGCCGGACCGAAGGGCTGGTGAAGGCGATCGTCGATTCGCGCGGCCGTATCCTGGGGGCCAGCATCGTGGCGCCTCAGGCCGGCGAGCTGATCCAGCCCTGGTGCCTGGCGATCTCGAAGCGCTTGAAGATCGCGGCCATGGCGAGCTTCGTGCCGCCCTATCCGACCGTTGGCGAGGCGAGCAAGCGCGCGGCCGGGAGCTATTTCACCGCAAAGCTGTTCGCACCGATGACGCAGCGGCTGGTGCGGTTCCTCTCGCGTCTGCCGGGCTGAGCTCTGTCCAATTGCAGTCCGGCGCTGTCGCTTTCCGCTCCCTGCCCTCCCCCGAAGACGTGGGACGAGATGAGAAATGAAAGACTTCCTCCTCCGTCATACGGGCGGAGGGGGAAGGCCGCAGTCGAGATGTGCCGGGCGCGTCATCGCGTGCCGCGCCGCATCAGCAGGACGTGCTTCACGAAGCGCAGGGAGCCGTCGCGCGACGACCCCGCCGACAACGTCGCCACCATCTCCATCCGGTCATTGATGGCCACGACGTCGGACAGGAACGCCGCCTCGGCGGGAGTCGTGTACCCCGGTGCGACGAGCTGGTTGAGATCGAGCTCGTTGCCGTCCCACCAGAAATAGGCGCGCCGCTCACCGCCGGCATTTTCGGCCGAACCCGCCACGATGCTGGCGTTGCCGACGAGCACGGCGGCCTCGGCCTGCCCGCCGCCCAGCGTGCCGAGATCGAGCATGCCTTGGCCGCGCCACAGGAAGGCGCGACGCCGGCCCCGCGCATCGAGGCTCCAGCCGGCGACATGGCCACGAGAGTTGATCGCCTGCGCCTCGCTCTCCGCACCGCCCAACGTGCCGAGGTCGCGCGCGACGCCGTCGCGCCACAGGACAGCGCGACGTCGGCCTTGTGCATCCATCGCCCAGCCCGCGATCTCGCCTTTTGCGTTCATCGCCAGCGCACGACTGTGCTCGCCGCCGAGACCCGGCAGCTCGACCATGCGTCCATCGGCATGCATGAAGGCACGTTGCACGAAGGCCGCGCCGGTGGCGGAACCTGTGCGACGATCGAGGTCGCTCCAGCCCGCGACCTTGCCGGTGCCGTCGATCGCACGGGCAAAACTGCGCGGCCCGCCCAGCGTGCCGAGCTCGCGGACGCGCGGCTCCTGTCCCGCGAGCGCCTGCCACACCAAAGCACGCCGCGTACACACGATCTCCGCCGGCTCGGTCCTGCAAGGACCGCCGGGCTGGATGTCGACCGCGACATCGCCTGCATCGTTCAACGCGGCCGGAAAGGCGCCCGGCCCCAGCAGTTCGAGCACGCGGACCTTGCCGTCGCGATGGATCAGCGCCGGCCCGCGACCGCCGCCTGTCGGGAGAGGCGCGAAGCCGAGCGCGGTGCTGTCGGCGTTGAGGCCATGGCGCACGCCTGCGAGGTGCGGCAACGCGATGGCTTCGAACACCGGGTCCGCGAATGCGGGGGCCGCCGATATCAGGAGGGCCGCAACGCCTCCCGCGATTTTGGCATCAAGGCCCATTGGACACGAACTCCCGGCGCGCCGATCAGGACGACTCGAGCTTAGCCAACCGATGCCTCCCTGTCGCCGGGATCAATGCCGGATCGAACACGGCCCGCCACGAGGCGGCAGCTCCGGATTCCGGTGACGCGCGACGGCCGAATTAGGATAATGGCGCAGCAACGCCTTCGCGAGAGGTGGTCATGATTGCGAAAAGGCTGAATCGGCCCAAGCGGCGGCTGGTCGTATCCACGACCCTTGTGGCGCTGGCAATCGTGGCGCTGCTCTACTGGTTCTGGCCACGGGCCACGCCGGTCGAGGCTTTCGATTATATCGCCGAGAAGGCCACGGCTCTTGGCAACGATCCGGCCCGGATCGAGAGATTCGTGGCCGAGGAGATCAAGGCAGAGACCTATGGCGGTGTGCTGCGTGGCGCGCTGGGCACGCTTTGGTCCGGCACCGGCAACGACCTCGACCGATCCCTGCTGCGGCAGGCCCTGCTCGGGCGTGCCAAGGCACCGAACCTCAAGCCCGCCGACAAGATCGCCGATGCCGAATATCACCGTGTTGCACTCACGCTGATCACCGACGGGCCGTCAGGCGTGCCGGTGCGCGAGCCCGCCGGCCAGATACGGGTCGCCGACGTGGTGGGCCGCGATCTGCAGATGGGCTACCGGCTGCAGAGCGGCAAGAGCGTGGCCGTGCTGGTGCTTCCGGGAGTGGGAGAATTCGTCTCGAAGGTCGATGCCGCCGCTGCCAAGCGCCAGCAATTGCTGTTCACGGTGATCGCGCCAGAGAGCGGCCAAGGCGGCGGCAGTATCGAGCGGGTTCGGGAGCTGTTCTCGGCGCAATTCGACGGCTACCCCAACCAGTTCGACGTCGCCAACCGCTACATCATCACGGTTTCGGCCGGCTGGGTCCCCGCGAGCGTCCTGACCCGCGAGACCGAGCTCACGAAGGCCTGGAGCGATCGCATCGCCGCCGTGGGCCGCCTCACCGCCTATGCTTTCCTGACGCAATCGGATCGCCACGCTCAGGCGCTGGCCAGGGACAAGGGGATCGAGGCC
This sequence comes from Rhodospirillales bacterium, assembly GCA_947469635.1. Classification (GTDB taxonomy): domain Bacteria; phylum Pseudomonadota; class Alphaproteobacteria; order Reyranellales; family Reyranellaceae; genus Reyranella. The sequence goes on along the minus strand of CANIRG010000116.1, from coordinate 266 downwards.
CGGTTCGTCTCGCCACGTCTGACCATCGTAGGCGCCGAAGCCGAGAGGGACGGCGACAAGACCCGCTTCAGCGCCTCGCTCGACTTGCGGCTGAACGATATCGCCGTCGACGCATCCGACGACAAGCGAGCGGCGTTCCAGTCGGTTCGCTCGCGCCATGACGCTGCGCTCGAATCGACGGTGCTTGCCGCCATGAGCGGCGACCAGGCCTACTCCGCCTCCGATGTGCTGGCGGACGGCTTCCTGCGCCAGCCCGCAAGCCTGGT